>NZ_CP162102.1:0-310277 GCF_042466665.1 Peterkaempfera podocarpi
AGAAGCTGGCTAGGGGGCGGTGTCCGAGCTGACTGATACCGTTACAGATTCTGCTGGGTTGCTGTGGCGAGTCGGAGGCCTCGGTGTCGGCGTTCTCTCGCGGAGTCAACTGGTGTGAGCTGGTATTTCCTGCTCGGCGAGCAGGCTCTGGCCTTGCTGCAGGCTGGCCGGCCGTATGTCTGGTCTCTGCTTCGGCGCCCTCCGGGCGCTTCCTCTGAACTACTATGTACCCGAGTATGTCACGCTTTCACGCCCCTTACAAGTTCTGTAACGACTACTCTTCGTGCTCTAGGGGTCTGAATATGGTGTGAACCACTCAGAGGTCTACCCGCGGCGCGCAGAGTCCGTAAGTGCATCAGATTGGATTCTCGCTACGGGCTCAACCGGTTATTCGATATCCGGTTCGCTTGACGTTACACATATCACACAGCCGCTGCGGTTACGAATCGGTTTTGTACCGGGCCCCCGGGTGGCTCGGGAATCTACGGTCTGAGGCACCTACCGTGTTCCTCCATTCTGACGCTTCCGGCGAGGTGCAGGGCTCTTCTGCACTGGGTCGCGTTAAATGCGCGCCGCCGGGCAGGGAATTCACCTAGGGCCCGGCCGACCGCGCTGGTGCCACGCGCCCCGCCGGCTGGTCAGACTCCGAGGCCGATGTGGGCGACGTAGGTTAGGCGCCCACATCGGAGTCCAGCTCGGCGATGACGTCGTCCCAGATGTAGCGGACCTGCAGCTTGCGCACCGCGAAGGCGGTGGGCTGCGCGGGGCTTCTGTGATGTGAAAGGGTGTGGGTACGGGTGCGTACCCGCACCCTGGAGTGAAGGACGTGACCTGAGATGACCGACGCCAACGTGAGAATCCCGGCAGCCGCGAAAGACCGGCTGGCCCAGGTGGCTGCCGCGGAGGGGCTGTCTTTGCGCTCCTACCTGTCCCGGCTGGCCGACGAGGTCCTCACCCCGGCCGAGCGCGCCGAGCGCGCCGAGCAGGCCCGGCAGCAGCTGGCGAGGTGGACCGGATACTGCCCTTCGCCGGAGGAGGAGAAGGCGCTGGACGTGGAGCTGGACCGGCGGCTCGCGCGGGGCGCCGCGTGACCGAGTCCGTGCACGTGGTCTTCGACGAGACCGCGATGCTGGCGGCGGGCCGCGGCAACCTCCTCGCGTCGCGGCTGATCCACCGGGCCCACGAGGAGGCCGGCTGGCACCTGTACGCGCCAGTGTGCGCGCTGGTGGAGGCCGACCGAGAACGGCCGGGCACCGCCGAACACCTGGCCGCGCTGCCCGGAGTCACCGTGGTCGACCTCGACCTCGCCGGCGCGCTCGCACTGGGACGCCAGCAGGGCTGGGCGGCGGCGCAGTGCGCGGTGGTAGCCGCCCCGAGCCCCGAACGGCCGGACGAGGCGTTCGTCGCCACCACCGATCCGGGCCGGTGGGCCAGGCAGCCAGTCCGGGTCATCGACGTCAACCCATGAACGGGGTGGTGCAGGCGCTGCGGCGTGCTGATCTGGAGCGGACGGGGATGCTTGTGCCTGCGGTATGCGAGGCCCAGGTGGCGCTGGGGCCGTCGGGCGGCGGCGGGAAGTGGCACGTCCCGGTCGAGGGCGAGCGGTGGAGCCGCCACTGCTAGCACGCGGGCAGGGCTGCGGGCGACCCGAAGCAGTTGGTGCTGGAGGTGCTGCACCAGGTCTGCGCGCGGTGCGCAACGGTGCTGCCACTGGAGAGCGCGGTCGTGGCGCTTTGGCGGGTATGCGGGCTGGTCGTCGACGCCGACCGGTTCGCCCGCGCCTGGCCGAGGGCACTCGGACCGCACTCCCGACATCGAATGCGAAACCGCCACCCACACCACCGCGGGTGTGATGCCGGTGCTCTACGCCGGCCGCGCCGACGACGGCGACGGCCGCATCGCCTGCTCTGTACGTCTGGCGGCACGGGCCTGCTCGGCGGCCGGGTGGGGTCCGGTGACGGGCGGCGCGGCGTCGCCGAGCAGGTGCGTCTCACCGCTGTGGGGCAGTTGGTGTTGCACCTTCTGGTGTCGCGGTCGACGGCGCCGGTGGCCAGGGGGTGCAAGTGGGCGCCGGTGTCCGGGATCCCCGCAGGGGCGCCAACCATGGTTATGAACTGGATCAGCTGGGCTGACGCGGTGGCTTGGGAGAACACGAAGACGTTCTCGTTGCGGCGCAGCTCGTGGCCGGCGGTCAGGTTGGCGATGTAGGAGGGGTTGTCAAGGAGTCCGCTGCGCTCGACTGCTACCTGGTCTACACGTCCGTCGCCATCGACGACGCGCAGGCCAGCCCTCGGTCACGCAACTGGGCCAGACGCCAGCGCCACCCAGGCTCCGGAGCTGAACAAGCCCAGCCGACGGCAGGCACTGCATGAGCTGTGGGCACCCGGTGGAGCGCTGTACGGCCGCTGCTCGGTGTACCTCATCGCCAAGGAGTACGCGGTCACGCGTCCGCCGGGGTCGCGGACCTTGTCTGGGTGCCGCCCGGCAGCCGACGGGATCGCGCTGCCAAGTATCGTCTTGCATCGGCCAGACTGGCCGCGGCGGGCGGTCGAGTCAGGCGCCGATGCCGATGTAGGAGACGTAGGTGTAGGCACCCCAGTCGGAGTCGAGTTCGGCGATGACGTCGTCCCAGAGGTCTTCCAGGGTGTCCAGGTCGCCGGCGACGAGGGCGTCGACGGCGTCGTCCCAGATGTAGCGGACCTGCCGGTGCTGGATCCTCAGGTTGGCGCGGCGGCGCGGCTGGTCGACGACAGCCTGATTGATGGGGTGGATCTCGATGCGGGTGCCGCGGCCGTCGCGGTTGAGGTGCTGCTTGAAGGCGCCGGGATTGGCGAGCACGTTGTGGGCGCGCAGGTTCCAGTAGGCGGTGTCGATCGCTTCGAGATTGGCCGGGCGCGGGCGCTGGGTGCCGCGGGTCCAGGCGCGGATTGTGGCGGGGGTAGCGGTGATGCCGGCGTCGGCGAGGGCTTGGGGGCCGCCCTTGGTGGTGGTGAGGTAGCGCATGCGGGCCCTCAGGCCGCGACGGGTGCTGACTGGGGACTTGATCCCGCCGTCGATGATCATGCGTTCCAGGGCGTCTTCGAGGGCGCGGGCGAGGGCAATTTTTCCGTGGACGTTTCCGGGGTCGTGGTGCGCGCCGTAGGTGCCGAAGTTCTTCCATCCGTCGGTCGACATCTATCGGGCGCTCTTCCTCGGCAGGGGGTATTGGTCTTTTTGTTTCATCTGGGTGGTGAAGCGGCCTTCGGTGAATACCGTGCGCCAGTCGCCGTCGGTGACATGGAGTTCGTCGGTGCCGCGGACGCGGACGACGGTCAGGCCGTTGCTGTGGGCGCGATGGGCCTTGTACCAGAGGTTCGCGAATGCTTGGGAGCGGATGATGTGCATCCAGTCGGGTCGGCGGATGTCACGGTTGACGCTGGATTCTCCGATGGTGGAGGTGAACTTTGAATACATCGCTTTGACGTATTCTACAGTCACCGTGTCATCGGTCTTGATGGCGTTTTCACGGGCTTCGGTAAGGACCCGGCGAAACTTTTCCAACAGACCCTCGCTGGCGCCGGATGTCCAGCTCTCAGTGATGTGCGGGGGCTCGCACAGGCCGAGCCGGGCGCAGCGGATCATCAGGCGGATGGTGGCGTCGTCGAGGAGGACGGGGCCGTCTTCGCGGCGGTTGCCGATGGGGTCGGGCAGGTGGGGGTGGTGCCAGGTGGGGCGGGTGGGGAGGCGGTAGATGCCGGAGCGCTTGGGGTCGAAGCCGCCGTCGGGGTTGTGGACCAGGGCGCCGATGGGCAGGTAGGTCTTGAAAGCGGACAGGAAGCTGGCGTTGGTGTCCAGGGCGGCCACGGTGACCGGGGGGTGGGTGCCGTTTTGGAGGGCGTCCATGAGGTGGGCGTTAGTCCAGTTGTGGCGGCCTTCCCAGATTTCGTCGGCGCCGTCCTTGGTTTTCTTTCGGAGGAATTCCAAGGTTTCGGGGTAGACGGTGTGTTCGTAATTGCCGCCGACGCGGGTTGCCTCGAACAAGGCCATCGCGTTCGGCACGGCCTTTTTCACCAGGGCCTCGGTCGCGGCCGCAACGTCGCCGTCGCAGTCCTGGAGGGCCTCGTCGACCGCGCGGGCGATCATGCCGGTGAAGTAGCTGTAGTCCCGGCCGGCGTACCCGCCCCCGGCAGGGGGCGCGGCGGTGCGGTGTGGTGACGGCCCGGGTGCAGCGGCGGTAGGGGCCGGCGGGTCGGGCCGGGTTGGCGTGGGGTCCGGGAGGGGGTCGATGGGGGCTTGGGGGGGCTGCGCGGGGCTGCTGGCGGGCCAGGTGGGTGGCGCCTCCGGCGCCGGGGTGGGCGTGGCAGGGCTGGTGATCGTCCAGTAGGGGTTGGTCGTTGTGAGCTGGTCGGGGGCGGGCGGTGTGATGGGGGTGGGGGGGTCGGTGATGCGGGCGTGGGCGAGGTCGGCGTGGAGGACGAGGGTGGCCTGGGGGCCGAGGTCGCGTTCGGTGATGGTGGCGTGGATCTGGTCGGTGTCGCGGGTCAGGGTGAGGGTGATGTCGAGGCTGAGCGCGGCGATCAGGTGGGGGTCGTCGGTGTCGACGGCGGCCAGGACGGGGAGCCCGTGGGTGCGGGCGAGGTGGGCGAGGGCCTGGGCGGCGTCGGTGATCCGCTCGGGGCCGGACAGCGGGAGTCGGGGGTCTTCGGCGGCCTGTAGGCGGTCGATCACGAGCAGGGCCAGGCCGGGAAGGTGCGGGACGCTCTCGGCGATAGCGGCGGTGGTCAGGTCGGTGCCGTCGTCGATGTACAGCGGTGCTGAGGTGAGGAGGTGGTGCAGGGCGGCAACGTCGCCCTGCTCAGTGGGGGTGAGGCGGCCGGCTCGCAGGCGGCGGTAGTCGACTGGCAGGTGTGCGGCGACGATCCGGGCGGCGACGTCGGCGCGGGTCAGTCCGGAGGCGGCATACAGGACGGGCTGGTGCTGGTCGAGGGCGCTGGTGCGTGCGGCGGCGGTGGCGATCAGGCTGGATCCGGCGCCCGGCGCGGCGGCGACGAGGTAGAAGCGACCGGGCTGCAGGCCGCCGAGAGCGTCGTCCAGGGCGCGGATCCCGGTCGGGAGGCCCACCAGGGGTGCGGGTGTGGTGGATTCGCCGGCCGGGGTGGTGGGGGTAAGGACGGTGTCCAGGGCCTGGGCGAGCGCGGCCAGGCGGCGCGGGGTCCGCGGCGCAGCGGTGGGCGACGGGCCGATGGCCGGGCTGGCGGTGTGGTGCCCGACGCCGGGCGCCATGAGGGATGCGGCTGGCGGGGGCGGCTCGGACGGGGTCAAGGGGGCCGCTGGCGAGGCGGTCGGCAGTGCAGCTGGGTGCGGGGAAGCCGGAGTGCCGGGTGCGGCGCCAAATGCCATGGGGGCAGCGGAGCTTGGCGGAGCGGTCAGTGGGCCGGTGGTCATGGTGGTGGGCGCGGACGGTGGAGCAGTTGGGGCCGGGGCGGTGGATGCCGCTGGTGTGGCGCCAGGCGAGGCAGGGACGGCGGGCGGTGTGCTGGCAGTTGCAGGCGCTGCTGTGTCTGCTGGCGCCGGTTCCGGCTGTGGGGGTCCTGACGGGGTGGCAGCAGCCGCTGGCACGGGGCCGGTCGAGGCGGGTGTGGGGGCCGTGGTCCCGGTTGCTGCTGTGGCCGGAGCGGCTGCCTGGGCGGGCTGCTGATCCGTCGACGGTGCGGTGGATCCGGGGACCGCCGCAGCGGCCGGGACGGGGGTGAACTGGGCTGCTGGGATGGGGGTGGCGTCCGCGGCGGCCGGGATTAGTACGGCGACGGGGGTGGTGTGGCGGCGCAGGACCTGGGGGTGGCCCTCGGAGGCGTGCTGGATCAGGTCGCCGAGCTTTCTGCGGGCATCCGCGATGCCGAGCACCGCGGAATGGGTAAGGTCCCAGCCCAGTTCGGCTGCCTGGGCAGGGGTGGTGAGCAGTGCGTGGTGTCGGCCGCGGGCCAGCGGCGTGGGCGTGCCCGCCGTGGCGGCGCGGATCAACTGCGGGAGGGTGCTGCGAGCCTCGTGTAGCGTCGCCGGGCTGGTGAGAGCCGGGGCTTGTGATCCGGGAGGGGCGGGTGCTTCCGAGGCTGGGGAGGTCGTACCGGGTGCGGTACCGGATGGGGCAGGAGGCTTCGGGAAGCGCATGGGCCAGGTGCCCGCCCAGCGTGGAGCCGGAGCGGCGGTCGGCTCTGTCGGGGGTGCGGGCGTTGCAGCATTGCCGGGGCTGTCCGGCGCAGCAGCATTGGGAGCCGTCTCACCGGCGGCACGGGACGAACGCGAAGAAGACACCCGAGGACTCCAAGAGCAGAAGCAGCAAGCGGGTTGGGAGGGGAAGGTCGGGCAGTCGGCCTGGCCAGCGGACAGCCCGCAGGCACAGGCGACCGCGCCTTCCCAGATGTAACGTCTCCCAACTAGTCTAGCCCATCGGTACATAACTCGGGCTGAAACTGTAACGAAGGGGGTTGGAATCTGCGGGCGCTCTTCCGGGCATGGAGCTGCGTGGTCTGTCGATCTTGTCCGGCCCAACTTGTGGGAGGCAGGGCTCCCTAAGCCTCGGCGCGGGGCGCAGCCGCCTGAAAACCGTAGCCGTCGCACGATGGTTGCTGGGGCCGTGTGCGTGTCGCTCGCGGGAATAGGCGGCGGCCAGGTGTAGCCTCTGGGCCCACATTTAGGGGGCAGGCCATTTCGACGTTCCAAGAGCTCTGCGATCTCGGCCATCTAGGTCCACAGGGCCTTCGGCTGGTCAGTCGGCTCCTGCGCGAGGAACTGCGTCGCTTTCCGGACCTGGTGCCTGCCGCGGGGTGGCAGCAGGCCGACTACGAGGACGTCGTTCAGGAGTTCCTCGTGGACCGGATTGCCGCAGTCACTGCCGATCTGTTGGCCCGGGCTACGGATGATGCCTCGATGGGCAGGATGGTGCGTCGATCGATCCGCAATTGGCTGATCGACTGGGTGCGTAAGACTCCCCGCGGTGCCTTGCGCCGGAGGTTGGAAGAGGTCCTGAGGAAGGACGATGCTTTCGAGGTGGTTCCGGACAGTCACGCAGGCGCTGGGCGTTGGCGGCTTGCTGGCTCGCAGACCGGACTGTGGTCCGGCTCCATTGCGGAGCTTGTCGAGGCGGCTTACGGCGTGACGAACGTCAATGTGCCCGTGTGGACGACCGACAGGCGTCGCTCTCCTGTCGCTGACCGGCCATCCATCGTGGCGATTCTGCATGCGGTGTTCACCGCTGCGCAGGGTGCTGTCGAGGTGGCGACCTTGGCGACTGTTTTCGCGCAGCGGTTCCCTGTTTCGTTGGATCCTGTCGAGGTCGCGACCGAGGATGAGGCCATGCCGAATCCGTCGGCCAGTGATGGCCGTGAGGGGATGCAGGATCCTGAGAGCGCGGTCATCGGCCAGGAAGAAGAGCTCAGTATCGCGTTGAGCGCTGCGGAGATCGTTGGCAGACTCTCCGCCCAAGAGCGCAGGCTGGTCCTTTTGCTGGAGGTTCCTGCCGCTGTTCAGGAGTACCTGGGCTGCGGGCGGTCACAGGCCTACCACCAAATCAAGCGGCTAAAGGCGAAGCTGGGGCTGCTGATCGGGGGCCGGCCGGACAGGCTGGCGGTGGCAGCGGAGGTGATCGAGCTGTGCGAAGCCTGAAGGTGGTCTGGAGCGGACAGGGCGCGCGGTATGACGTCAGAGCATGGTGGAGGCCTGCACGAGGGGTCGATGCAGGAGGACATCATGGATGAATGGGATGTGCCGGAGTATCTGCTGCGTCTTGCGGCACGGGCTGCCAGGCCAGGCTTGCAGCCTGAAGGGCTTCTGGAGCGTTTCGGTGCCGCTGACCAGGTCGAGATCGACGTTGGTCAGGTGTGGCGGGCGCGTTGGGACACCGCTGTTGTCCTCGTGCTGATCCTGGCGGTACGCGCCCGAGAGGTTTCAGCTGTCCCGGTGACATTGGATCCGCCTGCCGAGAACACATCCTGCCTAGTCGTGGACGGGGTGCGGTCTGTCTTCGGTGTGGAGGCAACCATCTGGGGGGACCTCCCGCAGACAGTTCCGGTGCGGGTGCTGGACCAAGTGCTCGATACCTGGGAGAACGACGTCGTCGGCTGGGCCAAGAGCAGGGCTCAGGGGCTGCTCAAGGATCCTCCCGCGGCCACCCGCCTGGGGCGCGAGCCGAGCTCGGTGTTCGAGGATGCGGCTGCCTTGCGGGCCGAACTCGAGGACGACCTGACTGAGCTGTGCGAGGCACCGAGACTTGTCTCCGATGAAGAGATCAAACCGGGGAAGGCCAGTCTGGCTGCCCTCCTCGGGGACCGGCTCGACCTCGCGCAACTGACCGCAGCCCTGGGAAGGCCCCAGTCTCAGGTCATGGCGATCTTGAGGGGGAAGGAAGTGCTGGAACCCGGGGACATCGCGGGCATCGCCAAGGCAACAGGCTTGCCGCAGGAGCAGGTGGCCGCCTCCGTGCGGCCGCTGCCGCGGTCTCTGGTTGAAGCTGTGGAACACCCACGATGGCGGCCCGCACTGCGCCGCTTGGCGCTGGGGGACGCGACCGACGAGCTCCAGGCACGCTTGCTGGCCGGCTACGGTGCCTTCGCATTGGCGGCACGCGAGACCGGTGGCGGGTCCCCGGACTGGGACGCCCGCCTGCAGCAATTCCTGGTCGGCCGGGGCGAGGTCCGGTGAAACGGGTCTTCTCTCAGGCGGCGCCGAAGCAGGCGGTGGCGATACTGGCCGTCCTGGAGCAGCGGCATCCCGGGCGGCTTGCCGCCTTGCGCGAGGACGCGTTGGCAGAGTTGGGTCGCTGGCCAGAGATTCAAATACGCATGGTGCCGGAGACCGGCGGCGCGGACCGCTGCTCGCTCGCCGGCAGCTACGACGACACGACCGAGCCGCCGACCTTGCGGGTGGGTGAGTCGTGGTCGAGGCGGCGGCGAGGGTTCACTGCCCTGCACGAGCTGGGGCACCACCTACAGCAGACAGACCCGGCCCTGGGCGGGAACCTGTTCGTCTGGAGGGACTCGGAGGGTCTCGAAGAAGAAGCGTGCGATGCGTTCGCCGCGTGTGTCCTGCTTCCTGAGGCCGAACTTTCGGACGCCCTTCGAAGGTTCGGGCCGACAGCCGCTGCCGTGGTCGGCCTGTTTCGTAGCTCGCAGGCGTCGCGGGAGGCCTGCTGCGTGCGGGCTTCGGAATTCTTCGTCGGCAGCGGTGTCGTGGTGCTCCTCGACTCGGAGGGCAGGGTCGTTTTTGCGGCCCGGCACGGCATGATCCCGCCGGCGTACCGCTCCGACCAATCGGCTACCCCGCTGATTCGTGCCGCGTTGAAGAGCCGGAGCAACGCCCAGGTGGACCGGACCCATATCCTCTTCCGTGACGGGCATCGCAGTGACGATCTGTACGGCCAAGCCGAATGGCTGGACGAGGACCATCTGGTGGCGGTGCTCGCCCCCGATCAGGTGGCCTGGCGTGCATTCACCGCACCGAGGCCGGAGAGCGGGACGTCCAGGTTCCCGTCGTGGTGGACGTGCGAAATTTGCGGCGACGGCTTCCCCGTGACGGGGATCTGCGCGCAGTGCCAGCAGCCGGCCTGCCCTCAGGGGCATTGCGGCTGCACCGTCGCCCGGGCAGCCGCGGACCGGACCTGCGCTGAGTGCTACATGACGAAGGCCAAGACCCTGTTCACCTCCGGAAGCACCGTCTGCAAGGACTGCATGGAGTAGCTCCCGGCGGGTACTGAGGCCGCCGGTACCAGCGGTTCTTCTGCGACCCCGGACGATTCGCGTGATGTGACGTCAAAGAGGGACGGACGCCACCACGCGTCCCGCCCTCGGACAGGGCGCCACCGGGGGGCCTGCGGGTCCCGTAGGCGAATCGAGTTCACCATGGGGTACACCGAGGACATCCTCAACGACATACGCGCCCAGATCGATGCACACCCCGAGCCCTTGGCCGAGGCGCGCGAACGCCTCGACCTGGTGCGCTCTTCGGCGTCCGGTTTCAAGGGGGCGCTGCGTACGTACGCCAGCGGCTCCCTGGCGCAGCGCACCTTCATCCACCCGGTCGGCGACGGTGACGGCGGCCTGGTACTGGACCGGCGTATCTATCCGGAACTGGGCCCGGACGGAGGCGGTCAGACGCCACGTGATATCACCTCGCAGCTGTGCGGGCTGCTGGGGCCAGCTGTGCGGAAGGTCTACCCGCAGGCACGGTGCGGCACGTCCAAGCGGGGGCCTAAGCTCACCTTCGGGAAGCCCGTGGACGGCCAGGACCCTACGGTCGATCTCGTCGTCGCGCTCACCCGCCGGAACGGGTCGGGGCTGTGGATCCCGAACCTGGAGCAGAACCGGTGGGAGGCGTCCGACCCGGAGCGGCACGTGACGCTGTTCACCTCGGGCAGCTCGGCGCTGCGGCAGACTCGGCGCCGGATCGTGCGGCTGCTGAAGGCCTGGAACAAGCAGTACAGCCAGCCGGGGTTCTCCTCGCACAACCTGACGGTGTGGGCGTGGGAGTTCGTGAAGCCCGGCATGGGGATGGCCACTGGCCTGCGGGTGGTCCTGAGCAGCGCGGCGGCCCGGGTGGCGTCCGGTTCCGCGACCGTCGACCCGGCGGGGGTCTCCCCCAACGTGCGGCTGCTGGTCTCCCGGGATGTGGCGGCGCGCCGGCTGCGCACGGCGGCGGACGGTGTGACACAGGCTCTTGCGAACGATGGTGACCGGCAGGCGGTGCAGTCTGCGCTGTCCAAGGTGTTCTACGCCTACGTCGCCGACTCCTCCGCCAGCGGGCTCGGCGCCAGGATCGCGGTGTTGCGGCAGTCGGCTCCGGTGTCCACGACCGCGCTCGGACTGGGCGGCGCAGCGATGACGCTTCCGCCGACCCGCGCCTTCGGCGATGGCCACGGCGTCAGGTGAGGCGACCGGCGTTTGCGTGCCGGCCGGCCTGGTTCGCCGGGCCGGCCGCGCGGCTGGTCTTCCAGCACCGTATCGCCTCCACCGGGCTCGCAGTGCGGGCAGCGCGGCCGCCGAAGGCACAGCGGGGCGGCTTCGCCCTGGCCGTCGACGTCCGACACCCGGATCTGCCCGACCAGAGAGTGACCATCGCCTTCGGCCCCGGGCTCCCGGAGATCCCCCGGGTCTTCTCTGATGGGCCGGCGCAGTCCCCGCACCGGTACAGTGACGGCTCGCTGTGTATGTGGTACCCGGGAGATCCTTTCGAGCGGCGCTGGGACCGTCGGCGGGACGGCGCGATCGGGCTCGTGGGGTTGATCCTCGCGCACCTGATGCGCGAGGAATGGTCGCGGCGGACCGGCGAGTGGGCCGGCCCGGAAGCCGAGCACCCGCCCGTCGCCCCTGCACCTATCTCGGAGGCCGCATGATCTACCTCGCCCTGGCCGCCTCGCCTTCCCCGACGCCGACCGTCATCACGCACGCCACCGTGCCCGCTGCGCCCGTCACCGCCTCTGGGGGCGGGACTGGACTGCTGCTGGCAACCGTGCTGTCCGGGGCGTTCCTCGCTGCGCTGATCACGGCGACCATCAACATCTGGGTCGCCCGCCGCAAGAGCCACGAGGAGGAACGTAACCGGCTCCGCACCGCTTTCGCCGAGGCCTTCGCGGCGTACAGCGCCTACAAGGAGCTGCCGTACGCGATCCGGCGGCGACGTGCCGACAAGCCTGCGGAAGAGCGGATCC
Organism: Peterkaempfera podocarpi; assembly: GCF_042466665.1. Taxonomy (GTDB): domain Bacteria; phylum Actinomycetota; class Actinomycetes; order Streptomycetales; family Streptomycetaceae; genus Peterkaempfera; species Peterkaempfera podocarpi. The sequence continues at coordinate 11,678 of NZ_CP162102.1, forward strand.
GGCTCTCGGAGGCACTCCGGGAGATCCAGGCTCGGCTGGCCTACCACCAGGCATGGACCCTGCTGGAGTCCCCGACGGCCGGGGCCGCCTACAAAGACCTGATCGACCAGCTGCGCGCCATCGCCGGGGTGGCCATGAGCAGCGCGTGGGTCGCTCCCCCGCTGGACAATGACGCGGGTATGAACATCCCTCCGTCCGTGATCGACCTGAGGGGTCTGCGTGACCACGAGACTGCCTACCTGGAGGCGGTCCGCGCCCACCTGAAGGGTCTGAAGCCGTGGTGGAGTCGATAGGCCGCTGGTGCATCTACAGGCTTCGGGCCGAGGATCGCGCGGGCGGGGCCTGTCGGCAGGCCGGCTCGGCACAGAATCGGCGCCGCAGCGTCTCGGACGACGTAACTGTTCTGCCGCGTGTCAGGGACGGAGCCGGGTCGTCACAGGCCTAGCGCGGTCGTAGTCGCTCGTCGCGGCCGGGCTGCCGTTTGCCGGTCGCGGTGGCTCGGGTCATGGCCGGAGGGGAAGTGAGGCTTCCTGTGGGTGCGGGACCGCGGGACCGACTTCGGTCGGTGCCGCATAGGTGCGGGCCGCGGCTGCTGCGCCGCACCGGTTGCACAGACGCGCTCCGCGGACTGCGAGATCGAGGACCTCGCTGGTAGCCAGGATGCGAGGTGATGGGCAGGCCATGCAGCCGTCCAGGTGCACGATCAACTGTCGGCTGCCGGCGGTTTCCCGGCTGCGCAGGCGCCACCTTGGTTCCCCCGTTGCCTGCTCTTCCTCCGCGTCGGGCAGGAGCCCGGCGGCCTGGTCCTGCTCTCGGTCGATAATCCGGCGCAGAACGTCCAGCGCACGCTCCAGGTCCGCCTCTTTGCGGCGCAGGGAAGCGAGGTCCAGGCCGTGGCGGCGCAGCACATGCACAGCGGCACGCTGGGGCTCGGGGAGCCTGTCTACCACGGCTTCGGGCAGGCACTCGATGTGCAGCACGGTGCCCGGTTGCCAGGTGAGTTGTCCGTGCTGAACGGTGATTTCGCCGTGGGCAAGGGTGGTGAAGGCGTCCATTGCGTATTCATCGGAATAGGTCAGGTGGGGTGAAACGGCCTGGCGCCCTCCGATCTTCACCACGGGGCACGCGGCCCGGTCCGCGTAGTAGTCGTCCAGGTCCAGCAGGATGTCCACGCCCGGGGCTGGCAGCCCGTCGGTGAGGAAGACCTCGGTGAGCAGGCGCCGCACGTGGGTGACGAGTTCGACGGGGAACCGCCAGGTGCGTGTCGTCGGGTTCCATCGGCCTCTCAGGTCCCTGGCACCCTCGACATAGTCGGGGTTCCATGGGCAGGACACCTCCACCACGTCGCTGCTGGCGTGGATCCACACTCCAGTACGGGAGGGTGTCTGTCGTGTCGCTGGTGCCGTGTCCACGTCCCGCCGTCCTGTCGGTCTCGTGCGGCGAGCGGGGCTGCCGCACCTTGAGGATTGATACCGAGCGCAATCAATCGTGCACAGACTGCATGCACAGAGCGTGATTATGCACAGCTGTTCATGGTGATGGCAATCTTGGTCGACGTCACCTCTAGAGGTGTCCTCGACCCCACCGCCTGACCCGCGCCTGCACGCCTTCGGCATGACCCTTCGTCGCATTCGCGAGCAGCGAGAACTCAGCATCGAGGATCTCGCCGAGCGCAGCGGGCTCAGCTTCCGCGGCGTCATCTATATCGAGCATGGGCGCCGCAATCCTTCCCTTTTGACGATCCTGCAGCTTGCCGCCGGACTCCAAGTGCCGCCCACCGCCCTGTTGGAAGACCTCGGCTGACACGGCGATCACCTCATGCCGGGACGGCGGACCTGCGCGGCACATCGAGTTGTGTAACGCTTCTGGGCGCTGCCGGTGGGCCGCAACCGCCGCAGGAGCGACCGGCATAGCCTCTACCGGCGCCTCAGAAGTGCCGCCTGACGCCTGCGGTCAGCGACCGACAGGGTTCCTCCACGCGGTCCCTACCGGATGGGTCGTGGGGGGCGCAGGCCGATGAATCCCTTACTTAGGACCTCCCGGCCACGGCAGGCGCTCGCGGCGCTTGCTCAGCCGCGCCGGCGACCGCGCAGTTCCCAGGCACGGACCGCGTGCTCGGCCAGGTGAGCGAGGACTGCGTGGTTCGCCTCCCAACCATCGGGGATCTTCGAGGCGGAGCCGAGGTGTACGGGATCGGTCGAAGGGTGGGCATCGAGGAGTCCTGCGATGCCGGCGCGTGCGACGACGATGCAGGCGTGGCGGTGTCGTGAGGTAAGGACGCACAGGCGGCCGGCTTCCAGGTGGAAGGCGGAGGCGTCACCGCGGCCGGACAGGGGGTGCAGGACAATGGTGACGCTGAACTCCAGGCCTTGAAGTCGGTTGGCGGTATCGACCGTGACTCCGTGCAGGCGAGGATGGTGGTGCCTCAGGAGCGTGCGGATCTGGTGAGCCTGGTCGCGGTGCGCGGTGCCGATCGCGAGATCGCGGGGCTCCAGGACGCGGCCTTCGGGATGCTGTTCGCAGGTGATGATGGCGCGCCGGATCAGCAGCCGCTCGGCGAGGCCGACGACGGCCTGGAAGGCTTCCGGGTCGATGCGGTGGGTGAAGCGGGCCGGCAGCTCCAGTAGCGCCCACCCGGTTCGAGCGGCCCGGTCGACCGCTGCATCCAGGGGGGAGCCCATGCCGATCCCGCCGAAGGTGAGGGTGCGGGTTGCAGTCTGGCTTCCGGCGTGGAAAGGGGTGAAGGGGTAGAAGGCGTCCCTGATGAGGGGAACGGCTGACGGCGGCAGGCGCCAGGAGACCGGCAGCGAGCGGACGGGCAGGTCTCGGTTCTTGTCGAGCAGGACGGCGACCGCACTGTTCATGGGGTCGTGCGGCAGGCCCGCCCAGCGGTGAGTCTCGACTGAGGAGAAGGGGTCGAGCTGCCCTGGGTCCCCGACGAACAGCGCCTTGTCGAAGAGGCGGGCGGCAATCCGAAGGAGAGTGTCGGAGCGCATCTGATAGGCCTCGTCAATGATCGCCCACGGCCATCGGCGATCGGCGACGGTCGCCCATTTCATGGCGGTTCCCACGATGACATGGGCTGATCCGAGGTCCTGGATCCGGGCGCTGATGCGGACGCCAGGAAGGGTGGGCAGATCGGCCGGGACGGTGTAGTCGAGTGCGGTCAGGCGGGCGATCCGCAGGTGGGGACAGAGGCGAACGAAGCGCCGCACGAGGTCGTCGACCTGGCTGTTGGTCTGGGCGATGACGATGCAGGGGGCGCCGGACTGGGCAAGGGCGTCGGCGGCCCGGACCACCAGGGTCGACTTGCCGGCGCCGGGCGGGGAGTCCACGACGAGTCCTCGTTGGCTCAGCGTGGGGAGCTGCTCCAAGATGGCGCGGGCGGCCTGGTCTGCCTGCTCTTGGCGCACGTCCGGTGTCACTGCTCCTCCTTCATGGCGTCGGGGTGTTCCGGCGGAGGGCCTCCGTGTGTCCAGGGTGTCTGGTCTCGCGAGGGGAACTCCGGCATCCGGAAGTGATCCGGTGCGACGGTGAGCAGGAGAAGATCGCCGGCATCGGGGAGGACGCTGTGGTTACGGCGAGTCGCGGACCCCATCCCAGCGGCGATCTCCAGCAGGACGAGAGTGCCGTCGTCGCTGGGAGCGATGTCGCAGACCTTGTAGCGGGCATTGCGGTACGTGTGGCAGGCCAGGAGTTGGCCGGGTTCCGTGCGCACGGGGTCCGCGGTGGACACGGTGAGCCTGGGGCGCCATTGTGCTCGGCCTGTGGGTCCGCGGACCACGTGGTCGGCATCCATGGTGGTGACGGTGCCGATGAAGGCTTCGCCCGTGGTGCGTAATTCCGCTCGTGCGAACGGATCGTCAGCGGCGCGCTCTGCGCTGAAGGCGGCGGCTGCCTGTTCCCTGCGGGCCAGGCCGACGGCTGCGCCGACCGCTTGGTCACGCACTGGTTGGGAGCGTCCGTCCTGGGCCAGATAGGTGCTGAAGTCGGTGAATTCGTCGCGCTCCCTGCTCCAGCGCCGCTCAGTGCTGTGGGCTTCAGGCAGGGCGTGCAGGAGCATGTAGGCCCGCCACATGAGGTCCCAGGTAGGTTGCAGGTAGTCGGCCAGAAGGCGGTCGAGGTCCTGCAGGTAGCGGGCCCGATCCCACTCGGAAGCCCGGGCGTAGGCCTCGAACAGGGGTGCCAGGTGCTCGTTGTCGAACGCCGCGTCGGTGGCTGGTCCGGCAGAACGGTGCATAGCCGGGTCTTCGGCCTTCAGTGCGGCGTCGCATCCTGAAGCGGCGTCGCGGGGCGGGTCGATCCACGCCAGCAAGGTGGCCAGGTCCTCGTCCTCCAGCGGGCTTTGGCCGGTGACCCAATGCATGGTGAGGAAGCTGGTCAGAGGGATGAGTGCGGACGAGCCGAGGATTTCGGCGCGGTCGGTGAAGTGGGTGAGCCACTGCCCGAGGCGCCGGACGGAGCGGTGGGCCGGGGTCCCGTCGTCGACGGGGCGGAACCGAAGATCGCGTCCGAGCCTTTTCAGGTAGGCCACGGTATGCGGGTTGGGCACGAGGATCTGAGGGGCGTCGGTGTAGCGCTGCCGTGCGGGCCTGGCGGCGGTGGCGGGAAGCTGCTCGAGGTGCTGCTGGTGCGCGTCGATGTATGAGGCGAGGGTCGATGCGAGGTCGGCGAGCACGGGGTCGGCGCTTCCTGATGGCGGTGCGACCAGGAGCTCGGGGTGGGCTGGGTCCGTGCCCAGCATGACGGCAAGGGGTCTGGCCTCCGCCCCGGTGCGCTTCAGGGGAAGCAGCATCAGGGGCTGGTCGCTCAGGTGCAGGTGGCGCAGCTGGCTGGTGCGGATGGCGTTACCGGTGGCGGCTGCGCGCATCCGCAGCAGCGAGAGGAGGAGGCTCACCCGATGCCTGCCAAAAGGTCTGCGTGGACCTGGTGGGCGTGGCGCAGAGCCTGGACGATGTGTGCCTGGTCCCGTGAGGGGTGCAGGTGGCCGTCGGTGAGGGCCAGTGCCGTGGCGATGGTTTCGAGGCCTGCGATGTCGTCGCGGACCTCGGTTCCCAGGGCTTCGATCCTGCCCTGGTTGCGTGCTTCGCTGCGGCAGTGGAAGGCCAGGTCGCAGTGCTGGCGGCAGCCGGGGGTGTAGCGGGGCCGTGTGGTGGCGAGTGCGGCGGCGAGGTCGCTGCGGGGCCGGGTGGGGATCTCGTCTGGGCCGGCGGCGAGGTCGAACGTGGTTCCGGGCGGGAGCTGGTCCAGCAGTTCGGGTAGGCGTCGGAGCCTGCCCAGATGGCGGCTCAGGGACTTGATCTTCTGGAGGGCGTTGACGAGCGTTGCGGTGGGGCGGTCGGAGAAATTGAGCGGAGTGACCAGGACCAGGGAGTCGGAGACGTGGTCCGGTGGGTGCCCGTCGCTGGCGAGAAGTTCACGCAGGGCCAGCACGTAGGCCGCGGCCTGGATCACTGCCGCGGTGACCTTGGTGTTGTCAGCTTCGTCGATGACGGCGAAGGACTTGATTTCCACGATGTGGAAGGTGCCTTGGCGCTGCGCGGTGTCGTGGCGCTGGAAGGCGATGGCATCGGGTTCGAGGTAGGCCTGGTGGCCGGCGACGGTCAAGCGCAGTACGGGATGGTCCAGCAGGGTGCGGGCGTCTGAGGGGTCGCGTGCCGCGCTGAGGATGAGTGCTCGGGTGCGGGAGTAGCGTAACTGCAGCGAAGACGCGTTGGCATCGCCGACGCTGCTGAGGTCCTCGTAGGACACCTCGGGCAGGGTGAGACCGAGCGTTTCGCGGAGAAGTCGCAGCAGTTCGGCGCCGTTTGGGCCGGTGACCTGGCGCTCGAAGGCGACGTCGTGGCTGAGGGCGAGCCGGGATTTACGCAGAGGCCGCGGCAGTCCCAGGTGGGCGGCGAGAGCGTCCTTGTCGATGCCTGCGGCATCCAGCAGGGAGCGTCGGTCGCAGCCGGGGTTGGCGGTCAGCGCCGCCAGGGTTCGTGCGTTGTGCGGGACCGGCGGGGAGGAGCCTCGCAGGGCGTCCAATCGTGCGTCGAGCGAACTCACTGGTTTCCTCGAAGGGACGGGGCACAGCCGTGCAGTCGAAGGGGCGGGGTCACGAACTGCGGCGTTCGCGTGCGACGTTGCGAAGTGGGCTGCCGAAGATCTGGTCCGCGTCGCTGAGTCGCTGTCGTGCGCGCCGGGCCGCCTCGGCGCGGGTATCGGCGTCGTCGCTGGCGTGGATTTCCCGCTCGGCTGCGGCGGCCCGGCGCAGCCGGCCGAGGTCGAGTGGGCCTCGGGCGGGGTAACCGGGGATGTTGCGGGCGCAGCGCAGGAGGAGCCGTTGGACGGGTTCGGGTGGTGTGCCGTCGCCGGGCAGGCGCTCGGCGGCGTCCGCGAGGCGCATGGCCGAGGTGAGGAAGTTCACCCGGTGGGTGAGCGGTCCTACCAGGCGCTGCTCCAGCGGCCAGGTGCTCAGGGCGAGCAGGGCGCGGGCCGGGGACAGCAGGTCGAATGTCAGGGCGGAGCACACGTAATAGGGGCGGGCGAAGGGGGTGGCCCGGAAAGAGCGTTCTTCGTCGCGGCGCAGAGTGGTCAGCCGTGCGGTGTTCAGGGGGCGGGAGAAGAACGCCTCGTGGACCTGGCTGAGGAGCTGGGGCGCGGCGGGGACGGTGAGCAGGGCCAGGGCTTGGTGGACCTGCTCGCGGGCGGGTGCGTCTGCCCAGGCGCGTTCGAAGGCGGGTGGTGACGGAGACGCTGGCTGGGCCTGATCCGGTTCGCCATCCGGGGCGAACAGTGCGTCCCAGGCGCGTTGGGTGCGCTGCAATTCCAGGCGCAGGGCGTTGACCTGGGCGCTGTCGTGCTGCTCGTGCGCCTGCCGCATCGCGTGCTGCAGGTGCTGCATGCGTTTCTCCAGAGCGTCCAGGTGCTCGTGCATGCCCGCATGCTAACAGCCACTCAAGTTTCCTGTGTTCCCTGTGATTCTCGTGTACAGTCCCGGGCTCATGAGACACCACGGGTGTCTTCCTACGCTTCGCATCCAGAAGGGCTCATGAAGGCATGAGCAGACTGCTCCACACCTCCGACTGGCACTTGGGCCGTACCTTGGACCGGCATTCGCGTGAGGAGGACTTCGACGCCGTCTTAGCCGAGATCGTCGGCATCGCACGGGAGAGCCAGCCGGACCTGATCGTGCACAGCGGCGACCTGTTCGACTCCTCCCGCCCCGCCTCCCGGGACCTGATGCGCGCCATGCGGACCCTGGACGAGCTCGCCGCCGTCGCGCCCACCGTGGTCCTGGCCGGGAACCACGACTCCCCCGCCTACTTCGAGTTCCTGGGCTACGTGAGCGGCCCGTCCCGCGGCCGGGGCCTGTTCTTCGTCGACCAGCTCCGCCCGCCGCACGACGGGGGCGTCCTCACCTTCGACGCCTGCGGCGGTGAGCAGCGGATCCGGCTGGCCGTGATGCCGTTCGTGCATCCGAACCGGTTCTGGCAGCACTCCTCGGTATTCGGCACGACGTACGCCGACTACGCGGAGGCGATGCGCGGCCTGCAGGCGGAGCTGATGGCCGCCTTGCGCGAAGGGCACGACCCCGGTCGGGACATCCTGCTGTTCGCCGCCCACGTCTTCGTCGCCGGTGCCCGCCCCTCCCGCAGCGAGCGCTCCGTGGACCTGAACGAGGCCTACGCGACCGCTCCCGCAGATCTTCCGGCGGTGTCGTACGCGGCCCTGGGGCACATCCACGCTCCGCAGCCCGTAGGAGGCGTGCCGTTTCCCGCCCGCTACGCCGGAAGCCCCCTGCAATTGGACTTCGGCGAGGCCGGCGAATCCAAGAGCCGTGATCGTCGACGCCGAGCCGGGACGGCCCGTCCGGGTCATGCCGCGCCGGCTGTCCAGCGGCCGTCAACTGGCTCACTTCACCGGAACCCTGGACGAACTGCGGGCCATGGCGCCGCAGTTCGACGGAACCTTCCTCAAGGCGGTGATCACCGGCGAGGAGCCCGATCCGCTGCTGGGCCGCACGGTCGCCGAGATCGTCCCCCACGCGATCCTCGTCAACGCCGCACCGGCGCGCGAGGCTCATCCCGGCGCCGTCCTGGACGCCGATCCCGCCGACGAACCGGAACTCCCCGACGCCCTGCGCGCCTACCTGGCCGGCAGGGGAATGAGCGGCAGCGCCGCGGAGGCCACCGTCGCCGCCTTCGCGCACCTGCTCACCGAAATCGACGACGAGACGCCGCCACCGGCGCCCGCGGAGGAGATGCTGCAGGCCGCGCTGGAACACACCTGGACGGAGGCATCGTGAAGCCGCAGCGGCTCATCATCACGGGAGTGCGCAGCTACCCCGGCACCTGCACCATCGACTTCACCAGCAAGCGGCTCCTCGCCATCCTGGGCGACACCGGCGCGGGCAAGACCACCCTCCTCGAAGCGATCATCTTCGCCCTGTACGGGCGGAGCTCGTGGGCCGCGGACGGCTACGAGCTGATCAGCAACGGCTGCGACAACATGAGCGTCACGTTCGAGTTCTCTGTGGCTGGCCAGTCCTGGCGCGTCCGCCGCACCCTGCGCAAGAGCCGCAAGCACCCCCAGGCCGTGCTCGAGCCCCTCACCGACGGGGCCGCCGGCAAGAAGGTCGACAACATGGGCGCGGTGAACCGGGCGATCACCCAGATCATCGGGCTGAACTGGCAGGGCTTCGTCAGCACCGTCCTGCTGCGCCAAGGACGGTTCGACACGCTCCTCAAAGCGCCCAGAGCCGACCGCGCCGACATCCTGCGGCACATCTTCGGCATCCACGAACTGGAACGTGTACGCAAGCACACCACGGCGCGGATCGAGCGGCTCAATGCGGGCATTGCCGAAGCCACCAAGGCCCGTGCGCGCCTCCACGACGATCCCCGCGCCAGCGCCGCCCAGGCGGAGCTGGACGTGGAACGCACCCGCGGCATCGCGAACCGGCGACGCGAACGGCTGGACCGCCTACGCGACGCTCAGAGCCGGGCTGCCGAGTGCAAGCACCGCAAGGCCGATCTCGACAAGGCGACGCGGTCGCTGCGGGACCGCCGCGTGGCCGACGCGGGCGCCACCATGGCCGCACTGGCCCAGATGAAGAAGGACATCGACGCCGAAGCGCTTGTCCTCGAGGCGGCCGCAGCCGATCTGAACCGGCAGTTGGGCGTATCCCAGGCCGCGCTGGACGCGGCCGCGCAGGCCGGCGACACGGTCCGCTCCCTGTCCAGCGCCCTGACCGTGCTGTCGCGCCTCCCCGACCGTGTCGCCGACCTGAACGCCCGGGCGCAGCGGCTGAGCCAGGAGCAGCTTCAACATCGCGAGCAGGAGCAGGAAGACACGGCCGCGGGCCAGGACCTGAAGCAGCGCGAACAGCAGGCGGTGGCCCTTCGGGAAGCGGCGGAGCGGGCCGAGATTGCCGCAACCGAGGTGCGTGCGAGCACCGACCGGGTCCGGGACGCCGTCCGGGCGGCGCTGCAGGAAGCCTCCGCTGCCGCCGAGCACCGGCACTCGGAGGGCACGGCGCTTAAGCAGGTCGAGGACCTGCACGGCCGCAGCAGCAGCCGGGAGGCGCAGCTGAGTGAGCTGCGCAGCGCGCACGAAGCGGCCCAGGACGCCGTCGCTGCGCTGCAGCGCAGCGACGCGGCCCACACTGCTGGCGCCCACCTGGCTGCGGGCGACGCCTGCCCGGTCTGCGCCCAGCCCGTCCCCAGCGGTTTCACTGCCCCGTCGCCCTTGGACGGCAAGGCCCTGAGCCGGGCCAAGCGTGAGGTCCGCAAGCACCTGGAGGCCTTCAACAAGGGCGTGTCCGCCCACGCGGAGGCCGCCTCCCAGCTGAGCGCAGCCGAACAGTCAGCCGAGAGGCACCGGCGCCAGTACGAGGCCGCCCGCGAGCGCATGGAGGCGGCTCTGCTCCAGATGCAGGAGCTGGTGGACGCGGTGCGGGCTGCCGCCGCGCCTGCCAGAGCTACCACACTGGACGCGATGCGCCAGCAGACGACCGTCCAGGCGCACACGCTCAGCGAGGGCGAACCGCAGACCCGGCCCCAGCTCGCCGCCGCCGTTGCGGCGCTTGTCGAGCCGCTGCGCGAAGTGGAAGCGGACGCGGCCGCAGCGCTCAAAAGCGCCCAGGCGGAGCTGGTAGCAGCGCAGGCCGAGAACGAGGCGGCCCGGGCCGATCTCAAACGCCGGCGCGGCCGGTTGCAGCGTGAACGCAAGCGGCTGGACAAAGCCCAGCTGCAGTCCGAGGCCGACCTGCAGGTCCTGCTGAAGGAGATCGCCGAGCTCCCCACCTCGGCCCGCCCCGCCCAGCCCTCCCCCGATGAACTTCCCTCCCCCGAAGACATCGCTTCCTCGCGGGAAGCGGCCGGAAGGCGCCTTGCCCAGCTCGAGACGACGGCACGCGAACACGAGCAGACCAAGGATGCCTTGGCTGCCAACGCCGTGGACCGGCAGGCACTGGAGGGACGGCGCCAGCGCACCGTCGAGACGCCCACACGCAAGCTCGTCGGCCAACTCGCGCGTTGGGCGGACACCGCCGCCGACGCCCGCAGCGTCCTCGGCGACCCGACGCCCCTCGAGCTGCCGCCCACCGCGGACGGGTCCGACCTGGCCAGCGTCGACGCCTACGTGTCCGCCCTGACCTCGGCGGGCCAGCGCTTGACGCACGACCTGAAGCAGGCCGCGCGGCAGGCCGCCGAGGAGATCCGCGCGTTCGAGGAGGAGTTCGCCCGGCAGGCCGGCGCGGTCGCCGCCGACGCCGACCCGGACCCCGGATTCCCGGTGCTGTCCAACGGTGATCTGCTGGCACCCGCCGCTCTCGACCCGCTCAGCCGCAAGACCAGCGACGCCGAGGCAGCACACGAAAGAGCCCAGGCCGACCTGCGCACCGCCGAGTCCCAGATCCCCTACGCCCAGGCGCTGGACCAAGCCCTGCAGGCAGCCGAGCAGCAGGTCGGCGTCTGGAAGAGCGTGAGCGACCAACTCACCGACGGGAAGTTCCTCGCCTACCTCACCGAGCAGCGCACGCGCTCCCTGCTCAGCCACGGCAGCAGGATCCTCCAGCAGCTGTCCGCTGGGCTCTACGCGTTCACCGAGGACTTCCAGATCGTAGATCTCGCCACGAACCTGGCACGCGGCCCGGAGACCCTCTCCGGCGGAGAGACCTTCCAGACCTCCCTCGCGCTGGCTCTCGCACTCGTCGAGCTCCACAGCCGCAGCCACAGCAGACTGGAAAGCCTGTTCCTGGACGAAGGCTTCGGCTCGCTGGACTCCAACCGCCTGGACGAAACCCTAAACGTCCTACAAAGCAGCGTGACCCGGGACAAGCGCGTCGCCGTCATCAGCCACCTGTATCCGGTGGCCGAGGCCGTCGACGATGTCCTGCTGGTCAACAAGACCGCGCAGGGATCCACCGCCACCTGGCTGACCGAGCAGGCACGCGCCACACTCATCCGCGATGGGGTCCGGCACCTGCTGGAACACACCTGAACCGGGAGCGGGCCGGCCGCCGCGGGAGACCCCTAGGGTTCCTGCGGCGCCACCCCCGCCGGGCCTGCCGCCGGCGACCGTCCGACCTCGCACGTCCCGGCGCGCCAATGGCCCGGTCGCCGGGCGCCGACCGCGGCCCGCGGCACGCCACCCCGCACGGCAGCGGTGCCGCCCGCCGGTGCCGATCCGAGGACTCCCCCTCGACAGCAGAAACCGGCCCGGCTGGCACCGCTTCACCGAAAGCGCTCCAGGCTTCTCGGCCCCAGCGGTGACGGATCGCGTCGCGTCGCCCGGCAACACCCCAGTCGGCGGGCCGTCGTGGACGAGGGCGGCGGGGTGGGCGCCGACAGCGGAGGCGATCCTTCCGTGTCGGCCGCCGCGTCCTCGATGACCGGCCGGCGGGCAGTCTCCGCGCCGAAGGCAAGGGCTCCCCGAGGCCCGGCCATCGGGGAGTGGCCAGGGCGCCGCGGCGCCGCCCTTGGCGCGCGCACCGGGACTGCGATCACGCGCAATGCCTCGCGGCTGGCCGCCTTGAATGCAGCGCCGCCACGGCAGCGCGGGGCCTTGGCACTGCCGTGGCCTGACGGTACTGACCGGGCGGCTAAGGCACACAGGCCCCGGTGGATCTCGTAGCCCGTGGAGGGACGATACGCGTGGACGAATCATCGACTGGCATCCCCACAGAAGCTGTTTTCGGCGCCCGCCTGGGACGTCCAGCCGCGATGCCCCGAATCATCGCACTGGACCAGCGCGGTCAGCTGACCACAGCGCACGTGCGGCTGGTCGCCCAGACGCTGAACCGCTCGGAGCGGACAGTGTGGCGGTGGCTCGCCGAGGCGCGGGCCACCGGCCAGGTCGAACCGGCGGCCCGGACACGGTTCACCATCACACCGCAAATCCGGCACTTGCTGGTGCTGTGGGGAGGCAACGCCTCCGCTGTGCATCGCGAGCTCCTCCAGCAGGCCCGGGCCGACCCTCAGCTGCCCGCGGTGCCGTCGCTGGCGACTTTCCACCGGGCCCTGCGACGGGACCTGACTCCTGGAGACCGGGCCGGAATCGCCCATGGTGAGGCCGCCCGCCGGGCCCACGATGTGTTCGGGGAGCGCCCAGCCGAGGAACGCAACGCCGCCTGGGAGGGCGACCACAAGTGCGTGCCCGTGCAGGTATGGGTGGAGGACGAGCTCGCGCAGCCCTGGGTGACCTGGTTCATCGACTGCGCCACCAAGGTCATCATGGGCGTGGCCGTCACCCCCCACGCACCCAGCAGGGACGCGGTGCTGGCGGCGTTGCGGATGGCATTGGACCGCTCCGAGCCCTTCGGCCCGGCCGGCGGACTGCCCGCCCTGGTCCGCGTCGACCGCGGCAAAGAGTTCTTGTGCTCCTCCGTAACCTCGGCCCTCGGCGCCTTCGTGGTCACTGTCGTCGACCTCCCGGCCTACAGCCCGTATCTGAAAGGCACCATCGAGGCACTCAACGACGCAGTCGAGGAGATGCTGTTCGTCTCCATGCCGCGCTACATCCGCCAGCAAAAGCTCACCGGCGGCCGTATCGCGGACCCCGACGAGCCGGCCCTCACCTTCGAAGGGTTCGTGGAGCTGCTGCTGAACTGGGTGCACTGGTGGAACACCGAGCACCGGCCGAAGCAGCTCGAGGGCCGCACGCCCATGGAGGCGTGGCGGGCCGACCCCACTCCGCTGCACGACATCCCCGCCGAACAGCTCGCCCATTTCGGGCTCGAGGACGACGGACGTACCCGCACCATCACCACCAGGGGCGTGCGATGGCGCAACCGCCACTACATCGCCCCGTGGATGGTCGGCCAAGGCGGTGTCCAGGTCGCGGTTCGGCACCTCCCCCACCACGACACAACCCTCGAGGTCTTCGACCTCCACGGTTCCTATCTGGGATCCGCGTTCCTGGCCGATGCGGCCAGTGAGGAGCAGATCCGCGAGGTCCGCAAGGCCCGCACCGCCAAGGCACGGCAGCTTCGCGCGGACATGAAGGCGGCCGCGAAGCTGCGCCGCGAGCGCTTCAAAGCTGTCACCAGCGCGACCCCGCCGCAGCGCCTGGGTGCGCTGACCGAGGCGGAAGCCGAGGCAGAGCTCTCCGAATGGGCCGCCACCGGCCTGCGGCAGCCCAATCCCGGCTACATCCCGCACCAGCCCGTCCCCGACGGCTGGGCACGCCCGATCCCGCCCGGCGCGGCCGGGCCGGAACCCGAAAACCCTCAGGAGACCCAGTGAACAGCGACATCGGCTCCGGCACGCTCCCCCCGGAGAGCGCCGACCACATCCACCGCTTGGACGCGCACCTGGTGGCCACCGAAGCCCTCATGACGACGCTGGACAACATCCAGGCGACGATCGAGGCGAAGGCCATGATGTGCGCCTTCGGGCCGGCCGGCCACGGCAAGACCATGTCGGTGAACTCGGCGCTGCGCAAACTCGCCCCCGACATCACCTACCGCCTGGAGCTGCGTTCAGGCCCCACCCCCCGCGACATCCGCCACGGCCTGTTCCGTGCCCTCGGTCTGCCCGGGGAGCCCCCGACACGGCCGATCGAGTTCGACACCCTCCTGAAGGAGACGCTGTCGCAGACCTTCCGGGTCCTGGTGTGCGACGAGGCCCAGTGGATGGGGCGCAGCTCGTTCGAGTACTGGCGTCACCTGTGGGACGACCGCCACACGGACATGGCGGTGATCTTCGCCGGAGGCGACGACTGCTACAAGGTCCTCAAACGGGAGCCGATGCTCGCGTCGCGGATCTTCATCTGGCAGAAGTTCAAGCGCATGCCCGAGGACGAGGTCGTCGCGACACTCCCGGCATTCCACTCTCTGTGGGCGGGCGTCGGCCCCCAGAGGATCCGCGGCATCGACCGCGCCGCAGCGCACGGCAACTTCCGCAGCTGGGCCACCATCACCCGGCACATGCTCCAGGGCATGAAGAAGATGAAGCTGACCGAGGTCAACGACGACCTCATTCGGTGGGTCTACAGCAAACTCGGCGGCATGTAAGGCAGGACTGCTGTTCGCAGCGGCAACGAGTAGCCGACCGTCGCGCCAAAGCCGCGAAGGGTGGTCTGGCGTGGCGGTCAGGCATCCAGGTACGACCGCCGGGTGCGCTGATCGGGAGGGTTGCGAGATGGCGCTCGGCGGGGTGACGATCGTCGTCGACGAGCGGGACGACCTGTTCTCCACGCAGGCGGCGCTGCAGGCGCACCGCCCCGAGGACGGGCGCATCACCGTACAGCCGACGCCAGCCAGCAGCAGCCCGGCCGCACTGGCGCACGATGTGCTGTATGCGCTGGGGAAGCGCTTGGCCCCGGGACCGAACAGCCCCGACGTATGGCTGGACTCGGTGAACGCGGCATGGCTCGCGGCTGCCGCATGGGGCATCGCCACCGGGATGCGGCATGTCGTGGTCACCCGCACCCACCTGCTGACCCCCCGACGGCTCGACCAACTGCTCGCCTGGCGCGAGATAACCGGAGTCCAACTGACACTGCTATGGCAGAAGGCCCTGCACGGGCTGCCGCCAGCGCTGGCCCGCGTCGAGCACCTGATCATTGGCTGCGCCCAGCTCGAGGCGGCGCTCGCCGAGCCGGGCCCAGCACCCGCCCGCCCGTACTTCCCCCGGGGCAGGCAGGGACGGCAGCCGCTGAAGTGGATCCACAGCACTCGCCACCCACCCGGCCCTTGCAGGCCCACGCGGCGCCGAGGGTGCCACGACCAGCTCACGCGTGCATGGGAGCCGCCGCGACAGCCCAGCTGGTCCAAGCCGCCCCCGCCCTCAAGATCGCTTCCGAGGAGGCCGTCACTCTGGCCGCTCTCGCACACCCGCTCATCGCCGGAGCGCTGAGCGTGCTTGCCTTCACCCGGGCCGGCCTGGGCAGCCTGCGCTTCACCCGCGACCTCGACATCACCGGCGACGTCTCCGCCATCAAACTTCACGGAGTCAACCATCGGTACTGCCCTTTGCACGCCGTGCCTGACTGGGCACGGCCGCTGCTGGCCGCCGCCCGCGCCCACCACCGTCTGACACCCCGCCCACCCGGGGACAGCATGTTCGCCCCCTTGATGCTCGCCGAAGCCCGGCATCTGCGCGCGCACGCCGGACGTCTGCCCCGGCTCGGCCTGTCCCTGCCCGCCGGCGCCCTCGTCCCTTGAGCTGTGTGTGCCGACCGCCCGCACTGCGCGCTACAGACACGGCACAGCCGAGGGTCTCCGTTCGCGGCAGGCACCGCCGCCCACGGCGGGAGGACCAGGAGCGGTGGAAGACAGCCCCGCCACCCCGCTCTGTCCGCCTCGCGCGAAGTCAGCAACTGCCGGGCAGGTGCACGGCTTTCAGCAGCCCTGGGAGCGTGGGCAGGACTTCGTCGTAGAGGGTCTCCTGTTCGCAGCCGTGCCCGTCGGTTCGAGCGATCTCGTCGGCCAGATCGCGCAGAGCCTCGATAGGGAGTGTTCAATCAACGGCGGATCCGATGATCAAGGAGACGCCAGATGAGCGAGACCATCGTTGAGGCCGAGGCCGTGGTGGAGCCGGCCGTCGTTCCGGCTGCGGAGGCGGTGTCGGACGACCAGTTGATCGGGATGCTGGTCGACCGGGCCCGCACGGAAGGGCTGCAGCTGACCGGTGAGGGTGGGCTGTTGCAGCAGCTCACCAAGCGGGTGCTGGAGTCCGCCCTGGAAGGCGAGATCACCGATCACCTCGGTTACGACAAGCACGACGCCGAGGGCCGGAACAGTGGCAACAGCCGTAACGGCACCCGCGGGAAGACCGTCTTGACCGATGTCGGGCCGGTCGAGGTGAGGGCGCCCCGTGACGTGGCGGCCGGGAACGTTCGAGCCGCAGATCGTCAAGAAGCGGCAGCGGCGGCTGTCCGGGGTGGACGAGATGGTGCTGTCGCTGCCCGCGAAGGGGCTCACCCACGGGGAGATCTCCGCGCACCTGGCCGAGGTCTACGGCGCCGAGGTGTCCAAGGCGACGATCACCACGATCACCGACAAGGTGATGGAGGGCATGGCCGAATGGTCCAACCGGCCCCTGGACCGCGTGTATCCGGTGCTGTTCGTGGACGCGATCAACGTCAAGATCCGTGATGGGCAGGTCGCGAACCGGCCGATCTACGTCGTCATGGCCGTCACCGCCGAGGGCCACCGCGACATTCTCGGGATCTGGGCCGGCGATGGCGGCGAGGGCGCGAAGTACTGGCTCCACGTCTTCACCGAGCTGAAGAACCGTGGCGTGGACGATGTGCTGATGCTGGTCTGCGACGGCCTGAAGGGCCTGCCGCAGGCGGTGGAGACCGTCTGGCCTCGCACGATTGTTCAGACCTGTGTGGTTCACCTGCTGCGGAACAGCTTCCGTTACGCGGCCCGCCAGGACTGGGACAAGATCGCCAAGGCACTCAAGCCGGTCTACACCGCGCCGGGCGCGGACGCGGCGGAGGAGAGGTTCCTGGAGTTCCAGGAAGCCTGGGGAAGGAAGTACCCAGCGATCGTCAAGCTGTGGTCGGACGCCTGGGCCGAGTTCGTGCCCTTCCTCTGTTACGACGTCGAGATCCGCAAGGTGATCTGCTCGACGAACGCGATCGAGTCCGTGAACGCACGGATACGCAAGGCCGTGAGGGCCCGCGGACACTTCCCGAACGAGGCCGCGGCGATGAAGTGCGTCTACATGGCCTGATGTCCCCGGACCCGACCGGCAAGGGCCGCAAGCGCTGGACCATGCGTTGGAAGGCACCGTTGAACGCCTTCCAGATCGAGTTCGAAGGCCGACTCACCCCGGCCGCCAGCTGACCAACAACCAAGATCAGCCGTTTATTTGACACACCCGGGTGGCATGACTGTCTGCGATCGTCTGACCGGCAGTTACAAGATCGACGGAACTTCCACCATGAACTCAGCCAGCGGTCCTAGCTTGAAGGGAGCCTCCTGCACGGTGGTAGAAGGGGCGGGAACGTGCCGAGCGCCGCGCCCGGCCGGAAGGGCGCGGCGCGGCGCTCCGGGGTGGTCCTACTTGGTGATGGGGTCGGTGACCACGAGGAACTGGTCGGTGCTCAGGTCCATCACGACCTGAGCGTTGGTGTCCTGGGCCGCGCTGGGCGGCGGCGCACTCTTCGGTCGGCCAGGAGCCGCGGGGGCCTCCGGCGGGGAACCGCTCCAGGACGGTTCGGGCCTGAGCGGTAGTGGCGACCATCAGGTGTCGCCGCCGTTCACGCGTTCGTGGATGTCAATGAGATGGGCGATGGTGTCGGGGTTGTCCGCTAGGCCGACCCACTGCCCGAGCGTGGTGAAGACGGGGATCTGGTCGCGGTCGGGGTCGAAGATGACGCAGTAGTCGCCGTACCTCCGATCTTGACGGTGTCTCCGTCGACGCGGATTGTCTCGCGGGCGGCAGGGATGCAGCCTTCGCGGTGCAGGAAGAGTTCCAGGAGCTGGACGGTCTCCTCGAAGGTACGGCGGGCGCGACGGACGGGGGTGAACGGGTTGGTGTCGGGGGTGAGGCCGAGGGCGGCCATCAGTTGCTGCTGGCCGGGGTGGAGGGTGGGCCAGGTGGTGAGCTGGCGGTGCAGCCAGGAGCCGATCTTCACCCCGGCCAAGAGGGTGGCGCAGGTGAGTGCGGCGGGGTCGGCGCCGGATTCGAGGTGGGCGCGCAGCAGGTGGTACTTGCGGTGCCAGTCCGCTCCGTGCAGGAGGCGCCAGTCGGTGCGGCGCGAAGCGGAAATGCGAGGAACTGCGGCTCAGCTCGCCGCTGCCACGCGTAGGGCCCTGCTGAGTAGGGCAGGGTTGCCCAGGCGGCGGCGCAGTTCCCTCTCCAGCCCGGCGACCGGCACCAGGTTCTGGGGGGCCCGGGCGTCTTTGTACTCGCAGCTGGCGTATCGCGGCAGTATCAGTTGCGAGAGGTTGGCCAAGGCGATCGCCTCCGGGGTGGGCATGTCGGCGGCGCATTCCAGCCGTACTATTCCGGCCCACGGGGCGCCGGGCGTACACGGTAGGCGTAGGTACCAGGCGTGCCGGTCCCAGGAGGTGCCCATCAAGAACACCGGGGTGCGTTCGCCGGCGGCCAGGTCGCTGACCATCGCGTGCAGGTCGGGCGGCAGGTAGGCGGTGCGGTGGGATTTGATGAGCCCCAGCGCTCGCGGCAGATGGGTGCGGCCGCGCAGCGGACCGTCCACCACCAGCAGGTCCGAGCCGGCGGCGACGCCGTGGCCGGCTAGGGCAGTGCGGGCGTTGGCGGCGACGAGAATTTCAAGGTCGCCGAGTCGGCGTTGCAGTGCCGCTGAGAGCAGCACTGCAAGGTTTTCTTCCTGGTCGTCAAAGGTGATGTTGGCCTGGTAGGTACCGGCCGTGGTGGGCACGTCGACGGCGTTGGTGGCGGTGGTGAACAGGCCGCGCCGGGATTCGATGGTCAGCAGGTGCGCGCCACGGTCGGGGCAGCAGCACACGGTGCCCGCCGCATAGGAGGCGCATAGTGCCATCTGGGCGTCGTCGGCGTGGTTGATGGCGCTTGGGGCCGGTTCGGCGGCCGGGGGCTGCTCGATCCAGATGCGGGCCTCGACGCGGCGTACGCCGTCGACGAACAGGACTGCGCCGGGGTCGGGCACGTGGGAGGGCGAGATGGGCTTCCAGTCGGCCGGGGCGAGTTCGAGGTCGGGGATGACTTTGGCGGTCGAGTCCCCGATGGTGTTCTCGGCGTTTTCGACGCTGGAGCCGTAGGTGGGGTCCCAGCCGTCGACATGGAATCGCATCCGGGCCGCATGTGCCGTGCTTGTCATGCGCCTTCCCGGGTGACGACGGAAGTGTGGGGGTCGCGGTGTACCTGGAAGCGGACCGGTACCCGTTCGGCGAGCCCGGTGACGTGGGTGATCACCCCGACCATCCGCTCCCCTTGGGCGAGATTCTCCAGGGTGTCGGCGACCATCTCGAGCGAGTCGGGATCAAGGGTGCCGAATCCTTCGTCGAGGAATATGGACTCGAGCTTCGTCGCGCCGCCCATGCCGGCCAGCTGGTCGGACAGGGCCAACGCCAGTGACAGGCTGGCCTGGAAGGTTTCGCCGCCGGACAGGGTGCGAACCGAGCGTTGTGAGTCGGCGTCGGAGTGGTCGATGACGTAGAACTCGCCTTTGTGGTGGCTGAGGTCGAATCGGTCACCCGACAACCGGCGCAGCGACTGCGAGGCACCCGCGACCAGGGTGTCGAGGGCTGAATCGGCCAGCCACTGCGGGAACTTGTTGGACCGCATCAGTCTGGCCAGCTCGGCGGCCACCTGTTGCTGGGTGCGGGCGCTGTCGATCTTGTCCTGTATGGCGGCGGCGTCGGCGAGGCTGCGCTGGATCATCTCTACCCGGCCCCGGGCCCGTTCGGCTGCGACCGCTACCACCCGGGGGGCTTGGGCGGCGCGCTCGGAGCCGTCGCCGAGGACTTGGGGATCCAGGTCTTGGTCGCGCAGCAGACCCTCCAGTTGGCCCAGGAGTTGCTCGGCTTCGTGGTGTGCGGTGTGGGCGTCGACTTGTGCGCGCAGGGTGTCGGCCTGCCGGTCGTCGGCCGCGCGGGTGGCCCAGGCGGCCAGGCTGGCCCAGGCGGCGGCGAGGTCGTCGGTGTCCAGGCTCGGCGGTTTAAGGGCCGCCACCGCGTCCCGGGCAGCGGTCAGCTCGGACCAGGCGGTCGCGGTGCGAGCCTGCCACTGCTGCTGTTCGGCCTCCGCCGCCTTGAGTGCCTCGCGTGTCTGACTTGCCTCGGCTGTGGCGGTCTCCACGGCCGCTTCGAGGCGGTCGCATTCCTCCAGTAGGCCCGGCAGTGCATCTGTGGGCGGCGCCTGGTCCAGCAGCGTCTGCAGTTCACTCAGGCGGTCGGTCAGGGTGCTCTGCGCGTGGTCGGCGGCTGCGCTCTGCTGGACGGCGGTGGTGTGGTCGCTGTGGGCGGTGGCGTGTGCTTGCTCGGCTGCTTCCAGCGTGGCGGTCGCGTCCTGGTGGGCCTGATGGCAGGTGGCGACCTCGGCCTGGGCGGCTGAGAGGTCGTTTTCCACCGTGGACCTCTGGGCCTGGGCCCACGCTTCCAGGTCGGACCAGGCGGCGGTCACGTCTTGGGTGTCGACGGCAGGTGGGTCGAGTTCGGCCAGGGCGCCCAGCTGCGTGTGGAGGTCACTGCGGGTGCGATCGATCTCCCTTTGCAGCGTGGCGACGGCCGCAGTGGCGGAGGTGTGCGCGGCTTTGGCCTCCTGTACCGCGGCACGTGCCTGCTGCTCAGTGGCAGCCAGCTGGTCACGGGCTGCGGCGCGTTCGTCAAGATGGGCGCGGTCGGCGTCATAGTCGCGTTCGGTGTCGGCAGGACGATCGGGCAGCAGCATGCCCAGCCGCTCATCGAGCAGGGTGCGCCGCTGGGTCAGGGTGTCCGCGGCGCGCTGCTTGGCGGTAACCGTCGTGGTGGCGGCCTGACGCTGGGAAAGCAGGTCACGGTGTTTGTGGGCCGCAGCGTCACGCGCGCCCTGGGCGGCGGCCAGGGCCGGGTCGGACAGCGGCGGCGGGAGGATGGTGACGCTCTGCTCGCAGACCGGGCAGGCGTGGCCCACTTGGAGCTGAGGGCGTAGCTGGGCGGCACCGGCGAGGGTGCGGGGAGAGCCGTGAGCAGCTCGAGCCGGTCACGGCCGACCCGGGTGGTATCGGCGCGGCCGGGCAGCAGCGTCAGCGGGATCACGGCCGTGTCCCCCACACCTGCTCCAGCGCCGCGGGGCGCCCGGGATCTGCTGCTGGGGGTGGTGTCGTGCGCGCGGGACCGGATGGTGTTGCAGCGACTCTGGCCATGACCGCCCTCGACGCCTGGGGCTGCCTGACCATCAGAGCCGAGGAAGCCTGGGAGACCAAGCTGGCCGCGCTGCGGTCCTACCGGCGGGCCACCGGGCACCTCGCGCCGCGCCAGGACCAGGTGTGGGGCGAGGAGAAGGCGATGGTCCCGGTCGGGCAGCACATGGCCAACCTCCGCCGCACCGGCGGCCTCGGCAAAGACCCCGAGCGGGCCGAGAAGCGCGCGGCGCAGCTGGCGGCGATCGACGAGGACTGGAACTGCCCGTGGCCACTGGACTGGCAACGCCACTACCGGGTGATCGCCGACCTCGTCGACGCCGACGGCGTCCTCCCCGACATTTCCCCCGGCGTCCTCTTCGACGGCGACGACCTCGGCACATGGCTGAAGCGGCAACGTAAGTGGCTGTTGTCGTTCCGGTCTTGAGGGGTGGCGGTCGAACGGGAGTCTCGATCGGGTGAGTGCGGCGACTGGCGCGCATGAAAGCAGGGCCTCTTGGTAGCTCAAAGGGTGTCTACGCCAAAAAGCTGTCAGGAGGCCCTGTTGTCGCAGTTCTACGGCATCACGGATGCGGAGTCCATTTCGGTCACCCTTGCGTGTGACTGCCTGGCTCACCGGTTCGGGAACGCCGGCGACCACGGGGTGCGCGAGCGCCGCTACCCGACCGACATGTCCGACGCCGAGTGGGCGGTGGTGAGGCCGCTGCTGCCGGTGCCGGGCTGGCTGCGGGGGCGGGGCGGGCAGCCGGAGGCGTACTGCCACCGCGCGATACTGGACGCAATCCGCTACCTGGTCGACAACGGAATCAAGTGGCGGGCCATGCCAGCCGACTTCCCACCGTGGGACCGGGTCTACGCATTCTTCCGCCGCTGGCGCGACCACGGCATGGTCAAGGAGTTCCACGACCGCCTCCGCCGCAAAGTTCGCGAGCAGGCAGGGCGGGATCCGGAGCCGAGCGCGGGCGTGATCGACTCCCAGTCGGTCAAGGCGGATGCCGTCGTCGGCGCCGGCAGCCGCGGCTTCGACGGCGGCAAGCTGGTCAACGGCCGCAAGCGGCACGCCGTGGTCGACACTCTCGGCCTCCTGCTCGCCGTGATGGTCACCAGCGCGGATGTCGGAGACCGTACGGCAGCCCAGGTCCTGCTCGCCCAGGTTGCCGCCGCGCATCACCTGCTGGCCCTGGTCTGGGCCGACGGCGGCTACACCGGCAGCCTCGTCGGGTACTGCCTCGCCGCCCTCGCCCTGGTCCTCGCCATCATCAAGCGCAGCGACGACATGCGCGGCTTCGTCGTGCTTCCCAAACGCTGGATCGTGGAGCGGTTCTTTGCCCACCTGATGCAAAGCCGCCGCCTCGTGCGAGACTTCGAACGGTCCACCAGCAGCGCGGAGGCGATGGTCTACTGGTCGATGACGCAGCTCATGACCCGCCGCCTGGCCCGGCCACGCCCTTCGGCAGCGTGAACCGGCCCGGCGCCGACTCGACCAGCCAGCTCCGGGCTACCAGCCGCTTCGCCTTCGACCGCAACGCCTCGACCTTCGCGGGCACCGGGTCCAGACCGAAGCAGGCGGCCATCTCCTGGCAGGTCAACGGTCCTTGACCGAGACGGTTCCGGTCCGCGAGAACCTGCAGGATCCGTTGGTAGTCCGCCGACAGTGCCGACCAGGCCAGCCCCGCACGCCACATCGGCACCACCGATTTCGGTTTCGCGGCGTCCGAGGATGCAGGCGGCACCGGCGGGGCACCACGATCCGCCCAGTTCTCGCAGGCGTCGGGGCTGGCATCGTCGTCGCCCGGGGCCAGGACCTCGCCGACGCGCGAGCGGGCGATGACCCACTCGTTCCACTCCCGCTCGACCACGACCAGCTCAGCCTGGATACGGTCGGCCTCCTCCCGCAGCTCGTCCATGCGACGGCGAGCGATCAGCTCACGCTGTTCCAACAGCCCCACGACCGACGGCATCCCCGACCCCCATCTCAGCGACGACTCGACACGTCACCACTCTCCCCGAGACCGCCGGCCCCATGCCCGACCAGCGAAAACGCAGCCCTCAACGCCGGAAAGACAACAGCCACTAAGGCGAGCACCTGGGCGCAACTGTCCACCGAGCAGCAGCAGCGGCTGTCCGACCTGGGCGTACGGCCCGCACAGGCGCCGCCTGGCGCTCCCGCGGCCAACGGCAGGGCCAAGTCAGGGGCCAAGGCGCAGCAGGCGTTCCAACGCGGCCTGGCAGCCCTCGCCCAGTACGTTGCACGCGAGGGCCACCACCGCGTCCCCAGGACCCATGCAGAAGCACTCGTGGTGGAGGGCGAAGCGGGGCAGGCGGTCATCAAGCTGGGGGTATGGGTCTCCAACACCAAGGCGAGGCGGGACAAGCTCACCCCCGAGCAGCTCGACGCACTGCGTCAGCTGGGCGTGCAGTGGGCGTGACCAGCCGGCGTCCACCCAGGTCGCCCTCGGCGGGCCTACGGGTGACGCTTCCGCGCAGCCCGTGCCGGCGAAGCGGCTGCAGGTTCGGGAGCATTAGCGCGAGCTGCTCATGGCCCTGGGCATCGACCACGACCCCGTGGCCGTCGCCGCACGAGCCGCAGCCACAGCGCCGCGGCGTAGCCAAGCTGAGCGGTTCCAGCAAGGCCTGGCAGCCCTCGCCGCGTTCGTCGAGCGGGAGGGCCATGCCCGGGTATCCCGCACCCACGAAGAACCCCTCCAGGGCACGGGCGGGGCCTCCACGGCGTTCTCGCTGGGGGTGTGGATCAACAACGTGCGGGCACGGCGCACCAAATTTACCGAGGAGCAGACCACCGTCCTCGATACCCTCGGCATGCGATGGACATAGACGACCTGCCCGGACAGGGCATCCCTTCGGGGCTGGGGGTCTGATCGGCGGATACCTCGGGACCCGTCCCCAGCACTCCTGTCCGAGACCGCCGACTGCTCGCCCGCTCCCTTACCGCTGGCATCGGCGCGCTCTACGTCGGTCGGACCCTGCACCGAGCGGGCAGAGCTCAGGCCCCGGCGCCGGGCCGTTGATCCGGGGACGGGTTCGCAGGTGGGAAGTCCCGCCAGCTGGCGGGTGGGTGCCGGCTGGGCAGCGCGCTCCGTAAGGTGGTCCGATGTTCGATCGTTTGGAGATCAGGGTGTTGCCGCCGGAACCCCGGTTCGCTGCCCAGTTGCGGTTCTGGGTCAACGGCGAGGACGTGGTCGAAGAGGCCGTCGGCGAAGGCGGCCGCGGACCGTACGCGGCCGATGCCCTGCCGGTCGGCCGCCTCAGCCCTCTCCGGGCGACCAGCGAGGCGCGCCGCCTGGACCTGGGGGAACCGGAGTGCACTGGCGGCTGCTGCGGCTTCCTGACCGTGGTGGTGCAGCGGTTCGGGGAGATCGTGCGGTGGTCGGACTGGGAGGTTCCGTGGGCGGCGCACACCCCCGTGCCCGATCCCCCGCCGGAGCTCCATTTCGACGCGAGTCACTACGACGCCGAAGTGGCTCGCGCGGAGGCGGACCGCTGGTAGTCAGGTACACCCGTAGCCCAGCGTGCCGCCACCCGCCGGCTGCCGGCTCATACCGGCCCGCGTCCTTGGTTCCGCCTCTGACAACGCCGCTCGGGTGGCAGCAGAGAGCGTGGCAGGAGGCACTGGCGGGGCCAGGTATCGGGCCCCGCCGAGCAGGATGGTCCGGTGCCCGGCCGGCCGGCCGCCGGGCACCGCGCCGCACGGGGTCAGGCCCGGGGCTGGTCGTGGTCCTGGCCGACGGTGTCGCCGCCAAGGACGGCACAGGCCCCATGGCCGGGACGCGCCTCTGACTGTCAGGGGAAGACCTTGCCGGTGATGTCGGGAGGCACCCGGATCTGTCCTGATTCGATGTAGGTCGAGAGTCGACTCTGGTCGGTCTCGATCACTCGCAAGATGTAGTACGCGTAGCCGAGGATGTCTGGTGAAGTGCCAGTCCATAGCTGGTGGTACAGGCTCCAGAGTCCTTGCCTAGCGATCTCTTGGCATGCCGCTTCCGAGTCTTCGTCGTCACTCCACACAAGACCCGCCAGAAGGTCCAGGCACGCGATCGTGGCCCCGGGAGACATCTCCTCGGTGAGCGCTGCCATGAGCACGGACGTGACGGGAACCGCGGGCTCCTGCGGAAAGGACTGGATCAGCACGTGACAGTCCAGGCGAGGTTCCTCCGCCTCCTTGCGGGATCGCGCCCTGACCAGGTGTCTGAGGTCGTCAGGGAGATGCACTGCGGTCTTGTCGCAGGCGCAGTCGAGTGCTGACCAGTCATAACGTGCCAGCTCGGCGTCGAACAGCCGCACGCGTTCACCCTTCTCTCAGGTGTAGACGCGCCAGCCACAGGCCTACCTGTGGACGACTCCTGCCGTCCGCCATCCTCCCGCACCCGGCCGAAGCACCGCCAGCACCATCCCCCGGGCACGGAAAGCTGGCGCTGACCCCGCACATCGTCCCGCGACCATCCCCGCGGGCGCGGGGAGCAGGCCGGCGCTCCCCACACACCCCGGCGGCCGCAGCAGGGCCAGGCGGACATGACGGCAGCCGGAAAGCCCGGTCGAGGCGCTCATACACCTCAGAGCATCCGCTGGGCCGTCGCTGCCTGTGCTCGGAGTGCGTCGGCCTCCTCGTGTTGCCCCTGGGCAGCCAGGATCCGCGCCCGGTACTCCATCGCGTACCCGTCGCCCAGTTCCTCGGCTCGCAGGAAAGCGTGCACGGCCCGCTCCTGGTTGCCGCGGTCCCGGAAGGCCACGCCCAGCGCGGTGATCGGGAACGCCTCGTCCTGTGCGAGGATCACCGGCGCCCAGCGTTCGACACCGGCCGCATCCCCACGGTCGAGGGCCTGCTTGACGAGTCCCAGCATGGCGTCGGGATCACCGAGCGCCGCGGTCTGCTCCCAGACCACCTGCGCGCGGTTCGCGTCACCGGCCACCGCGTGCAGCATTCCCAGGTTGTAGCCGGCAGCCACGTTCCCGGCTGCCCACGCTTGGCCCCACCAGTGCAGCGCGCCGGACCGGTCACCTTTCAGGTGCAGGGCTGCCGCCAGGTTCCCCATCGCCACGTCGTCGCCCAGCTCGGCCGCAGCCGCGAGCTCGGCCAGCTCCTGATCGGGCGGCATCTCGGCCATGTCGGCCGGCAGCCGAACCGACACCAGCTCCTCGTCCGCCTCCGACCGCCGGCGGAACCACCAAGCCATCAGCAACCACCTCGGCAGTACAGCCGCACCGACCCCCGGCATGGCGGCACGCGAACATCTGTCACCCGGCAATCATCCCAGCCCCGACGCTGACCGCTTGGGGTGAATGCGAGCCGGAGGGTGTCGAGATCTCCAGTGCGAGCGTGATCAGCATCCATGCCCGCATTGCTACCAGCTCAGTCCGGCATCCCGGACGTCGCCCTCCCCAACCAGACCCCCGCGGCCTGCGGGCACTGATCCGGGGCCGGCGCCGCTACGAAGTCGTGTCATCACGGCTCACGGCCGCGGCCTCGCCCTGGTCCAGGGCTTGACGCGCGTGCTCCAACGCCACCCGCACGTCCCGGTGGCCGGTCTCGTCGCGGGACCAGATGCGTGTCCGGCGGCGCGGGTTGTCGCTGTCCCAGCCGTCGACTTCCAGGACGGCGACGGTCTGCGAAAGCTGCCAGCGCGACGTGCCCCAGGAGGCTTCAGACACGTCCGCGAGGCCGTCGATCAGTCCGGCAGCCATCGTGGCCAGGGTGTCGATCGGCCAGGGCGTCCACGTTGCGACGGTGTCAGTGAGCGCGTGCGACTCGATCACGTGCGGGACAGACGGGGCCAGCCGAAGGTAGGGGCGACCGCCGTCCACGTCAGTGCCGACGCTTTGGTCGGTGTGGATCAGGTCCCGGCAGGGCTTCGACACGTGCTCACCGGCCCACTCGAAGTACCAACCCCCTCCCCTGGTGTCCTGCCAAGCCCGCGTACTCAGGCCGAAGTGGTTGTACTCCCACTGACGGGAACTCGCGTAGCGCTCCCCGTTCACGACCAGGTTGTGCCGCACGTCGTAATGGAGCCCGCCGTACTTCTGCTCGAAGCCCTCGCACCGGATGATGAGATCCATGGGGGCCGGAACCAGCCTGCCCATGTGATCACGTACAAGCCAGAGCTCTATCGGAGCACCGAACCGAGTGGGAACCTCACGCCGACCCGTGCGGCGCAGGAAGTCCCGTGCGCGGGGGGAGAGTTCGGACGATTCTTCCAGGATGTGCACCCTGAACTTCATTTCCCAAGGAAGGTGGGGCCGACAGACCGCCACGATACCGGTCGGCTCTAACAGTCCCCGGGGAACTTGACTGCTCCGTGAGGGAAGCCGGTGAGCATTCGGCGGGCTGGGGGTCACATCGATGGGCCGGGGTCAGCCCGTCGTGCGGCTGAGCACTGCACGGAACCGCTCGCGCCCGGCCGTCACGCTTGCGTCCCACAGCCCTGCGGCGGTGCCGGAAGCCGAGAGCGACTGCAGTCGCTGTTCCTCGGAGAGGAAGGCGGTGCCCGTCACGTTCTGATCCAGCATGCCCATCGCGGTCAGCGCAGTGTGGCCGCACGACACCGCGTGATCGACGTTCCCGGAGCCGTTGGCCAGCAAGGCGTAGCGCAGGGTGAGGCCGGCGAAGAACGTGTAGGTGCCGATGATGCTGGTGATCCCGGTCTCGGTCTGCTGGAACTCGGGGAACTGCTCCAGTCGGCGTGTGCGGTCGGCGGCGTCGGGAAGCGGGCGGTCGACGTTCCGGAGGGCGCCGACCGACTGCACGTAGAAGTCCAGGTCGGCTTCCCGTCCCGCCTCGCCCGCCTGCAGGCCGATGAACAGGGGAGCCATCCGCTCCACGCAGGCAGCGGCGTACAGACGAACCACTTCCTCTCCTGCGGTCTGAAGTTGCTCCACGACGGCGTCTTGCACGAGCGTCTTCACACGTCGTCCTCTCTTCACGTGTCACGTGCTCAACTGGTCGACTCAGCCGCTCACCGGCCGGCTGAAGCGCTCGGTGCCCGGCTGCAGTCCGGGGCGTGGGCTGGGGTTCGGGGTGCGTCTACAGGTCGAATTCGAGGTGTTCGACGTCGAGCATGTGGACTTCTTCCAGGCTTCCGGCGCGGCGGCCGCTGTCCTGGAAGTAGACGTCCCTGAGTGCTTCGGCGGTGATCTCCTGGAGGCGCTGGTCGGTGGCGCCCTGCTGGTGGGCATCGAAGAGGCGGGCAGCGTACTGGGGTGGCAGGGCGACGGTCAGGTGCCGTAGGCGGGCGTCGTCGGTCGAGCCGATCGGTGCGGTGTAGCCCAGGCGGGCGCGGACGTCGATGACGATGCCGCCGGTCGTCGCCGCTTTGTGGCGGGCCTGAGCGCGGATCTGCGGCTGCCAGCGTGCCTTGACCTCGGTTTGCAGGCGGGTGGCGAGGGCCGGGCGGGGTGTCCTGGCCTTTCCGGCCACGTAGCGCTCGACTTGCCGCTGGGACATCGCCAGCAGGTCGGCAACCGCCTTGGTGCCCTTGAGCTGCTTGACCAGGTAGCGCATCTGCGCGCCGGCCGACTTGGGGACGCGGCGGGTGAAGGAGCGCTGCACGGCCTCATCGAGGCTGGCTCCGACCATGCTCACCGGCTACTCCCCGTTGTCCGTGGTGGTGACCTGCCCGTCCTTGATGTAGCGGGCGAGGTTGAGTTCGGGGGCGTTGAAGTGGTCGCGGACCTCTTCGCCCCACAGGACGCTCTGGGTGCCCTCGTGCTTGACCAGGCCCGGGTTGATGCCGAGCTTGAAGCCGCCGGGCAGCGGCTGGCCGCCGGGGTAGGGCAGGACGTCCAGGGGGGAGGGGCCGTCGGCGGCGTACACGGCGCAGTCGGAGAGGATCGCGACCGGGTACTGTCCGGTGTGTGCCGCGTGCTTGACGATCTTGCGGTGCAGGTTGATCCGGGTGCGGGAGATGACCGCGGCGCGGATGTCGGGGCGCCAGGTGGGCCGGGACAGGGCCCGCCACGGCTGACCGGGCTTCCAGCCCTCCCCGCGCGGGCGTTCGCGGAGCTTGCCGAGGCCGCCCTTGACGGTGGCCTTGATCGCCGAGACGACGGTCGCCAGGTGAGGGTCGCGCAGGCGGTAGCCGTCCATCGCTGCCAGGAACTCCTGCGGGGCCAGGTCTACGCCGACGCCGAGGTCGGCCATCGTGGCGAGGTAGGCGTCGCGGAGCCGGGTGTACCAGGCGTCCAGGTAGCGGCCGTTCTCGTACCGCACCCAGGCCTCGATGGGGCGTACCGGGTAGCCGAGCTCGACCGCGTAGGCCACGGTGGGTGTCGCGTACCAGGCGGGGCCCTGGGGGCGCTCGCCTGTGGGGGTGAAGGGGCTGGGCAGCATGGCAGCGTCCAGGTTCACCCAGTCCTTGCCGAGCTTGACCTGGGACAGGTCGACGTGGGAGAGGTCGACCAGCCAGGAGCCGGGCAGCTTCGCGTCAAAGGCCGGCGCCTTCAGGTGGGTGGGGGCGCCGAGGCCTACGGTCAGGCCGTTGGCGCCGGCGGCGAAGGCCATGTTGACGTCGATGCCGACCAGGTTGCGGCGCAGGCATTCGGCGTCGGTGAGCGGGCGTGCCCAGTCGTAGGCCTCCTCGAACAGCTTCTCTGCGGGGCCGCGGACGTGGAAGCGGGGCAGGTCGGCGAGGAGCGGGTGCCCGTCGGGGGCCTCGCAGGGCGCGCAGTCCACCGGTTCGTTGCCCAGCGAGCCGGGGTTGTGCGCGGAGTGCCTGTGGCCGTCGGCGTCCGGCTCGGACGCGCGGGTCGGCGGGTGCAGGGCGGTCATCAGCTCCAGGCCGGTCACCGCGGTCGACCCACGGGGCGTCATCACCCGGGAGGCGTAGAGGCCGAGGAGCCAGGCCATGTCCGGCGCCGGAAGCTGCCCGGCGTCGCCCCAGTGGCGGGCATCCAGCGCGTGCCAGGAGGGGATGCACAGCTGGACGCAGGCACGCTCCGAGCCGGTCGCGGGGCGGTAGATCCGCGCCCACGGCCCGAACCCGCGCTTGGTGAGCTTCCACTCCGCGCGCGCCAGCTGCTTGACGGCCTTGTGGCCCTCCGGCAGACGCCCAGCCACGCGCTCTTCCCCGGTGAGGGTGACCGGCAGGCCGTAGCGCTCCAACGCCGCCGCGGTGAGCACCAGCAGCGGGTCGGCGTCCTTACCCGGCCCGGACAGTCTCGGCGCCCCCAGCCTCGCCTCCGTAAGCGTCCACTCCACCAACGCCGGAAGGGATCTGGCAGGTACGTCCAGGACCAGGCCACCGACGCAGTACGCCACCACCTGACCCTCCGCGTCGACGTCGACGACCCCAAGCGGGCCATTGTCGAACCGCGGATCCGCACCCGCGCCAGGGGTGGAGGCCGGGGCCACCTTCGCCGCCGGGCGCCGCGACGACGGCTGGGAGGTGCGCGCCGCACGCGGCACGGCCGCCGAGGCGGCACCGACCGTACGCGCCGCACTCGTCGTCGGAGCAGCGGGCGCTCCACCGGTCGCGGCGGGGCGCAGCTGGGTGGGCTTCTGCGTGGGCCTGGCCGCGGCGTCGGATGCCGGGTCCAGGGATGGAGTCCGGCTGGGTGGGGCCGGGGCGGGCGGGCCGGTGGGCGTGTGCGGCGCCGCCGCCTCCTGGACGAGTACGGTCTCGCCGTTGGGGGCGGGGGCGGGGGCTGGATAGCGCCGGGCGAGGCCCTCAAGCAGTCTGCGGTAGGCCTCCAGGCGCTCGTCCTTGGGCTCGGCGCGGCCTGCCTCCCACGCGTGAATGCTCGGCACGCGTACACCGAGGGCCTGGGCGACGGCGGCCTGGGTCAGCCCGGCCGCCTCCCGCAGCCTGACCCGTTCGTCCAAAGAGGGCAGCACGGTGCCGTCATCGACAGCGGCGAGCAGCGCGTCGACGGCGGTGAACAACTCCTGCGGTTGGTCCGTCATCTCCTGTTCCGCTCCCTTACCGGACGCCTTGACGGATTTCTTCGAGGCGGGTTGTCAGCCGCTGGTAGCGCTGCGAGGCGGCCTGGGAGGAGTTCAGGCCCTGGTGCTGAGCGATCTGGCCAGTCCATGCCGCGGCGGCGGGCCTCGATGACCACCTGGGTCTCCAGCCGGTCCAACGTCACACGCATGTCCTCGAACAGACCCAGGCCGGCGCCCACATCGTCGGCTGCCACGTCGGGATGCTGCCCGGCGCTTTGCTGACGGTTGGCGGCGGCCGCAAGCAGGCGCCCCAGCAGCGCCGCGTCCTGCTCCAGGCGGCGAGCCGGAGCCCAGCCGGCGGTGGGATCCTCCGCCAGGGCGGAGAGTCTCCTGCGGGAGGTGTCCTGACCGTCAGATGCCATACCGCAACTCTACCCCGAAAACAACAGAACAACATCACGTTGGTTCATTGTTTCGTTGCCACACGTCCCACTGCTGCAGACCACACGGCCCCTCCACCCGACCCTTCCCGCCAACCGGCAGCAGGGGCCCTCTCGAAGACACCGGCCAGCGCCATGGGCCGGGAAGGGCGAACGTCCCTGCCCCTCGTCCCGGTCCTGGGAACACTGCTGCGGGCGGGTGCAACTCCGCCATCTCGGCGAAGGTTTCGACGAGCCGGTGATCACAGTGACGCAGAAGATGCGCAATACCGTCCCGCAGTTCGGCGTGGTGTATGAGCACCAGATCCGCTCGTCGCCGGCATCACGTCGACGCGCTCCGGCAGCCGGGCACCGCAGGCCGCGCAGTTCCTGACCTTGCGGCCCCGAGCCTCATGCTTCGCCGACTGGCTCACCGTTCAGGGCCGGGTATCCGATCTGAGCGATGTCCTCCGTCAGATCGGCCAGTTCGATCTCGGGGTTCAACGCCGAGACGATCTCCGCGGACAGCAGCTCGAGGTCATAGACACGCTGGACTGCGGCCACGTCGAGCGTCACTTCGTAGTACTCCTCGGCGAACTTCCGGTAGGCGTCGGCAGTGCCCGCGACGAGGACATCGAACAGCCACTCCGCGCCGTCAGCGTCCCCAATGTCGGAGGGGAGGTCCACGTTCCCGGTGTTCCAGTCGGCGTCAGCGGCTTGCCTCCAGAAGCACACGGTCGCCCGGGGCGTCCCTTCCGACTCGCAGAAGGCGGGCTCGAGGACGAGGGCGCGGAAGGCATCCGGGACGGTGTCGAAGAGCCCAGGCCAGGTCTCAAGCGGCTCGGACCGCCACGGGGTCATCGGCGACTCGTGGTCGAAGGCACGCGCATAGGCCCCGGCGGCCGAGAAGACGATCGAGTAGTCGTTCCCCGAGCCATCCCTCATCGAGGCCAGCTCCTGGGTCTGCGACCAGGACCGATCGAAGGAGTGGTGCCGATAACCCCACTCCGGGCACAAGATCGCATCCAGCATCGCCATAGCACGCGAGCGGTCACGAACGGTCCGGACGTCGGGCAGTTTGCCGATCACTTCATAGACACTCATGGGCACATCCAACCGGCAACCACCGACACTCCCTCAGCAGCCCCCAGCGCGGTCAATGGTCAGCACGGAACCGCTGCCACAACATCGCCGTCGACGTCGCTACCCGCTCCATCCTGGCGGCGGGCGGTGGTGCCCATGGAGCCGGTGCCGCTCGCCCCGGTCATGTATAGGGGAACACGGCTGCGGGCGGGTGCAGCTGCGCCATCCCGGCGAAGGTCTCGACGAGCCGGTGATCGCAGTGACGCAGCAGATGCGCAATGGCGTCCGGCAGGTCGGCGTGGTGCACGAGAACCAGATCCGCACGGTGGTGCGGTGCAGGTGCACCAGGTCTGCCCACAGACCGCGCCCGATCCGGTGGGCGCGCAGAACCGTCACCTGGCAGGGGTCCGCAGCCTTGAGGGCAGTGCGGGCGGCACGCTCCTCCTCTTCCCGGGACGCGCGGGCGGCGTGTCGTGTGCCCAGCGCCTGGAGGATGTCATGCCACAGCAGCCCGTCACCCGAGGCCACGGTGGGGTGGACCACGATCCTGCCGCCCGCCGGACTGTGCGCGGCAAGGGCGGTGCGGGTGAACCGCACGTCGTCCTCGCGGTCCAGGACCACGGTGCAGGGCGGACGGCCTTCGGTGCGCAGCGTGCCGGGGTCCGGGCGCCGGGAACAGAGGTCTTTGCATACCAGGACGTCGATGCCGCTCTCGCCGAGCGGATTGATCGGATCCAACAGGCCCACGGCCCCCATTCTCTCTCGACGGGGTCTGTCTGCCTCGCACCCGGGGCAGATGCCGTCTGTGCCCTGCGGGAGCCGGTCATGCCGCCCGGCCCAGCCGGCTGAAGGCCCACCGCAGCAGGTCCCGGTCGACGCGGGGACGGCCGGTACGTGCCAGCGCGATGCGGATATGGGCGGTCAGCTGGGCCCAGGCGCGGAAGTTGCCGTGTGCGGCGTGGCTGTCGGCGAAGGCGATGTCATCGGGGTCGGCGTCGGCCCAGACCGGGTGGAACAGGGGAATGGCCTCCAGGACCTCGCTGGGGGTGAGGCGGGTGAAGTGCTGCCAGATGAAGATGCGGGAGGAGAGCATCGGTTCGCGGCGCAGCACGGTGTGGCAGCCCTCACCGCCGACGAAGATGACCGCGAGCTGGGTTGAGGGTTCGTCCCACAGGTAGCGGAAGTATTCGAACGCCTCCCCGCCCAGCCACTGGGCCTCGTCCACGAGGAAGGTGCGGGGGCGTTCGCCCGGCAGCGGGCCGGGCGGCGGTGCGAACGCGGGCGGCGGGAGCGCTGGTGGCGCCGGGGAGCACGGTGCGGTGGACGGCCGCGGGCAGCGCGGCGGCCGGTTCGCGGCCG
Organism: Peterkaempfera podocarpi; assembly: GCF_042466665.1. Lineage (GTDB taxonomy): Bacteria > Actinomycetota > Actinomycetes > Streptomycetales > Streptomycetaceae > Peterkaempfera > Peterkaempfera podocarpi. The sequence continues at coordinate 45,716 of NZ_CP162102.1, forward strand.
GCCCGGTGACGGCCGGCGCAGATCCGCACGCGCCCGGTGTGGGCGGGGGTGCGTGGTGAGCGCGGGAGCGGGGCCTCGGGGCGGGCGGCCGGTGGTGGCGGTCGGCGGGCACGTCGACTTCCAGGGGATCCGGTGGCAGGTCGTGCGCCTGGCCGGGCAGCACCTCCGCCTGGCCTGCGAGGAACGCGAGGAGGTGGTGCTGGCCGGGTACCTGTTCGCCGACCCCACGTTCGCCCTCATCGGCCCCGGACAGGACAGCGTGCCGGAGGCCGCACCGCAGTGTGTCGTCGATCCGATGGTCGCTCGCTCCCCCCGCGTGGTGTTCGGGCTGTCGTGAGGATCAGGGGGAGGCGTCCAGGCCGACTCTTGCGGTGTCGATGACGTCGCTCAGGACGTCGCGGGTACGGAACAGGTCGCCGATCATCCGGTCGATGCGGTCCCGTTCTGCGGTGAGCTCGTCGACGAGCTGCGCGGTGGCGATCTCGCTCGGGCCGCCGTCGGTGTCGCGCATGCACGGCAGCAGGTGCGCGATCTTCTTGCTGTTCAGCCCTGCGGCGTACAGGGCTTGGATGCGGATGACCCGGTCCACTGCCCATGCGCCGAAGTCGCGTTGGCCGCCGGGGGTGCGTTCTGCTCGCAGCAGCCCTTGCGTCTCGTAGTACCGCAGTGACCGCTCGCTGACTCCGCTGCGGCGGGCCAGTTCACCGATCCGCATCGCTCACCTCTCGGACTTGAACGTGACACCGGTGTCAGGTTCTACCGTACCGGCATGACGAGCAGAGCAGTTGACTCGCGCCTCTTCGATTCCGCCTCCCTCGGCGCCTTGCGCCTGCCGAACCGTCTGGTGATGGCGCCCATGACCCGCAACCGCGCCACCGCCGACGGCGTCCCGCAGCCGATCATGGCGACCTACTACGCCCAGCGGGCCTCAGCGGGCCTGATCATCGCCGAGGCCTCCACGCCGAACGCCGTCGGGCAGACCTACCCCCACATCACCGCAATCCACAACGAGGCGCATGTGGCGGGTTGGCGTCGCGTCACCGACGCCGTGCGCGCCGAAGGCGGCCGGATGTTCCTGCAGGTGCAGCACGGCGGCCGGGTCGGCCACCCCGGCAACAGCGGGCTCGACCCCATCGCACCCTCGCCGATCCCGCTCCCCGAGACGATCTTCACCCCCACCGGACACCAGGACGCCGTGGTGCCCCGCGAGATGACGACCGACGACATCCGCTTGACCGTGGCCGACTTCGCCGCTGCCGCCCGAAGCGCCATCGACGCGGGCTTCGAGGGAGTGGAGGTGCACGCCGCCAACGGCTACCTGCTCCACCAGTTCCTGGCCCAGGGAACCAACCGGCGCACCGACGCCTACGGCGGCCCGGTGGCCCATCGCATCCGGTTCGTGCTCGAGGTCGTACGAGCCGTTGCCGACGCGATCGGCCCCGGCCGGGTCGGTGTGCGGATCGCACCCGCAGTGACCGTCAACGGCATCGTCGAGGGCGACACCGAGCAGATCTACCCGGCGCTCATCACCGCCCTGTCCGGCATGGGACTGGCCTACCTGCACGTCGTCTTCGCGGATCCGGACCAGCCCCTGTTCCAGGAGATCCGAAAGACCTGGCCGGGCACGCTGATCGCCAACCCGGTCCTCGGATGGGGAGCGCCGTTGCCGGCCGACGGGGGAAAGCACCAGGGCGAGCGACTTCTCGCCGCAGGAGCAGACCTGATCTCGCTCGGTCGCGCATTCCTCGCCAACCCCGACCTGGTCGAACGGCTGCGCACCGGTGCGCCGATCAACCAGGTACGGGACCAGGGCCTGATGTACACCGGCGGAGCAGCCGGCTACACCGACTACCCCACGCTCGCCGCCACCACCGCCACTACCGCCGCTGCCGCCCACGACAACATCGCGGCGCCCGAACAAGCCGAGCCCTCACCCCGGGACCCGGCACACCTGAACCACCGACCCTGAGGATCCGGGAGCGGAGCCACCCCGTGGTGATGAAGCACCATCGGCTGGCTGTGCCTGTTCTCTCGGGAATCGCTTGTCGGCGGCAGCGGGAGTCGTTCAGAAGAGGTCTTGACCCGTTGCCCCGAGCTGGACACGGCCGCCGAGCACATCCGCGACTTCGGCGAGATCCTCACCAGCCGCCTCGCCGCCAAGTTGCCGGACTGGATCAAGGCAGTCGACGGCAGCCAGCTGCCCGGCCTGACCGGCCTGACCGGCTTCGCACTCCATCTGCTCAGAGACCTCGACGCCGTCACAGCCGGCCTCACCCTGGAATCGAGCTCCAGCAGCGTCGAAGGCGCCGTGAACCGCATCAAGAAGATCAAAAGGCAACTCTACGGGCGCGCCGGCTTCGGCTTGCTTCGCAAGATGATCCTGCTTCAGCAGATCCCCACTACCGGGGTCAGAGCTCGGCCGTCCAGACTCCAACTGGGTGCTCGCTGGGCGGCAGCCACAACTGAGGCTGCGACTCCCGATGCCCCTGTCCGGCTACTTCTTCCCAGTGAAAGCACCCGTTCGGGTCGGGCCATGCCACCTGCAGGACCGGGAAGGGCGGCCGCCGGTAGAACCCGATGGCCTGCCCGAAGAAGGTCCGGTACCAGCGAAGATCAGCCCGCCTGAGCCCTACCAGTAGGCCGCGCGCGACGCCGTGATGTTCCTGGCCGTCAGCCAGGACCGTGCCCGACGCGGCCTTCTCGCCGAGTGTGTTGAGCATGCGGTGCATGAGGTGGACATCGAGCCCGAACATCGCGAGCTCAGGTGCACCGTGCGTGTGGGACAGGCCGATCGTGTAGGCGAACCCCGGGCCGATCTCGTCCTCGGGGACCATCGCGACGTGCCATCCGTGTTCCTGCACATTGCCGATGACCGTCCGCTCAACCTGGTCTGCATCGTCTCGGTCACCATAGTCATGGCACAGGACGCATCGGCACTGGAACGGATCACCGGTCATGCGTGGAGAGTACGAGGTGAGCGTTCAAGTTGGGCAGTCGAGCCCGCATTCGAGAGGCTCGTCACGTTCTGTGACCACTCCCCAAGATCTGTGCCAGAACCGAGTTTTGATGTCACCTGGCTGACGCGGCGATGTCCAGAAGCTGTTGGTGGAGGCCAGGCCGAGCGAACAGTGCGCCCCCGGTGTCGGTCCGTTGCTGACCGGAGAGATCGCTAAAGATGCCGCCGGCTTCTTGGACGATCGGGATCAGGGCCGCGATATCCCACGGACCTGCTCCCAACAGGAGGAAGGCATCCAGCCGGCCCGTCACGACAAGGAGCGCCCCGTGGCAGGTGCCGGATCCTGTGGACGGTTTCTTGGGCGTGGGCGCGGTGGAATCAGCGGTGGACCAGTTGAGCGTTGGCGTGGTGCGCGCGGTGCGTGTGGCCAGCGCTGCGGCAATAGCCCGCTGTGTCGGGTTCAGTCTGCGCGGGGGCGGCCAGATGCCGAGGGAAGAGTCGGCCGCTGCGCTGCCCTCGCTGATGGCCAGCCGACGCGCGGAAGTGCAGGGACGGGGTGAAGGGAGACTACTGGTCCATGCTCCCTGGTTGGGTGCCGCCCACCATCGGCGGTTCAGCGCAGGGGCGGAGACCATGCCCAGGGTGATGCGGTGGTTGACCTCCAGCGCGATCAGGGTGCTCCACTCGGGCTCGCCGGCGAGGAAGCTGGCCGTGCCATCGATAGCGTCGATGATCCAGCGGCGATGCCCTTGACCGTGGGATCCGTACTCTTCACCGATGATCGCATCGTTGGGGTGCTGTTCGTGGATTCGCTGACGCAACGCCTGTTCGATCTCTCGGTCGGCAGCGCTGACAGGGCTTCCATCGCTCTTGATCTGTGTTGCCGTGGCACCTGCTCTCCTGTGTCGGCGTGCGATGTCAGCCGCCTGATCGGCGAGCCGATGAGCAAACATCAGATCTGGTGTGTTCGGCATAGGGTGCACTCTGCCCGCGCCACGTGGAGTAGTCATCTTCCGGGAATCAAGGCGTCGCTGAGGACTTCGATCCTTCGTGGGGCGTATCCCAGCTGGCAGCGACCTGCCGGGTCTGGGCTTTGGTGTGAGCGAGTCGGTAGGAGTCGGTGCCGGGCTGGATGATCGCGCCGTTGAAGGTCAGGCAGTCCACGACGGCCGCGCAGAGCCGGGGGTCGGTGAAGGTCTTGGTCCATCCAACTGGGGCTGGCACTTGTTCCCTGTGGAGAGTCTGCCCTGTCACCTGCCCATAGGCGGGTCCTGGCCGTCTCTTTGATTGTCTCGCTGACAGCACGCTTTTGAAGGCTCTACCTTCATTCATCAGGTGCGAGGAAGGTGTGCCCGATGGTGGAGTCGCGTCTGCGGGTGATCGAGGGCCGAGCGGTCCCTGACCTGCCCGCTGCCCTGGACCCGTGGGAGTTCCAGGCGTTATGTGTGGAGGCGTTCGTGGCCTCCTGCCGGGCCCGCGGGTTCAGCCCGGTGACCATCGAGAACGACACCGGCCTGCTGGAGCGGACACTCCAGGCTCTTGGCCGGCCCGCCTGGGACGTCACCCCTGAGGACATCGACCGCGTCGTCGGCGGCCTGGCGGTGGACGGGCGGGCCCCGTCCACCCGCCGCGGCTATGTCCAGATCTTCAAGGGCTTCCACCGGTTCCTGCAGGCCCGAAAAGCCGTCGAGATCGAGGCCGCCTTCGGGATCAGGCTGGTCTGCCCGGTGGACGAGTTCAACGCCTCACGGCATGTCGGCGACGACTCCCCGGCCCTGCTGCCGCCACCGACCTCGGAACGCGTCGACGAGTTCTTCGCCTTCCTCAAGACCCGCATCGCGACCGCACGCAAGTACGCACCCGCCGCCCGCGACTACGCACTGTTCCGGACGCTTTATCACGCCGGCCTGCGCTCGGACGAGGCCGCCCGCCTGGACCGCCCCGACGTCCACTTCGACCGCGGCCCGTTCGGGAAACTGCACGTGCGCTTCGGCAAGGGCGCCCACACCTCCGGACCGCGACCGCGCTGGGTGCCCATGCTCGACCAGGTGGATCTGGTCCTGCACTGGTTCCTCGACGACGTCCGCGGCAAGTTCCCGGACTCGCCCGCGCTGTTCGCCGACGAGTCCGGCGGCCACCTCCACCAGGGCACCGTCCGCAACCGGCTGCGCTATCTGATGGAACTCGAAGGCCGCCCGGCCGCCGACCGCTTCAGCCCGCATGCCCTGCGCCGGGCCTGCGCGACCCACAACTACGAACGCGGAGTGGACCTGGTGGCCATCCAGCAACTGCTCGGTCACTGGACCGTCAGTTCAACCATGCGATATGTCCGACCCTCGGCAACGTTCATCGAGGACGCCTATCGCCGCGTGGTGACCAGCACCCTCAGCGAGCTCACCGGAGAGGATCCCACGTCGTGAACATCAAGTGGAAACTGCGAATCGCCGCCGCCCAGCGCGAGGTCTGGACCGGCGCCCAACTGCGGCGGCTCCTGGCCGAACGGGCTGGCCTGGAGCTTTCCTCCGCATCGGTGTCGGCGCTGTTCACCAAGGAACCCTCGCAGGTGAAGATGTCCACCCTGGCCGCGCTGTGCACCGCGCTCGACTGCACCCCCAACGACCTGATCGAGGTGGACACCACCCCCGTCCAACGCCCCGCCACCCCCGTCCGACCAGCAGCAGTGCTGCCCCGGGCCGCCTCAGCCACCGGCCGGTCGATGCCACCGATCTGACGCGAACGAAATGGATCGACGATGGGCAAGCGCCAGCGGGACTGCCTCGGCTGCGGGGCACCGGTCGGGATCATCGGCCGGGACCACTGCTGCAGCTGCACCGCCCGGATCAAGGACGAAGCCACCCGAACATCCTGTCCGGCCTGCGGAAAGTCACGGGTCCTGCAGGAAGACACCCGACGGTGCATCAACTGCTCGCGGACCTGCACTGCCTGCGGCCGACCAGTGCGGTCTCCAATCGCCACCAGTTGCGGGGCCTGCCGGCGGGAAGCCGAGCGAGTCGCAGCCAAACGGACCTGTCCGCGCTGCCAGCGGCCCGGCTTCCTGCAGATCGCAACCGGCTGGTGCGGCCACTGCTCACGTGTCCGCCAGCCCAAGCAGCCGCCGCGCGAATGCGTCAGCTGCGGCCAGGTTCGACGCCATACCGGGCTGGGACTGTGCTCGGCCTGCTGGCAGAAGCACCCAGACCGGCCCTTCATCACCGCCTCCAACCTGCAAGAACGACTCGCCAACCCGCCGATGTGGCTGGGCGACTTCGCTGGCCACCTCGCCGCCCGGCACTGCGCCAGCCGAGCGTGCACCATGATCAGCGCTCTCGGTCGGCTCCTGGAAGACGAGCACCCCAATCACCCGCAGGCTCTCCTGGAGCGTGCTCGCCGCCCCGGCCGCTCGATGGGCTCCCTCGCCCGCGCACTGGAGGACTTCTTCACCCAGCGCGCCCTCGCGCTGCCGACCGACCACGCCGACCAACTCGCGGCCGGCCGCCGCCGGCGCCGCGTCGAAGCCGCCCTGCTCTCGCTCCGGCCCCAAGTCCACGCGTTCTCCGACTCACTGCTGCGAGCACGTGAGCGTGCCCTGCGCGCCGGGACGCTACCGCGCGCCGACATCACCATCGAGGCGACCCTGGCCATCGTCCGCGACCTCGCCCGCTTCCTGGCCGATCAGCGCGGCAAACAAGACTGGGCCCTGGCCGACGTCCACGACATCGAAGCGTTCCTGGCCAACCAGCCCAAGGCCCGCCAGCGCCGGCTGACCGTGCTGCGGCAGTTTTTCCGCTTCGCCCGCTCGGGCAAATTCGTCCTCATCGACCCACCCGGGGCCTGAAGGCGAAAGGTCCTTCCGGGTTCAGCGGCACCACCGTCGCCGTGGACCAGCAGCGCCAGCTGTTCCGCCGCTGGACCACCACCACCGACGCCCACCCCCACGAGGCCCTGCTTGGAATGCTGGCCCTCCTGCACGCGGCCTCCAGCAGCGAAGTGCGACACCTGCGCGTCGACGACATCGATCCGGTCAACCGCACCATCCAGCTGGGCAAACGCCCGCATCCGGTGCCGATGGACCCGGCCAGCTGGTCAGTCTTGGAACGCTGCCTGGCCCACCGCGAGAGCCAGCGCACCGACAACCCCCACGTGATCGTCACGAAGATCACCAAATCCGGCCGGTCGGCAGCCTCCACCGCCTATGTCAGTCACATCATGGACCCCTGCCGTGTTCCGCCCCGGACGCTGCGGTGCACCCGCCTGGCCGACCTGGTCAACACCCTCGACCCGAAGCTCGTCGCCGCGGCCTTCGGCATGGACCCCGAAGGCGTCATGATCTACCTTGCCGACCACGTCGACGAGGGCCGCTTGCCCAGGCCGAATACACGATGACGTCGGGCGCCGGTTGACCTAGTGTTTCGCAGATGAGCACCCACGCCGCCACCCTCGATCAGTCAGACGGAGTGATCGTCCGCAGCCTGGAGAACAGGGCTGTGCGCGTCAGGCTCTTCGACCGTTCCCGCGAGGATCCGGACTGCGTGCTCTACGCGATCGAGGTTCACGCGCCCGGTCTGAGCGCCCGTGTCGATGGGGTGACGGCCTGGAACTGGGACGCGGACCTGGCCCCCTTTCTGGAGGGACTCGCCCGGGACTTCCGAGGGTGGGACGGAGAACGTCTCTGGCAGACCAACGATCGCGACCTGACCGTCAGCGCGGTCGTCCGATCGGGCGGTCACGTCGGACTGACCTGGACCCTCCGACCATGGCGGGCATCCGTTGACAGCTGGTCTGCTTCCGTCACCACCTGGCTGGAGGCCGGCGAGCAGATGTCCGCCTTGGCAGCGGACGTCCGGCACTTCCTCCACCAGGAGAACAAGGCTTATGGATGACCAGATGAATGCCCAACGACTGTATGCCTGGGGACGGTCCCGGTTCGAAAGTCAGGCCACTCCGGTCGCCTGGGCTGGCGACGTCCTTCGCGCTGCGAGCCGGGACATCGGCGCCTTCCCGGAAGTCGACGACGCTCTGCTGCTAGCCGAGACTGAAGAGCGGTGGCCCCGGGCTCGCGAGGTGTTCGACAGACTGCGACGACGAAGTCTGGATCGGCGTTCGCCACTGGAGGAAGACCAAGCGCTTCTGTTCACTCTCGCTGAGCTGGTCGCCAAGGTGGCGCACAACGCCGCAGGTGTGCGGCCTCCGTTCGATCACGACTCGGGATGGCGCATCGGGCCCGTCGCCTTTCGACTCCTCGCAGCCACGAGCCATCCCCAGCTTCGGGCCGAACTCGCAACGGCTCTCGGCGGACTGCCAGAAGACAGCTGACATGGCGTCGCGACACGGCAGAACCTGTTGAGTTTCGGCGCTGCCTGGCACAGGTTCGCCGGAACATGTGCGCTTTGCTGAAGGACTCGTTGGAGGCGATGGCGACGCTGTTCCTTTCCTCGCGTTCGGTCAATCCCTGGACGCAGTTCAAGGCCGAGGCGGCCGCATGGTACGAGACACGGCCCGGCGCGACGATCATGCCGATCGCCGCGGACCCGAGCATCGACGCGGAGACCCCGCGGACCTGGATACCGGCGGCCGGCAAGGCCACGCCCCGACCCCTGCCCCGACCGCGCCGCCCTCGTGGGAGGCGCAGAACGAGACCCTGCGCCTCAAGGGTTCGCGAGCTGGAGAAGGAACGCGACACCCTGCGCCGCACGGTTCGCGAGCTGGAGGAGGAACGCGACACCCTGCGCCGGGCGGCCGAGTATTGCGCGGGCCGGACACGCCGGTGAGCAGCATCCCGTTCGTCGCCGACCACCAGCGCCGCTACGGCGTGAAGCGGCTGGGCCAAGTCCTTGAAATGCCCCGCTCCAGCTACTGCCACGGGCGTCGCAGCGAGCCTGTCCGGGCGGCCCGGCGGGCCGCCGACGCGAGGCCGACCGCCGGGATCCGGGCCGTCCACCAGCCCTCGGGGTGCACCTACGGCGTTGCGAGGATCACCGCCGGGCTCCGCGACCGCGGACCGCGCCGGTCGAGGGTCTCGCGGCTGAGGAAGGACGCGGCGCCGGGGCCCATCCGCTGCGCCTCGCCCAGGGCGCTGCAGAAGCTGACGCGGTGGCTCCGGGAACAGCGCGGGACGGCACCCTGCCGGGCGCTCGGCGGGGGGTCGTGGGTCGTCTCCCGCGACGTGGTGTAGGGGATCAAGCGCTAGGCGTTCCGGTAGGAGGCCCACGGCGACCTCCATAGACGCGCCTGCCCACGAAGCCTGCTGGTGAGATGCGTTGAGTCCCCGAACGGACGGAGTCACCGTCCCTGGCCTGCGGATTCCGACGCCTTGATCCCTTACACCACCTGGCGGGACGCCATCGGGCCGTGGGGCAGTGCGGCAACCAGGGGGTGCGGTGGATCCTCGTTCGGCCGGGCAGGTGGCCGGGGGCGCTGTCCTGGCGCGTGCGCGGGGGGGCCGATGCCGCCGGACAGGTGCGGGTGCGGACCGTGGTCGGGAGTCGCTGGGCTGTGGCGGCGGCCGCGCGGGAGCGGGCCTGGGGTGGTGCCGTGGGTGAGATCGGGTGCGGGGACGGCACGCCATCGCGCTGGTGGACGGCGTACGCGCGGGCGGGGGCGCCGCCGCGGCGTCCGACCGCGGGCACGGGTGGTCCGGGTCACAGGCGGCGGAGCTGCGGCGGAGGCCCGCGAGTGAAGCGCCTCACACGGGCCCAGGGGTGTACGACCCACGGCAGTAGGCATAACCCGGAGCGGCGAACCACAACCCACCCGAAGAATCCCCACACATGGATGTTTACCGGCACAATCCAGACAAACCATGCTAAAGGTGCAGGTCATCGCGCTTCACGCCGATCCGCCGCGGCCTGCCCGGCCCCGCGATGCCGGCGTTCTGGAGGGGCTCCGGCCGCGGCCACCGGCCCCCGCAACCGGGGGCCGGTCTACGGGTTCGCATCGTAGGTGGGGTGTTTGCCGGGGGCGGCCGACTCGTCCACGGTGGGACGAGTCCGAACGGCGCACCGGATCGCATCCCGCGGTCTGTGAGCGTCCCGCCCGGCACCAACCGACACCGGGTGCCACGGGCACCGGGGCCACCACCGCCCCGGACCGCCCAGCCAACCGATCGAGGTCCCCAGCTTGATGCGCTTCGCCCTTCCCCGCCGCCTGCACACCACCGCCGCCGTCCTGGCCACCACCGCGGGCCTGGCCTCGGTGGCCGCCATCGCCGCCCCGGCCGCCTCCGCAGCCACCGCACAGCAGACGACCCGGACGAGCGCGCACCACCAGCAGGCCGACGCGCGCACCTTCGCCGCCACCACCGGCACCTCCGCCGCCGCCGCCAAGGCCCTGGCCAAGTCGATGGTCCCCGCCTCCCAGTGGGCCTCCTTCAACCAGATCGTCAGCCACGAGTCCAGCTGGAACATGCACGCCACCAACGCCGCCTCCGGCGCCTACGGCCTGTGCCAGGCCCTGCCGGGCTCCAAGATGGCCTCCGCCGGCTCCGACTGGCGCACCAACCCCGCCACCCAGATCAAGTGGGCCATGACCTACATGAACGACCGCTACGGCAGCCCCAACGCCGCCTGGAACTTCTGGCAGACCCACCACTGGTACTGAGCCACCCCAGGCACACCAGCACCACCACCGAACGCCCCCGGCACCCCCCGGGGGCGTTCGGCCGTCCCCAACCACCCCAAAGCCGCCACGGCCCGGATGGCAGCCGAGGCAGACCAACGCCACCCCCGCGCCCCGACGCCCGGACCGCACCGGCACGCCCTCGCCCGAAAGGCCGGGCAGTCAACCGACCCAGCCGAGACGGAGGTGGATCACCACGATGACAACCGCTGCGCCCGTAACCTCCTCCACCACCCAGTGGTGTACCCGACACGCATCCAGCACAGGCCCACCAAGCCCCACACTGCCGCGACCACAGGCCAAACCCGCGAGGAACCCGCACCCAATGAGCACCGTGACCCCCGACAGAGGCAAGGCCGGAAACCAGGACACACCACGAGGAACCACCCCGCAGGCACAGGAAGCAGCACTGCCACACAAGCCAGCGCACCTCCCACCCCAAGGCCCACGACCGCCGCTCGACACCGTGCACACACCAGCCCCCACACCATCAAAGCCACAACCCCTACCCACAAACGCAGACTCCCCCAGTCCCTAACTCACCCCTTCTTGTCCGGCCCCTGCCATCCTCGCCCACGCCCGGCTCGTCACCGTACTTGCCTCCCGTTCCCGCACACCGACGACGCGGCGCAGGCAGCCGACCTCCTGACCGACCACGGCCTGGACCGGCCTTCCCGAGCCCACCTGCAGGGCGTCGACCCCGACACGTGCGGCCCGGCCCGGCACACGGGAGCCCGCGCACGCACCACACCATTGACGCCACACCGCGTTCCCTCCCCGACCGACATGGCCTTCTCCACCCAGCCGGCCCCCACGCATGGAGCGCGCGGTGAAGGCATCGTCCGGCAAGGGCAACCCGGAGCACCGGGAAGGGCCAGGGACGCACGCCGACCTGGCCGGATGCAAACCGCCGCTGCTGGAGCTGCCGACGGGTGGCGCGTTCGCGACGGTGGCAGGCTGCGGAGGCGCCGGTCCGCCTGCGGCGGGCGGGCGGGGTGACTGCGGTGAAACCCGGTGACCTCAGTGAATCCCGTGGACCCGACCGCCGGGCGGGTGGTGCGGCCGGTCGGACGGGTGACGGCCGCGACGTCGCCGACCGGCACCGGGCGAATGGCCGAGGGCCACTGCCGCCCGTTCTCGTCCCCGTGCTGCCGGTGTGCGCAGCCTTCGCCCGTCTCGCCTTCGCCCGTCTCGCCTTCGCCCGTCCCGCCGTTCCGGCCCGCGTCCGGGCCTGCCGACGTGCCCGACGGATAATGGCCGGCGCCGCAGACCGGCTGCGGCTGCGGCTGCGGCTGCGACGCCGATCGACAAAAAGGTGGAGAGCGGATGACCCTGGAAGAAGGCCAACGCGTCAGCCTGGCCACGGACCTGGAAATCGGCGAGGCCATCGCCGGAGAGCCCGCGGCCGTCGTCGCCTCCCTGTCACTGGGAGCCGGGATCAAGGGCACCGTCGAACGGGTGGACGGAAAGCTCCCGCAGAGCGAAGAGGCCCGCGAATACCAACGACTCAAAGCGCTGCTCGAGGACTACGGGCACACCATGCCCACAGCAAGCCGAACCCGCCTGGAAACACAGATCGCCGCGCTCCAGCCGCAGTGGACCGCACACCAAAAGCGCGGGACCCAGATGACCGTCCGAGTCCGACTGGACAACGGCCTCGTCCTCAACGCGGCGCACCCAGACATCCTCACCCCCCTGTGACAGTGCCCCGGCGCAGCCACAGCAGACCCGGCACGCAAGCACACCGCCAACCGCTCGACACCGCACCACAGGTCAGCAACCGCATCCCCCACACGACTACGCGACAGACAACCACCTGAGGGCGCAGCAGCACCTACCGCACACCGGGATAGCCCCACCAAGGCCGACCCGGGACATCCACGGCCGGCGAAGCACCACAGACTGCCAACCACGGCCGCGACCGCGACCGGGCAGGGGCCGGCGGCGGCAGGTGGGTGGGGCCGGGCGTGGCCGGCAGTGCGGGCCGCAGCCTGCTGCGGCGTGCGGAGCGTGCGCGTGCAGCGGAGGCTGAGGGCAGGGACCGCGGGCCGGACGCCACCACCGCGGGGCAGCGGCCGCCGCGCCGCGGCGACGACGCACGGAGAACGGAGAGTCCTATGGGCGGCCCCGAGCACACGGAGCGGGCGGGAGGGGTGCTGGAGGAGGAGGGCGCAGTCGAACTGCTCGCCTACCTGATCTGCTCCGCCCGCACCCAGCTGGACGAAGCCGCCGAGTACGCGCCGCTGCGGCTGCTCACGGCAGCGGGACGGCTCGCGCAGATGATCGAGCCGCAGGCGAGCAGCCGGCTGCGGGCACTCCTGGACGAAGTACGCCGTGGACACGCCGAGACCTCGGTGGCAGCCGGTGACCCGCAAGGCTACGCCGACCGACTGGACGCGCTCTGCCGCACCCTGGCCGCGTACCTGCTCGACTCACTCGACCCCCGCGCGGCGACAAACAGCGCGACGACAAACGACGGGGCGACAAACAGCGGGGCGACGTGAACGGCGAGGCGACGACCGGCGAACAGCGCACAGGCAGCGCCGCCACCGACGGGAACGCCGTCCTGCGGGCGATCCGCGCCCGCCGCGTGGTCCGGGCGCTGACCCAAGCGCCGGTCGAGCCCGAGCACCTGCACACCGTCCTGAACAGCGCCCGATACGCGCCCCACGCCGGGAACCGGCGCCTGCACCGCTACGTCGCCGTCACCCGACCCCAGCTGCTGCGGGCGATCCGCATGGTCTCCCCCGGCATGCTCCCCCACCCGGCGGCCGCCATCGTCGTCTGCGTCGACTGGGCCCAGGTACGCGCCTACGGCTTCCCCGAGAGCAACCCCGGCCCCTACATCGACGTGGGAACAGCGACAGCCACCATGCTGCTCACCGCGCACAGCCTCGGACTGGGCGCCGGCCCGGTGACCTCCTTCAGCCGAGCAGCAGTCGCCGTGCTGCTCGAAGCGCCCGACGGGGTGCGGCCCGAACTGATCGTCTGCCTCGGCCACCCCTCACCCCAGCAGCCTCCCCCAGTACACCGCCACCACCAACCCGCCTGGGACGACCTGGTGCGGTGGGAACACTTCTGAGCGGACGGGTCTGCGGCCGACCCGACCACCCACGAAAGGCCCCGCCGGACACCCACGAAAGGCCGCGCCGGGCCCCAGAGCCGGAACGCCCCCCGGGGGTGAAGCAGCCCGGCCCGCACACCAGCAGGCAGCCGCGGCTGTGGGCAGCGCTGGAGGCCGCAGCCACACAGAGTGCGCAGGCCCTCGGTCGGTCCGGCCGCGGACACGGCGCCGCGCCCATCGACAGGGCCGCCCACACCCAGGTATCGGCGTACAGGCAAACGTGCACAGTCAGGTACGCCCGAACGTACACAGAGGTCTCGGTGCGAAATGAGCTGGTCTTTAAGACCATCAGGCGTTGCCCCGCGCCGTGGGGCAGCCGGGTAGGACGACGCCATCTGGACCGCGGACTCTGGCGGTTGCGGTCCAGATGGCGTTCAGCGGACGGTGGTTACTCGGCGAGCAGCTCGACCGGGATGTTGCCGCGCGTGGCGTTGGAGTACGGGCACACCTGGTGGGTGGCCTCGATGAGCTCGCGACCGACTTCCCGGGACAGGCTGTCCGGTAGCTTCGTCCGCAGGCTGACTTCGAGCTGGAAGCCTCCCTGCCCGTTGGGGACGAGGCCGACTTCGGCGGTGACCGACATGCCCGAGACGTCGATCTTCTTCTTCTGCGCCACCAGCTGCATGGAGGTGGCGAAACAGGCTGCATAGCCCGCCGCGAAGAGCTGCTCGGGGTTGGTGCCGGCGCCGGTGCCGCCCAACTCCTTCTGGAGGGCCAGCTCGACGTCCAACTTGCCGTCCGAACTGAAGGCGCGGCCGTCGCGGCCGATCGCGGTCGCGACGGCGGTGTACAGGCTCATGTCCTGCCTTTCTGGTAGACCGATCGGTCAATCTGTTGGCGCACCCAGGGTATGGAGGTCAGGAGCCGCTCCCCATGGCCCACCGTCTCCGTTTCATGTCTGATCGTCTTGTGCACAGCGGCCTCGCGATACGATCTGGCGATGGACGTGCTCAGCGATGCGATCGGCGTCATGCGTACGGGGCGCCCGCATTCCAGTGAAATCCGCAAGCACGCTCCCTGGGGAGTGCGGGCCGAGCCGTTCTCCGGGGCCGGCTTCCATGTCGTGCTGAAAGGGACATGCTGGCTGGTCCCGCCGGCGGGCGCCGCGATCGCCCTGAGCGTGGGCGATGTGGTGTGCCTTCCGCATGGCTGCGGGCACGCTCTGGCCGACAGCCCGTCGACGTCCCTGACGGGCGCACCCTCAGCCTCCCTGCGGGAGGTCGCGCCGAGCGCCGACGACGGCGAGGAAGCCACGACGGTCCTGCTGTGCGGCGCATACACACTCGACCAGACCCGGCCACATCCACTGTTCGAGGAACTGCCCGAGGTCATCCACCTCCCGGCACGTCTCGGCCACCGCACGCCGCTACATACTGCCGTCAACCTGCTCGGCGACGAGATTGCCAACCCCGACCACGGAACCCAAGCGGTCGTCTCAGCCCTGCTGGACATCATGCTGCTGTACATCCTGCGGGCCTGGCTCGAGGAGCAAACCGACGACCGCCCGGCCACCGGATGGGCCGCGACGCTGCACGATCCGGCGATCACCGCAGCGCTGCTCCATATCCACCAGGAACCCGCCAGGCAGTGGACGGTCGAAGCGCTGGGCGCGAAAGCCGGACTATCGCGCGCGGCCTTCTCCCGCCGGTTCACCTCGCTGGTCGGCAAACCGCCGCTGGGCTACCTGACCTGGTGGCGGATGACCCTGGCGGCGCGACTGCTGCGCGACAGCGACAAGCCGGTACAGACCGTCGCGCAGCGCACCGGATACACCTCCGAATTCGCCTTCGCCAAAGCGTTCAAACGAGAGTACGGCTTGGCCCCCGGTCGGTACCGCCAGCAGTCGCGGAGATAGTCCGGTCAGCACGCCGCGACGACGACCTCCCGTTGGATACCACCCTGATCTGCCGCTGACCACTCGAAGTCCGTAATCGATCGGGCGCCAATATCCCCGGGTTCGTTACTCTCTGCCATATCGCTCACGGAAATACGGCCGTTGCTCCGTGAACACCGGCGATCTCAACACCACGGTCGCAATCTGACGGTCGCCACGGCGCGAGACCGTCAGCGCTGTGCACGTTTCCCCGTACACGCTTGTGCACGTTGACCTGCACGCCGACACCACGCATCCGGCGGCGCGCACACGCCCCTGCGACGACCCCGGTCCAGTCAGGGTTGCGAGCCGGTGACGGCCACCCCCGTGCACCCCCGAGCCCAGCCGCGCAACCCGGCGATCGCCCCAGCCCGCGGCGCCGCGGCCCATGAGCTGAGCGCCGTCACACCCGTCCCTCCCACGCCGCGACGGCACCAAAGGTGACCAGACCGAACACCAGGTGCGGGACGGCGTCGGCCAGCCAGTCCGCCGCAGACCACGTCCGCGGATCGCTCACCCCCAACCCCGCCAGCGGCACATCGCTGGACGCCATCGCCACAGCCCCCACCAGGACGCCACCCACCCCCCACGAAGGACGCACCCCGACCCGCCACAACACCGCAGCCACCACCCCGACACCCATCCCCATCGCAATACCGTCCAAGGCCCCCAGCCCGGTCAGCCGAGCCGCACGCACCTCACCCTGACCCGGAATGTCCACACCAACCCGCCCCGCCAACACCTCCACCGTCCGCTCAGGAGTACCGCTGGACGGCCGACCACGCAACACCATGTCCCCATAGGTCACAACGTTCAAAGCCGTCGTCCCCGCAGCCCCCGCCAGCAGACCCCGCACCACGGTTCGCCTCATGCCCCCCACGTGCCCAACACCACAGACCCCAAACCGGGACGGAACCCCACCCACCACCGCACCGGCCGGGCAGCTGCACACGCCCGGACAGCCACACCCAGGCCACATCCCCACCGCAGCCGAAGAACAACGGATCCCCAACGTCCAGCCGCAGCAAAGCGCAGCTGCTCAAAACCCTTCCGCCGCAGCAGTCCTTCGCCCTCGCGCATCCACCCTACCCACCCCCGAACCCGCCCTTCACCAGTCGCGCGGAACGCCACGTCGGTCCTGGGCGAGCGCAGCGACCAGCAGGTCACGGGCTTGCTGGTCAAAGGCCACGAGCCGGATCTGCTCGACGCCGGTCGGCGAGGATCTGAGCGTGGCAACGGCGATCTGCGCGGCCTCCTCGGCCGGGAACCCGTAGACGCCCGTGGCAATCGCCGGAAACGCGACGCTCTTGGCACCCAGTTCGTCCGCGACCTCAAGGCAACGCCGGTAGCAGGCGGCAAGCACCTCGGCCTCACCGTAGTCGCCGCCTTCCCAGACCGGGCCGACGGTATGGATCACATGCCTCACCGGCGGCTCGAGATCGAAAGCCGGCGTCGCCATCGCGTCGCCCGGCTCGCAGGGACCGATCGCAGCACCCGCGTCCGCCAGACGCCGACCCGCCGCCCGGTGAATCGCGCCGTCCACGCCGCCGCCGCCCATCAGCGACTCGTTCGCCGCAGTCACGATGGCGTCCGTGTGCTGGAGCGTGATGTCACCCTGAACGACCTCGATCACAGCCATGGCCCGATGATGCCACCAGCACCCAACGACACCACAGCAACGCATGCACGCAGATCGGCGAGAAGGACAAGCAGACGCGCGCCCTCGGGGGTGTCCACGCACCCCAAGACGACCGGAGCCCCTCCCCCACCCGGGCGGCCGACCGTGCACGACGGGCGAGGGAACAGCAGATCCGGCGCCGGACACAAGGCCCTTGCCGCACAGGACCCGCGCGCGGCCTCGGCACCACGCCGAGCACAACTCCCGTGACCGGCAGCCGGAATCGGGGCAGCACACCGGGCACACCTGACAGCAGCCCAGCACAGCGCGGCCCGGCCCGGCCCGGCGACGGGGACCAGCAGCCGCACCACCACCAGCCAGACACCGCCGTCGCCGATGCACCCTTCGAGCAGCTCGATGAAGACCACACCAAAGACGGCAAAGTCACCGCGAAAGGCCTCCGCACCGAGCAGCTCCAGGCACTCCTGCACCCGGGTCCGGGCCCTCCTCGACAACGGCACGGCGAGGATCGACGCCGCGCGTTCAACCTCCGGATCCCTTCCCCGTCAGCCCGGCAGCAAGAACAATCCGAAAGCATCCCTGGGGACCCCGGAAAACCGTGGGATTTTCGCCGTCGATGCCGGCAAGGCGAGCGCAGAGTCGGCCGAACCCGCCCAACAGCTCGACGCAGACCAGGGCGCAAGGGCCGCCGCAGTCAACTGCCCGCGCCCGGTTGTCGACGGTGAGCGATTTCCCCAGCGGCGACCGCTTTCGCGTCAGCTATTTCCCCACCCTGGCGGTCACGTGTCCCCAGGGGAAGGCTATCGCGCGACACCAGGGTGACGTCAGCCGAGAGCGCGGGGCCCACGTGCGACGAGCGGCCGGCTGTCGTCCTCTGGCAGAACCGCGAGGAAGCGCCAGCCGCCGTCTTCGACACGGGCCAGACCAATGGTCCTGGCAATGTTGAAAGCCTCGATGGCGGGCTCTGCGCCATCAGTCAGTGAGTCGAGGCGGGCGTAGTGTCTGGCCAGGCTTGCGGCGGGACCGCGGATCCATAGACGCACTTTGGCCCCTTTCCGGAGGGCGGCGAGGAGGTCGTCGCGGGCCTGTCCTGGGTCGGCGGCCTGGAGCCAGTCATGAAGTCGCTCTTGAGCGCACGGCCTTGTCGGAGCCGCTTTGGCCCGCTGGCGGCAATCCGGACACGCCTTGCGCCGTGCTGGCTCGAAGAGATGCCGATAGCGGGTCATCTGGTTCTCCGGTAGGCCGCAGAGCGTCCCGCCCTCTCCCATGGCGTGTTCGACGCGGGGCATGCCCGTTACCAGGCCAGCACCGAAGCTGGCTGCCTCCCGCGCGGTCGCGAAGGACCATCCGCCGCCTGGGTCACGAGTCACGTGGGTGACGATGCCACAGCCATCTGTCCTGGTCAGCCCCATTCTTCAGTGACGACGTTCCCGCATCGAGTGGCTTGAACCCCGATGAGGCCAGCGTCCCGAATTGTTCAGGGTCCCCTTGGGCATGTCGGTGCTGGGTCTGGCGCATGCAGCGTCGCCGGCGGCACCGTCACAGCGCAGGTGCGCCGCCGGCGCGGTGAAATGCCCATCCGGATGGGCCAGGGCCGCCACAGCGGTCCGGCGGCCCGCGGCCGGTAGGTCCGGCAGGTTGAGTGCAGCGATGGCCCCGACCGTCGCCCGGTGTGCGGCCAGCTCCAGCGCCGCGGTGGTCCCCCGGACCTGATGGCGGCATTCCACGGCAGCCAACCCCAGCAGGTCCGGGAGCAGGTCGGTGCAGCGGTCCAGGACCCACCGGGTGCCACGGGTCGCCATCCAGTGCACGCTCGCCGCCCGACCCGGCCCGGGGCCTTGGGGGGTGATGGACGGCGGCGCGCCGGCCGCCAGCCCGGCCGCCGCAAGCAGCGTGTGGAACTCCCTGGCCAGCAGACGGTGACCCCACTCGCTCGGGTGCAGCCGGTCCGCGCTCCACGCCGCCCGGTCCAGAACCCAGGAATGGTCGCCGATGTGCAGGTGCACAGCTCCGTAGTGCCGCGAGAGATGGTGAACGATGTGGTTGAGGGACCGCATCCGGCGGCCCAGCGGCCGGGCCAACGGCCACGGCAGCCCAAGCATCCGACCGGGATCCGGCAGACAAGCCGTCATGAGTACCGCACCCTGGGCATGCAGTGCCCCGAAAACGGTATCCAGGCGCAGGCAGATCGCCTCGATGTCGAAACCGCCACGCAACGTGTCATTGGCGCCGACCACAACCGAAGCCAGATGCGGGCGGTGACCCAGCGCCTCGGCGAGCTGCTCCCCCGCCACATCCAACGTCAGCGCACCACTGCCGGCACAGTTGAGCAGAACCACACCCCCCGGCTCCGGCCTGAGGGCAGGCGCCAGCAGAGCCGCCCAACCGCGCCACCCGCCACCATCGCCGCCGGGGACGGGATCACCAAGCCCCACGGTGAGCGAGTCGCCAAGAGCCGCGAACCGCAACGGCCGCCCCCCACCGAGCCCCCCACAACCGGCACCCGTGGGACCTGCGGGAGCTGCGGGGCCTGCGGGAGCTGCGGGGCCTGCGGGAGCTGCGGCACCCGCGGGGCCCGCGGCAGTGGCGTCATGGGCGGCGAGGAGGGCCGGCACCCCGCCCTGCCCGGAGCCCTCCTCGCAGACCTCCAGCCCGGTAGGGCTGATCGGCACACGGCGATGACCCGCCGTCAGACTTCCCGCACTCAGATGGCGCGCGATGCGCAGCCGATCACGGACCGGCGCGGCGAGGCCGGCACGGGGCTCGTCGGACCGCCGGGCCGCGCCCGTACCGCCGGTCACGCGGCCACCGCCGCCCTGGCCGCGCCCTGCCGCCGGCCGTGGCCAAACAGCAGCGGGTCCCCGGCGGCCCGCCAAAGGCAGGGGGCCAGCAGCGGGTCGCCGGCGGCCCGCCAAAGGCAGAGGGCGGCGTCGGCGTCGGCGTCGGGCGGGGAGGATTCGGTGACGATGGCGACACGCATACCGATGTTGTCGGCCAGACGCACGTGATTGCGGCCACGTCGATCTTTCGGTCGGGGGAACGCCTCATGAGCGTTCGTCTCCCCACCCCGGCGGACACCGCCGCCGGCACCCAGACACCCCCCGGGGAGCGGCGCACGAGGGTGAGCACCAGCACCCGCCGCCGCACTGGGGGTGGGGGTGGTCCTTCGAGGACACCACCCGGCATCGCCCCCTCACGGCGACCTGCACCGAGCGTCCCAGCCCCACCGCCAAGGTGGGCCACCACGAGCCGGAGAAGCAGCGCCACCTCAAGCCGTGAATGCCAGGGTGTCCCCCGTTGCGCGCACGGCCGTTCAACCGGACGACGCCCACGGGTCACCCGGCACCGGCACGCTGCCCGAGTGACGGAAGGTGCAGCCTGCCGGTGGCTCGGATTCGCCGGAGCAACCGCGCTGGCCCTCGGCGGCCTCGGCGGCGCCGGGGCGCTCCCGGTGCAGGACATCCTCACCCACCCCTCACTGGGCGTGTTCGCCGCCTACTTCGGACTCGTCCTGCTGATAGCCGCCTGGTGGTGGCTCGGCCGCATCATCCGGTCCTCACCGACCCCGACCCGCTGCCGCGACCTGGTCCTGGTCCTGGCCCTGTGGGCCGCACCGCTGCTGCTGGCACCGCCGCTGTTCAGCCGGGACGTCTACAGCTACCTGGCCCAGGGCGCCATGGTCCGCGCCCACATCGACATCTACGCCTACGGCCCCGATCAGCTCGGAGGCCCGCTGGCCGCCCAGGTGCCGCCGATATGGCGCGACACCCCGGCCCCCTACGGTCCGGTGTTCCTGGCCCTGGCAGCGGCCCTGGAACCCGCCGGGGTGGCGGGCATGCGGCTGGCGGCGCTCGGCGGGGTCGCCCTGATGGCCGCCCTCCTGCCCCGGCTCGCCCGGCGCTGCGGCGCCGACCCCGCCGCCGCCCTGTGGCTCGGCGGCCTCAACCCGCTGGTACTGCTGCACCTGGTGGCGGGCGCCCACAACGACGCGGTGATGCTCGGCCTGCTCGGCGCCGGCCTACTGGCCGCCCTCGCCGGAGCACCCGTACGGGCAACCGTGCTCGTGACCCTCGCCGCGCTGGTCAAGGCGCCCGCCGCACCGGCACTGGTCGCCGTCGCCCTGCTGTGGCAGACCCAGCTCGGCGGCGACCGCCACGCCGCCGCACGGGCCTGGGCCGCCGTCGCAGGACTCGCCGCGACGGTCACCGCCGCCGTCACGGCAGCAACCGGAACCGGCTACGGCTGGCTCAGCGCCCTGAGCACACCCGTGACACCCCTCAGCTGGTCCCTCACCGCCGCCCTGGGCCACGCGTTCGGCGACGTCCCCCTCTGGCGGGCGGCCGGCCTGACCGCCACCGCCGCCACCGCACTGATCCTGTGGCGGCGCAGGACACGCCTGGGACCGATATACGCACTCGGGCTCACCCTCACCGCACTCGCCCTCCTCGGCCCCGCCATCCGACCCTGGTACATCCTCTGGGGCTGCTTCCTCATCGCCGCAGCCGCACCCCACACCAGCCGCATCCGCCGCCACACCGCCACCCTCAGCGCCCTGATGGCCCTGGCCGTCCTGCCCAGCGGCTTCGCCCCCCACGGCAACCAGGTGGCCCTGGCCGTCGGCGGCGGCGCACTCGCGGCACTGACACTGCTGTGCCTGCGCGCAGTGCGCACGCCGACGTGAGACGCCCCGCGCTCCTCGCGCTCCTCGCATTCACTGCGGTGTTCATGGCCACGGTGCCCTACTACCGGGGCTGGTTCGACCTGTACGTCTACTACGGCACCGTCGACAGCTGGCTACACCGCGGCGGCCGGATCTACGACTACCACCTGCCCGGCACCCCCTACGGCTTCACCTACCCACCCTTCGCCGCACTGTGCATGGCACCCCTCACCCTGATCCCACGCGCTGCCGCGGTGGCAGCCGTACTCGCAGCCAACATCGCCGCCTCCGCCTACACCCTCCGGCAGTTGGCACCCCGCCGATGGCCACCCGCCGCAGTGGCCTGCCTGTTCGTGATGCTCGAACCCGTCCGCGACACCCTCAGCCTCGGCCAGGTCAACCTGCTGCTCCTGGCCCTGGTCCTGACCGACCTCCGCCCCCACCGCCTGACCGGCGTCGGCACCGGCCTGGCCGCCGCCGTCAAACTCACCCCCGCCCTGTTCATCGCCTCCCTGCTCCTCACCCGCCGGTGGCGGGCCGCCGCCACCGCCACCGGCGTCGGAGCCGCAGCCACCGCCGCCGGCTGGCTCGCCGCACCCGGCCCCTCCCACACCTACTGGACCCACGCCCTGTGGGACACCAACCGCGTCGGCTCCCTCTCCTACATCTCCAACCAGTCACTACGCGGCGTCCTCAGCCGCCTCGGCGACCCCGGCGGCCCGCCCCTCTGGGCCGCCGGGGTCCTGGCGATCCTCTGCCTATGGGCCCGACGCATCCACCGCACCCACAACGACGCCCTCACCACCACCGCCCTCACCGGCACGGCAGCCTGCCTCATCAGCCCCGTCACCTGGGTCCACCACCTCATCTGGCTGCTCCCCGCACTCGCCGTCCTGCTCCGCCACCACCGCCGACGCGCAGCCACGACCTACACCATCCTGTGCTCCAGCGTGGTCTGGCTATGGCGCGACCACCCCTCCGGACCCACCGCACTCATCGGCGCCAACACCTACGTCTGGCTGACCCTGTGGCTCCTCCTCACCCTCCCCCACCACCCACCAACCCCCCGGCACCCACCAACCCCAGCCCCGGCCGGCGCCCGACCACCCAGACCACCCAGACCACCCAGACCACAGGTACGACAACAACCCGAACCCGCCACCACCCGCCACCACCCCGAACAAAGAACCCCACGCGACTCCTCGCCACCTACTCCCACACCAAACTGCCCACCACCAAAGCCACGCCGAACAACCCGACAACACCACAGGAGAATCACGGCATCCGACGGACCGACGGACTGACAGCCCACACCGCCCCGGCCGAAGCCGGCAAGGACCTCAACGCGCCCCACCCCGACGGCAGAGGACAACCCACCAACACCACCCCGAAGCCGACCCTCAGTCGGCAACAGCACCAGAGGCCGATCACACGGCGATCACGACCGCGGCGGCCGCACCCAGGGAGCCAGACGCTCCCCGGCCGCCAGGTTCTCACGCCAGTACCGGAACACGATTCCCCGAACGACCTCAAGCCGGCCCGCAGCGATCAGCCCCGAAGCCGGTTCAGGACCACCCGCATCCGCCTCGAACGCGACAACCACCGCCGGCACCTCACCGACCTGCCCCGCCACCAACCGGACCTCATCCGGTGTCGGCTCACGGAAAATCGGCTCGTGGAAAACCGCCGGGCACATCACGAACACCGGATCGCTGAAGACCAGTTCCAGGCCATGGTGATACGACAAATCGTAACCAGCGCCCAACCGCAGCCGGCCAGCATCCCAACCGACAACATCCCAATCCCACCACGAACCCTCCGGAAGCCGAACCACCAACCCCACCCCCCATCAAGCACGCCGCACAGACACCACAACCCACAACCTCACCGCCCACCACCAGAAGATGTCCACACCACCACCCACCCACACAAAGAACGACAGCCGCCTCAACCACCACCAGGACCGACCCCACGACACCTCGAACCGGCACATCCCCCACCGCCACCCACGCCGCGCTCACCGCCATTTCGGCACACGAGCCGCCGAAGGGCGGCTCCTCACGGAAACAGCCGCTCCAACACCCCGCCCATACCGGAGATCCGCCTCCTGATCAGCCCGAACCCGTACCCCCGCCGGCCCAGCCAGCTCGCCGATCAGGTCCTGGCCGGTCCTGACCGGTCCTGACCGGTCCTGCCGGTCGTCTTCGTCCGTGCCGTGCCGTGCCGTGCCGTGCCCGAGCCGTTCACCGCCCCGGCCTCACCGGAAACCGATTCCATGCCCTGGATGGCCGCCGACGGCGGGATCGGCGGGACGGGACTGCGGCGCTGCGCCCGGGATGCTCCGTCCCGAACAGCCTGACCCGGCGGAGAACGGCGCCCCATGGACCCTGTGTCGTTGACGGCGAGGGCCGTGTCGTCGACCTGCACCGGGGCGGCCAGGCGACCATGGCGCGCGGGCTCGCCGCCCTCCGCGTCGGAGTGTCCGCGGCCTTCGGCCGTCGGACGGTCCGCTGGGCCGACCAGCGGTTCGCCCACCGGTTTGCGGGAGGGCCGACGCCGGCCCTCCCCCCACGTACGGCCGGGAGCAGGCCGCCCACGAGCGGCGGCAGTGGCGGCGACACCTGTCTGCGTATGCGGTCGCGGTGCCCGTGAGGGGGCTTTTCACCCTGCTGGCCGGTGACCTCACCGGGCTCGCGCCGATGTGGAGGCCAACGGGCGTCTGGCGGATCGTCGCGGTTATCGACTTCCAGATCTCGTTCAGCTACACCGTCGCGCCCCGCAAGGCGAAATCACGACCCTCGGGGCCGGCGGCACCCCAGCGGAGGGGACCGGACTCCGGGACCCATGGGCAGCGCTTGCTGCCCGAACGGACACAGGTCTCCCCAGTGGACACAGAGCGTCGTAGCTTCATGATCACCGAAACCTGTGCCCGCCTTGCCGTCGGCCCACCTCATGCCGCCTATCTGCGCGACCTCCATGACCCTCATTCATGACACGTCCGTCCGTGACCGTCCCGGTGATCCGGTCGATGAGGTTGAGGGCGTGGGCCAGGATGTGCCGGTCGTCCTCGTTCAGGGACTTGTCCAAGGCCTCGGCGAGAACGCCGACGCGCCGGCGGCGGTCCGCGTCAATCGCGCTCTTCCCGGACGTCGTCAGCGTGAGGATCTTCTTGCGGCCGTCGTCCGGGTCGGGGCCGACGGTCAGACAGCCGGCATCGGTCAGCTCTTTGACGGTCGCGGCCATCGTCTGGTGGCGCACTCCGCGGCTCGCCGCCAGGTCGGCCGTGGTCATCGGTCCGCGCACGTCGAGCAGGTCGAGCACGGCCGCCGGGGTGGGGGCGAGCTGGTCGACGGTGCGCGTGCTGCGGACCAGAGCGCTGACTGCCGCCCTCAGGTGCGCGGCCAACTCGTCCGGGGAAGGCGCCGGTTCGTTCGAAGACGTGCTGTTCACATGGCCAGGCTAGATATATGCAGGGATATCTGTACAGTACCGCCTGTAGATCTTCTGGTGAGGAGCCGACAGTGCAGCTGATCAAGCACGCCCACGCCTGTGTGTCGCTGGTCGAGGACGGACGGCGGATCGTCATCGACCCGGGGACGTTCACCCCGGACGCGAAGGAAGCCGTGGCCGCCGCCGAGGCCGTCCTGATCACCCACGAGCACTTCGACCATTTCGACGAGGACCTGATCGCCCAGGCCCTTGACGCCCGCCCCGACCTGCGGGTCTACGGCCCGGCAGGCGTGGTCGAACGCTGGTCGGCCCGGCGCGGCCAGGTCACCGCAGTGGCAGCTGGTGACCGTGTCACCGCCGCGGGCTTCGATATCGCGGTATTCGGCGACCTGCATGCCGCGATCCACCGTGACATCCCGCGCGTCGCGAACGTCGGCTACCTCGTCGAGGACCGGCTCTACCACCCCGGCGACGCCTACCACGTCCCGCCCACTCCCGTCGACACGCTGCTCCTGCCCACAAGTGGGCCGTGGACCAAGCTTGGCGAGGCGGCGGACTACGTGCACGAAGTTGCACCCAACCGTCTGATCCAGATCCACGAGATCATGCTCAGCCAAACCGGACAACAGTCAATGGCGCGATTCCTCAGTCCCGAAGCGCTGACCGAGGTCCCCCTGACCATCGTTCCGGCCGGAGACACGATCACCGTGTGAGCCATCCGTGCGACGCCAGCCCCCTCGTGGGCGCCCTCCCGGGCTGTGAGACGCCGACACTGCCCGGCGATCCCCACCTCATCCCGGTCGCCCGCCAAAGGGGCGCCCGCCGAAGGGGCGCCCGCGCCCGCTCGCCACCCGACAAGACCCCGCCGCCGCAAAGGTGCAGAAGCAGGCCGTAGCGCTTCTGCATCGACCGATGCGGAAGAGGTGTGCTGCGGCTGCGAAGGCCGACCGGCGTCGACGTCACCCCACCGGCGGGCCGCCGCCCATCGCCGAGATCAACCTGCCGGGCGAGCCCCGGCAGAAGCAGCGACTTCCGCCGCCTCCTGGAAGTCGGCGATGTCCCCGCCGTACTCCCTCGCCCAGTTCGTCAGGACCTCGATGGGCTCGATGAGGGTCCGGCCGAGGTCGGTGAGGCTGTACTCGACCCGTCGCGCCGCTGCGGCGTGGCGGTCGACCAGGCCGTACTGCTGAAGCCGGCGCAGCGTCTGGGTGAGGACCTTGCGCGAGACGCCGCCGATGAGGTCGACGAGCTCACCGTGCCTGCGAGGCGTCTGGCTGAGCCCGAAGAGCGCGAGCACGGCCCACTTGTCGGAGATGATCTCGACCGCCAGACGCGTGGGGCAGTCGGCCAGGGAGGCTGCTCCGTCCACGTTCTGCATGAAATCGAAGGTACCAGGAGGTAACGCACGGCTCCGTAACGTCTTCCTCGGGCAACCAGCCAGCACCTAACGCGGAGGAGTCACCATGCCACGAGTCGTTGTGTTCGACGAGTTCGGCGGGCCGGAGGTCATGCACCTCGTCGAGGAGCCCGTCGTCGAACCTGCAGTCGGCGAGGTCCGGGTGAGGATGGAGGCGTTCGCCGTCAACCCGCTCGACCGGATGATGCGTTCCGGTACCTCGCCCGCACCCGTCCCGCTGCCGCACGCTCGCCTCGGTGTCGAAGGAACCGGCGTCGTGGACGCGCTGGGCCCCGGGACCACCGGGCTGAAGATCGGCGATCCGGTCATCCTCACGGCCGTTCCGGACGCGAGCGCCCGGGGCAGCTACGCCGAATACACCACGGTCCCCGCGAGCCGGGTCCTCGCCCGGCCGGCCGGGCTCGGAATCACGGAGGCGGCGGCGATCTGGGTCGCCTACTCCACCGCCTACGGCGCGCTCGTCGAGAAGGCGAGGATGCGGCCCGGCGACCACGTCCTGATCACTGCCGCGTCCGGCGGCGTCGGCCGGGCGGCGATGCAGATCGCCCATCAGATCGGTGCGGTGCCCATCGCCGTCACCCGGCACGCCGCGAGGAAGGATGAGCTGCTCGCCGCCGGCGCCGCCGCGGTCATCGCCACCGACCACGCGGACATCGCCGAAGCCGTCGGCCACCACACCGGCGGAACCGGCGCGGACATCGTCCTCGACCTCGTCATGGGCCCCGGCCAGCAGGATCTCCTGAAGGCGGCCCGCCCCGGCGGAACACTCGTCGCCGCAGGATTCCTGGACCCCCGGCCCACGCCCTTCCCGGCCGGCCCACCGCTCACGATCTTCGGCTACCGGAGCTTCGAGCACACCCTCGACACCGTCGTGGTCAAGCGCATGGCGGCCTTCCTCAACGCGGGCGTGCGCCTCGGTGCACTGCGGCCCGCCGTCGACGACACGGTGTTCGCACTCGACGACGTCGTCGAGGCACACCGCCACCTCGAGAAGGGGCTGAACGGCGGGAAGAAGATCGTCGTGACGGCCTCCTGAGCCCGCGACGGCTCAGGACGTCGCGGACACCAGACCGAGCCGATAGGCGAGAACAACGGCCTGGACGCGGTCACGCAGGTCGAGTTTGGTCGGGATCCACGACACATAGGCCTTCACCGTCTCGGACGTGATGACCATCGCCGCGGCGACCTCCGCGTTCGACAGCCCCTCGGCGATCAGTTGGAGCGCCTCCAGCTCGCGGACGGTCAGCGCGCTCACAACGTCCTCCCTGGCCGGCCGGGAGGTGTCCGCCGGGCGCAAACGTTCGGCGAAGTGGCCGATGAGGTCGCGGGTGACGGCCGGTGCCAGCAGTGCCTCGCCCCGGGCGACCGTCCGGATCCCGCCCACCAGCTCCGCCGGGAGCGAGTCCTTCAGGAGGAAGCCGCTCGCTCCGGCCCGGAACGCGTCGTGGACGTAGGCGTCGACGTTGAAGGTGGTGACGACCAGCACCTTCGATGCTGCCACAGCGTCTGCAGGCGGAGCGGTGGCCTCATCTCGGTGATCGTGGCCCTGCCGGCTGCAGGTCGGGCTTCGTGCACGGTGATCACGCCCCCGGCTTGAGATGCCTCCACTGGTCGGGGGCGCAGCCACCCATGGGTCTCCGCCGCCCTGTCACGCTCACCCGGCTGCCGCTGCCTGTCCGGGACGTCCGCCGTGACGGCACGCGCTGCCGAACAGCGGCGGCCGTGCTCGCAGCCGTGGGATGGCAGCGCGCGAAGGGGTTGTACGGGTCGGTAACTTCTGCCTATGGTGGATCAGTGGCTCATCCACTCACCCTGGTTGGAGGTTCCGTGAGGACGCTGCCTCGCGAGACGGTCGTCGACACCCTGGAAGCGCAACTCTGCGAGGAGATCGTGACGGGTGGCCATCCGGTCGGCAGCTATCTACCCCCGGAGCGGGAGCTGGCCGAGGGATACGGGGTGACCCGGACGACTCTCAAGCATGCGTTTGCGCGCCTGACGCAGTCCGGACTGCTGGAGACGCGGCACGGCATCGGGACCAGGGTGCGGGATTTTGTGCGCCTGGGCGGGGTCGACCTGCTGCCCCTGCTGGTGCGGCACAGTCCCGGATGGCTGCGGGAGATCTTCGAAGTGCGCCGCGGCGTGGGCGTGCTGATCGCCGAACAGGCCGCAGCACGGGCCACCGACGCCCAGCGCTCGGAGCTGCGCGGACTGCTGGAGGCGGTCACCGCCGCGGAGGGCGGAGAGGCGGTGCAGCTCGCGGACATGGAGGTGCACCGGGCCCTGTCCCGGGCGACCGGCAACCGCGTGTACGTCCTGCTCACCAACACGCTCTTCAACGCCTATCTGCCCGTACGCTCCCACCTGGTGGCGCCTTTCGCGGACCCGGCCGCCGCCCGCGCCCGGTTGGAGCCGATCGTCGCGGCAGTGGCGGCAGGGGACCGGCACGCGGCGCGCGCGGCAGCCGGTGAGTACCTGGCGGCCACCGAGCAGATCATGCTGGAGAGGCTCGGTGCCGCATGACGGGCCGACGCGGGACGACCTTCTCCGAGACCATGACGGGAACGGTCCGGCTACCGGGAGAGGACGAGGACCGACCGGTGCGGTTGCAGTTGGCCGTACGGGCCCCCGAGGTGCTGCGGCTCTGGGGGACGACCCACGCGGTCCTCACCGGGCGGGTCCTGATCGGGGGTTGGGCCGACGATCCGCAGGCCACCGGTGAGCTGGAGATCTCCCCCGTGGCGCGGCGCAGGATCCGCTATCGGATCCACTTCGACGCCGGCGGTCAGCGCTGCACCCTCGACGGATGGAAGTCGGTGTCCGCGCTGCGCCCCCTGCGCTCCATGACCGTGCTGCCGTTCTCAGTGACGGCGGAGGAGATGCAGGCGAAGGGGATGCAGGCGGAGGAGTCGGGCCGGGGCACCGTGCGATTCCCCGTCGCGACACAGCTGCTGCCCTTCCTGGCCAGCTTCCGTTTCCCCCGGCAGGAGGACATCGGCCGCCTCATGGCACCGCGCTGGGACGGCACCCCGGGTCGGACCGAGGTCTGACACCACCGCGACCGACCCTGCCACCGGCACCGGGCTGTGGCTGCACCACGAGTTGACCGCCCCCACTGATGGATCGCCCGCCCACGCCCACGGCTGGGCGGCGGTGTTTCCCGCCGACGGGCCGGTGGAGCACGCCCGGTTCGGACCCGTCCCCTGGCAGCCGCACCCGGCCGGGTTCGCCGCCCAGGACGTCCTGGCCGTCCCCGGCCGGCTCTCCGGAACCGCGGGGCCTCTTCGCTGGGACCTCACCGAGCACTCCGGCGACGAAACGCTCTACACCTTTCCCCGCTGGGCCTGGAACCACCCGGTGCTGCCGGCCGCCCAGATCGTCCCAGCCCCCCGCTGCCTGCTGACCGGCTCAGTGCAGTACAGCGGTGGAGAACTCCGTCTCGAGGACGCACCCGGCGCGACCGCCAGGATCTACGGGCACGGCAACGCCCGGCGCTGGGCGTGGCTCCACGCCGATCTCGGCGGCGGGGACCTCCTGGAGATCGTCGCCGCCGTCTCCACCCGCCCCGGACTGCGCAGGCTGCCCCCGCTGGTCTTCCTGCGCCTGCGGCGGCGCGGACGCACCTGGCCGCGCGGGGCCCTGCGCCCCGCGGTCGGCCGGCTGGGTGCCGGGCGCTTCCGTGCGAGGATCGGCCTGCCCGAGTGGACCGTGCGCGGACGAGCGGGGCTGCACCGGATCCGCGTGGACGTCGTCCAGGCGGCGCAGCGGACCCTCGCCCTGGAGTACACCGACCCCGACGGCAGCAAGGCTGTGTGCCGCAACAGCGAGACGGCCGATGCCCGCATCGTCTTCCAACGCTGGTGGGGCCGGTGGCGGACGGAACAGGAGTGGACCCTGAAGGGCACCGCGCACGCGGAGGTGGGCGAGCGATGACCACCCGCACCGCCCTGGACGGTCTGGTTGCCGCTCTGCTCGCTGACGACGGCCGGTCCGCGTGGCCGGCGGCCGTCCCGCGCCGGCTCGGCGACATGCTGGCCGCGATGCCCGGATCGGCACGTACCGGGATGCGCCTCGCGGCAGCGGCCGTCGACGCCTACGCCTGCACCCGCACCGGGCGCCGACTCCACGCCCTCACCCCTGCAGCGCGTGAGGACGTGCTCTCCGCCATGGGCGGCCGCGCCGCGCTGCTGCCGTTCCTGGACGCGGTCAAGGTCCCCGTCCTGCTGGCGGCAGCCACGGAGCGGATGCTGCACAGCCCGCAGCCCCGGCACCCCGCACCACGGGAGGACCCTCCGCTCCTCTGCGTGCCCTCCGAGCGGTGGCCCGACCGGTCGACCGCTGACGCCGTGGTCGTCGGCTCTGGAGCGGGCGGAGCGATGGCGGCCCGCACCCTGGCCCGCGCCGGGATGAGGGTGCTGGTCCTGGAGGAGGGGCGGCACTGGACGACGGCGGAGTTCGCCCGGCGGCCACCGCTGGAGCGGTTCACGGAGCTGTACCGCGGCGGCGGCGCGACCGTCGCGCTGGGCAACCCGCCGATCCTGCTGCCCGTGGGCCGAGCGGTCGGCGGCACCACCGTCGTCAACTCCGGCACCTGCTACCGCACACCCGCCCGGGTCCTGGCCCGCTGGTGCGACTCCTTCGGCGTGGCCCTCGCCGAACCGGCGCTCTTCGACGCCCGCCTGGACGAAGTGGAGCGCACCCTGCAGGTGGCCCCCCAGTCCACGGACGTCCTCGGCGGCAACGGCCGGCTGGCACTGCAGGGCGCGGACCGGCTGGGCTGGCACGCGACCCCGCTGCGACGCAACGCCCCGGGCTGCCGCGGATCCTGCCAGTGCGTCGTCGGCTGCCCCAGCGGCGCCAAGCAGAGCGTCCAGCTGTCGGTACTGCCGGACGCCTGCTCCGCCGGAGCCCGCATCGTCACCCGCGCCCGCGTGCAGCGCATCCTCGTCGAGACGGACCGCCCAGGTGAACCCCGTGCCTGCGGGGTCGCCGTCCAGCGGCCCGACGGCACGGTGTTCGAGATCCTCGCCCCGCTCGTCGTGGTCGCCGCCGGCGCCCTGCACACCCCCGCGCTACTGCGCCGTTCCGGCCTGGGTCGGCACCCCCGGCTCGGCCGCAATCTGGCCGTCCACCCGGCAGTCAGCGTCGCCGGACGCTTCCCCCACCCCGTCTCCGGCTCCCCCGCCGTGCTGCAGAGCGTAGGCATCGAGGAACTGCACGCGGACGGCATCCTCCTGGAGGCCACCGCACCGCCGCCGGGCATGGGCTCGTTCGTGCTGCCGGGCGTCGGACGCGAGCTGCGCGCCGAACTGGAGGGCGCAGAGCACCTTGCAACCCTCGGCGCCATGATCGCCGACCAGTCACCCGGACGCGTCCTGGGCCGCAGTCACCCGCTGCCCTACTACAACCTCACCCCGGACGACGGCCGCCGGCTGCTCCGCGCCCTGCACGCGATGGCCGAGGTGCTCTTCGCCGCGGGCGCCGTGGAGGTGCTGACCGGGATACCGACGGCACCCCGGGTCCGCACGATGCCGCAACTCGCCGACGTCCTCGCGGAGGCCCCGGTGCGCCGGCTCCATCTGTCCGCCTTCCATCCGACCGGCACGGCGGCGATGGGGGCCGACCCGGCGGCCTTCCCGGTCGACCCGTACGGCTCCCTGCGGGGCGTGCGGGGCGTGACCGTTGCCGACGGCTCCCTGCTTCCCAGCTGTCCCGGGGTGAACCCGCAGATCACGATCATGGCGGCAGCGCTGTCCGTGGCCGAGGAAGTGCTCCGCAGGGACGGCGTCTGAACACCCGGCAGCCCAGCCCGCCGGACGTGGCGGAATTGATTTGCGCGCCCCGGCCGGCAAAGGGCCGGCGAGGGCGTTTCCCGAAGGGGCGTGAATCGTGGTCATCAAGTAACCGGGATTGCTGCACCCCCGGCCACCACGAAGCCCCCGGCCCGCGCTCGCGGACCGGGGGCTTGCGTCGTCACCGGCTGAGAGAGGCGAGCGTCAGCGCCGTCAACAACGGGGGATGGTGCCGCTGTGGAATGCGGCATTCCCGTCTACGTAGGCACCGTAGACATAGTCCACATACCATTCGTCATCACCGCTGGTGCCGTCGATCCCCCCGGATCCGTACCACTCATGGGTGACCTTGTACCAGACGTCACCGTTGTCGAGGTACTGACCGACGGTCCAGCAGTGGACAAGGACCGCGTCGTAGTTCGCCTTGAAGAGGTCCGGCCCACGCAGGTCCTTCCCGCCTGTCACGTTCGGCTGGATGTAGAGCCCGACGCCATGGTCCGTCGTCAGCCATACCAAGGAGTCAGCGGCCGATGCACTGCCGGCCGACAACCCCACTCCGCCGAGAACCAGCGCCGCAGTACTCGCCAGCATGGCAATGCGGCGCCCGATCCTGGAATTCACCTGTGCTCCCTCATGGATTGATGACAAGGACACGCCGGCGCGCAGGAGAAGCAAATCCGCAATGCCGAATTCGCCCTGCCTGCCTGCCAGTTAGCGGACCTGGAACGAGTCTCACACAGGCTGCTGCGGTGTTCGCTTTTCTCCCTGAAACGACAGGGAAGCGCCAAGTCAACGTCAGGTGGCCCGAGGAGACGTCATGTCGGACCGCGCCCGTGGCCCCCTCGGACGTCCGATGATCCGAGTGAGCCTGCCTCGCCGTGCCGTCGGACGGTGACGGACCCGGGCGGGAGTCAGGGGCACACGTCTGCGGCCAGGACGGTGGCACGTTGTCGGCCCTGGGCGGGGCCGGCGGCAATGCGTGCCGGCTGCGCCCGTATGCGCAACGAGGACGGTCGCGCCGTTCGCGCGGGCATCCCGCCGACGCGGGCGGTACTCCTCACCCCGCCGTCCGCGGGTTGGGCCGACCGGGCCACGACGAGGAGCAGCTGCCCGTGCGGCTGGTGGCGGCGCTCCAGCGCACCGCGAAGCCCGGACGCTGCTTCTGTCGAGGACGCCCGTCTGAGCGGCGGCGGTGAACGCCTCGGCAGCTCAGCGCGGCTGCGCCGTCGGGGAGGCCGTCGCCGCAGGTCGATGCGGACATCCGCACCGCAGCATCGATCCGGAGGCCGCCGCCTCGGGCTCCGTGAGCCTCCGGGCTCGGACCGGACCACGCACACCGACAACTTCGACTGGCTTGACAAATTTTTTTGTCGGAAGGACTCTGGAACGGTGCTGGACGTCGCTGTGATCGAAGAACCCGGTGCGGATGAGGCGTCCCTGGACTCGATCCGGACCGGGATCCTCGCTGTCCTGGCCGAGCCCGGCTCGGCCGCCATGCCGGCCGGTCGGCCGGCCGCCTGGGGCTGCCCCGGCAGAAGGTCAACTACCACCCAAGGGAACTGGAGCGTCATGGGCTGGTCGAGCTCGCGGAAGAGCGGCGCAAGGGCAACGCCACCGAGCGGGTGTACCGCGCCACCGCCGCCTCCCATGTGAACTCCCCGAGCGCGCTGGCCGCCGTGAGCCCGGACCCGTCCCGCCCTGCCGACCTCCTCCCGGCACGCAGCCCGAAAAGCTGCGATCCATGGTGATCTGCGACTACACCTTCACTGGGACGCCCTCCGCCTCGACGGCGGAAGCGTGCAATCGACAACACGACACGACACACCAAGGACCACTTCGATGCGCACTCTCATCAGCACCGCATTCATCTCCCTCGACGGCGTCATGGAGGCGCCGGGCGGCGAACCGGGCTACCGGAACTCCGGATGGACCTTCAAGGACGTCGAGTTCGTCCCCGAGGCCTTCGAGATCAAGGGACGCGAGCAGCAGGAGTCCACCGCCATCCTGATGGGCCGGGTCAGCTACGAGGCTTTCAGCCCCGTATGGCCTGATATGGCGGAGTTCGCCCAGTACAACACGATGCCCAAGTACGTCGTCTCCACCACCCTCACCGACGACAAGCTGGTCTCGAACTGGGGCGAGACCCAGATCCTGCGCTCACTCGACGCGGTCGCCGCGCTCAAGCAGACCGAGGGCGGCCCGATCATCGTCCACGGCAGCGCCTCCTTGAACCACAGCCTCTCGGACGCGGGCCTGATCGACCGCTACCACCTGCTCGTCTACCCGCTGCTGCTCGGCGCCGGCAAGCGCCTGTTCAGCGCCACGGACAAGGACACCCAGAAGCTGAGGCTCGTCGAGCACGAGGCCTACTCCAACGGCCTGCAGAAGAACGTGTTCGACGTCGTCCGCTGACCGGCCTCCGGCATCTCGCACTCCGGCAGCCCCCAGGTGGCGGGGCGGGATGCCGACCCCCAGGTACCGCCGCGCATCTGGTTCCCGGCCGCGCGTGCCCGCCCTGGTCGATACTCCAGGGCGGGCACGGCTACGTCTTCTTGCCCCACCCCGAGTCGGCGCACGGCGCGTGGCGGTCCGGCGCAGCCTCGGGGTGGGGATGCACATGGTGTCATCGTCACCGGGTGCATCTCACCCTGCATCAAGAGCGCATCCTTCGATGCGGATCGCGCTGAGCCAGGGGTGGTGGCTGTCGTACGCGAAGGGTCGCGCCGAGGCGGCCCCTGGGCACCCGGCCAGCCGCGGGTCGGTGGGCACGGGCGGGGTCGGCGAGGCTCAGGCGAGCATGTTCTCGACGAGGTCGGCGGCGCTCGGGGCGCCGCCCTCAGCCTGTGCGTCGGCGGGCAGCAGCGCCGAACGGCGGGCGGCCTCCGCGTCGGCGACCAGGTCGCTCGGGGCCGCCCGCGGGTCTCAGCGAGGGCTTCCGGGGTGTCGATGCGGTAGGCCACGCCCAGTTTGACGAGTCGGTCGGCATACATGAACCGTTCGGCGGCCTGCGGTACGGCGATTCAATCTCTCCGGGCTCGTAGGCGCGCGCAGATGGGTGTGCGCGAGGAAAGCCGGGGCGCTGCCAAGACCGTGTCAGTCGTGGATCTGAGGGAAACGCCCGCGACTCCAGCCTGCGCTCAGGCTGCTGGACACCTCGATTGCCGTCGACCGCCGCCTGGAGATGTCCCACGCAGACCGATGTGTCCGGCTGGGGACTCCCTCGGCTCTCCTATGCCTCACGGGACTGGGGGGCAGCGGCTTCCAGGTCGGCGATGCTGCCCGACATGATCGTCCGCACATGCTCGGTGATGTGTTCCGCGGGCCAGTCCCACCAGGCCGCGGCCAGCAGCCGGGTGATGTCCTGTTCGTTGTAACGGGTGCGGATGAGGCGGGCAGGGTTACCGCCGACGATCCCGTAGTCGGGTACGTCCGAGGTGACCACGGCGCCGGAGCCGATGATCGCACCGTGTCCGATCCGCACGCCGGGCATCACTGTCGTGTCGTAGCCGAACCACACATCGTTGCCGACGACGGTGTCCCCTCGGGTGGGCAGCCCGGTGAGCAGGTCGAAGTGTTCCGACCACGAGCCGCCCATGGTGGGAAAGGGAAAGGTCGAAGGGCCGTCCATGCGGTGGTTGGCTCCGTTCATGAGGAACCGCACACTGGTGCCGAGCGCGCAGAACTTACCGATGATCAGCTTCTCCGGCCCGTAGTGGTAGAGCACGTTGCGCATCTCGAACGCGGTCGCATGGTGCGGGTCGTCGTAGTAGGAGTACTCCCCGACCTCGATCAGCGGGGACTTCACCAGCGGCCTGAGAAGCACCACCCGCGGCTGCTCGGGCATCGGATGGAGGACCGTCGGGTCGGCGGGCACAGGCACGGGGAGTGATTCCTTCCGGTTGCGTGTCGCTCTCCGCTCCATGATCGCGGTGCGGCGCGTGCCAGGACATCGATTTACCCCTGCGCCAACCGATGGTGCTCGGGGGCAGCAGGAGCGCGGCGGCCACCGCTGTCGACCGTCCGTACGCGATGGGTGATCGGACCGACGTGCTCGGCAGGCTCCTCGTCTCCGCCTGTCTGTTCACCGGGGTGCGGCGCGGGAGCGTCGATGAGTGCAACAGGGCACCGCAGCATGCGGCCACGCCACCCGGTCGTGTTCCCGTCGGCGGGCTCCCGGTTGCTGCTGCATCAGCCCAGACCCCGGCCCCAATCCGGCCCCGCCCCGACCCGGCCCGCCCCGACCCGGGATCCGTCGGGAATGCGCCAGGCGCAAACCCGTCAGCTGACTTGGTGTCCGACCGCATGGATCCTCTGCCAGCCTCGACTGCCGAGGATCACCGTCCGAACCCGAACCCGAACCCGAACCGGAACCGGCCCTGCGCCTGTCCCGCCGCTGCGCCCTGCCCACATCGAAGAGGGATACCCCATGCACTCCACATCGCGTACGGCGATCGGCGCTGCGATAGCCGCAGTCCTCGCCAGCATCGCGGTACCGCCCCCGGCCGCCGCATCCCCGGAGGCTGGGACTGCGTCCTCCTCCGGGATCACCGGTTCCGCGGCCTCGGCCGGCCGCTCGGTGCAGTCCACCACCGTGACCCTGGTCACGGGTGACCAGGTGCTGGTCACCGGCGCGGCAGGTGGCGGCACCTCCGTCCGGATGCTGCCCGGAGCAGACGGCACCGTCCCCGGATACCTCACCAGGCAGCGCGACGGGCACACCTATGTGATCCCCGAGTCGGCCGTTCCGGCGCTCGCCGCGGGCACCGTCGACGAGCAGCTCTTCGACGTCACCGGCCTGGTCGAGCAGGGCTATGACGACGCCCACACCAAGCAGCTGCCGCTGATCGTCCAGTACGGCGACGGACAGCTCGCCGTTGCCCGGGAGGCCGCCCCCGCCGGCACCGACCTGACCCGTACGCTGCCGGTCATCGACAGCCTCGCGCTGACGGTCGACAAGGGGCATGCCGCGCAGGCCTGGACGGCGCTGGTCCGCCGCACGGCCAGAACGGCTGCCCAGCCGGTCCGGATCTGGCTCGACGCCAAGGCCAAGGCGATGCTCGCCGACTCCGTGTCGCAGATCAAGGCACCCGAGGCCTGGCAGGCGGGGTACGACGGCACCGGCAGCACGGTCGCCGTGCTGGACACCGGCATCGACGCCGACCATCCGGACTTCGCCGGGCAGATCGCCGCCACCAAGGACTTCACCGGCGACGGCATGAATGACGTGGTGGGGCACGGCACGCATGTGGCCTCCACCGTGGCGGGCACCGGCGCAGCGAGCGGCGGGAAGGAGAAGGGGGTCGCGCCGGGCGCCAAGCTGCTGATCGGCAAGGTGCTCGACAACACCGGCAGCGGCACCGACTCGGAGATCATCGCCGGGATGCAGTGGGCGGTCGACCAGCACGCCGATGTGGTCTCGATGAGCCTGGGCACCTCGGCGCCGAGCGACTGCTCGGACCCGATGAGCCAGGCCGCCGCCGAGCTGGCCAAGAACACCCACAGCCTCTTCGTCATCGCGGCCGGCAATCTGGGTCCCCGGGGCAGCACGGTCTCCTCGCCGGGCTGCGTCCCCGGCGTGCTGACCGTGGGGGCTGTCGACTCCGCCGACGCCACCGCCTGGTTCTCCAGCCGCGGCCCCGTGACCGGCTCGCACACCCTCAAGCCGGAGATCGCCGCGCCGGGTGTGGACATCCTCGCGGCCAAGGCCGGCGGTCGCGGTGACGATGCGTACCAGACCATGTCCGGCACCTCGATGGCCACCCCGCATGTCGCCGGCGCCGCCGCCGTGCTGCACCAGGCACACCCGGACTGGACCGCCCAGCAGCTCAAGGCCGGTCTGGTCTCGGCCGCCGACGCCGGTGTCCCGGGCGATGTGCAGGAGACCGGCGCGGGCCGCCTGGACGTGCTCGCCGCGACCGGAGAGGACGTGCTCGGTTCAGCCTCGGTCGACGCCGGCAGCTATGACTGGCCGCACACGGAGGGCGACCGGAACGTCCGTCACATCCCGTACACCAACACCACCGGTCACGACATCACCCTCACCGCTGCCGTCGAGGACCTGACCGGCCAGGACGGCAAGCCCGTCAAGGCGAAGGTCGCCGAGCTGGACGAGGACACCGTCACGGTGCCTGCGCACGGCACCGCCGAACTGCCGCTCGCCGTGGACCCGGGCGTCACCCTCGACGAGGACTCCTACGGCGGCATCACCGGCCGGGTGGTCGCCCGCAGCTCCGACGGGCAGACCGTCTCCACACCGTTCTCGCTGTGGCTCGCGCCGGAGACGGTCACCCTCAAGGTCAACCTGATCGACCGCAACGGCAACCCGGCCACCGGCTCCAGCCTGGTCGACCTGATCGACCTCGAGGGCGTCGCGGTGCAGCGGTCCTACACCCAGGGCTCCAGCGCCACCTTCACCATCCGGGCCGGCACCTATTCGATCGACGCCCTCGCCCTCACCCAGGACGGCGGCGGCACCACGCAGTCCGCCGCGTATCTGGGCGAGCCGGAGAGCGACCTCCATAAGGACACCACGGTCACCCTCGACGCCCGCAGGGCCCACCCGATCACCGTGGACACCGGCAAGCCGCTGGAGACGCGGGGCTCCAACCTCGAGTACACCCGGACCTGGAACCGCGTCGGCCAGGACTGGACCTACTCCGCCGCATACTCCGGCGGCCCTATGGTCCAGCAGACCTACGCCTGGACCGATGGCAAGGCCCATGACGGCACCTTCACCTTCGACAGCAGCTACCGCATGGGCGCTCCGGTGCTGACCATGCACGCCGGCGGCCTCGACCTGCAGCCCGTGGTCAACAACGCCGTCAACGCCGCACCGGCCAGGCTCGACGGCAGCGGCAGCACCGCACTGGTCGACGCCGGCACGGGCACCGCCGACGAACTCACCGCGGCGGGCGTCCAGGGGCAGATCGCCCTGGTTCGCGCGGAGACCCCTGCCGACGCCACCACCGCGGCCGCGGCGGCCAAGGCCGCCGGCGCCGTCGCCCTGGTCGCGTACCGCACCGCTCCCGGCCGCTGGACGCCCGCCGCCACCGACAAGCTGCCGCTGGCCGCCGTCACCTCCGAGACCGCCGGCCGGCTGCACACCCTGCTCGGCCGTGGCGGGGTCACCCTCCACTGGACCGGCGTCGCCAACAGCCCCTACGCCTACAACCTGGTCTTCGAGGACACCGGCAAGGTCGGCGCCGACCAGACACACCGGCTGGGCAGCCACGACCTGGCGGGCGTCGACGCGACCTACTACGGCCTCGGCGGCAGCAATCTGATGCTGGACTACGTCGACGCCTACACCCCCGGCAACCCCGCCGGACTCCCGGTGGGCCCGGCGCTGGACCGGCTGCCGACCCCGCTCAAGCGCACCGAGTACTACCTGGCCGGCGACGTCCAGTGGAACCACGGGGTGATGGCCAGCTTCCCGTGGGGCTCGGCCATGGAGGACCAGCCGCGCACCTACACCGCCGGGCAGCACCGCAGCGAGCAGTGGTTCCGCGGCGTGCTGCGCCCGGTTGCGCCCACGGACGACGCCGGGGCGCCCATCCTCACCGCCGAGCGTCAGGGCGACCTGATCGGCTACCAGGGCGCCTTCTGGGGCGACGCCGCGGCCCACTGGACCAGCGGCGGCTCCTTCGGCGACATCGGCAACCTGACGCTGCGCCGCGACGGTGAGACGGTGGACACCAGCGCCACCCCGTTCGGGGTCTTCGAGGTACCGGACAGCGACGCCGCATACGAACTGGAGATGCACACCTTCAACATCCTCACTCCCAACTTCAACTGGCGACTGTCCAAGAGTGTCGACACGGTGTGGAAGTTCCGCTCCCACCGCGACGACAGCCAGGCCTCGCAGGGGATTCCGATCCTCTACCCCGGATACGACGTACCGGTCGACACCGCCAACACCGTCGCCGCGGCGGCCGGCCAGCGGATCGGCCTCACGGTGAGCGGCCACGCCGGGTACTCCCCCGGCGCGATCACAGTCGCCGCCCTGTCGTACTCCTACGACGACGGCGCCACCTGGACCGAGGCCCCGGTACAGCACACCGCCTCGGGCTGGAGCGCCACCGTAGACCACACCGGCCACTCCGGCGCCGCGGTCACCCTCAAGGCCGACATCACCGACGCCAACGGAAACGCCGTCACCCAGACCGTCCAGCGGGCCTACCTGGTGCGCTGACACCGGCATCGCCATCCCCGTCGGCGGCGGACCCGCACCCTGGAGGCTCGGGTCCGCCGCCGCGCCTGCGCGGGCACGGGCATCGCCACGGCGACGGTGCGACGCGGCAGAGACCCGCCACGAGGACGGTGCCGCAGCCGCAGGCATCGGCTCCGTCGGCGAGCCGGGACATCACGGCGCACCACCACGGAGAACCGGTGATCCGATGGCCTCCGGCGGCAGCACCCTGAGCGATGGGCGAGCCTCCCCACCGCGGTCCCCGACAGCCGGACTCATCCGGGCGCCTGTCAGCGCCCTCGGCCGACGGGTCTGTCCGCCTCCGGCCCCGGCTCGTCAGAGCTGGGCACTCATGGCGAGGACGTCACTCGCCGGTGGCGCCGTCGATGGCTTCGCGGAGGAGGTCCGCATGGCCGAGGTGGCGAGAGTACTCCTCGATCACATGCTCAAGGATGAACCGGACATCGGTGTCGCCGTACTCCTCGTTCGGCACGATGCGTGCGAGATCTTCCGTCACCTTCCCGAACACCTGCCGTGACTCCTCGCACGCCTTCAGGTAGTCCTCATAGACGCCCCGGGCCGGTGTGGGGTCGGACTCGTCAAACCATTCGTCACCGGCAGGCGTGAGGTAGGTGCGATAGGGAAAGAAATCCGGCGCCGTGCCGGCCAGCGCCCGCTGGAACCAGGCACGCTCGACTCCCTGCAGATGGCGCATGAGCCCCAGCAGGGTCAAGGCCGACGACTGCAGGGGGCGTTGTCTCAGCTGTTCGTCCGAGAGACCTTCGCACTTCCACAGGAAGGCCGCCCGGTGATAGTCGAGGTTCGAGGCGATCACCTCCAGCCACGGACCCGATATCCGGCGCTCGGGCCGCACGATCGTCTCCACCACAATGCCGCTCATGCCTGGGGTCTCCTCACCTTGCCGACGGGTCCGGACCGCTCCGGACGGCTCCGGTACGCGCCCACCAACCCCACCTCGCCGACCGCACCCGTCCGCAAGCAGCGAAGTCGCACGACGGGCCGACCTCTCGGCACCCCCGCAGCCTCCTGCCGACCGAACGCGCGCCGGGCAGCTGGACCTCGGTGGCGCGAACCTACCGATCAACCATGCCACACCGGTGCTCAACCCTCGCTGAAAGCAGGCAGTTGCGACAAGGACACCCGACTCGGCGGAGGCATCAACGTACCGCGGCACCGCAGCCCGCAGCAGGTAGCGGGCACCCTCGCAGGTGACGACGCCCGCGCCCGCACACCACCTCCGGTCCGCAGCGCGGAGCAGGTGCAGCCGGAGGCAGGACGGGCGGCCGCCCACCGGCCGGCGATCCGGCAACAGGGCTTCGGCCGAACGCTCTGGTCCGGGCGCGGTCCGGCTTGCGAAACCCCTGGTGAAAGCGGGTCGTCGTTCCCACGATCTGCGCGTGACGGAATTCGGTGATCCGACAGCGGGCCTACCTGATGCGCTGACACAGGCACCGCAATCCCGTCGGCGGCGGACCCGCACCCTGGAGGCGCGGGACCGTCGCCAGGCCTGCGCGGGCAGGGGCATCCCTGGTGGGAAGCCGCAACCCGGACGGCGGTCGGGCACAGCTGCGGCGCCCCGGTCGGCTCCGTACCTGCGGCTGCCGGGAGGCCCCGGCCCGTTCAGGCGGCGGGCTGCAGAAAGCGGGTGACAGCGGAGGCTTCCGCGTCGACCAGGGCCTGGACCTGTGAGGACAGGGGCGCGAAGGAGTCGACCTGAACAACTCGGCCGGCATCGCGGCGGGCCCAGGTGCCGATGGTCAGGCCATCCGCGACAACCGTGGGACGGATGACGCCGCCGCCCGGCCAGACCCGGCGATGGTGAGCGGCGGGAACGGACAACTCCCGGGTGCGACAGCCGACGAGGTAGTTGTCGTAGGCAGGCAGCATCCGCACATCAGGGGTGCAGAGCCTGTCCGAACGTTCTTCCACCCGCTCGGTCGGCACGCTCAGCGCGCCGTACCCGGTGATCGAGCCGGTCTGCGCCAGCGTCTTCCAGGCCCTGCGAGCCAGGGTGACCGGCAGACCCGACCAGGCGGCGAAGTCGTCCACCCGACGGGCGCATGGGCGCGGACGTAGCGGCGGGCGAGCTCAGCGACGGCCGTGTCCTCCTCCCGCCGTGAGTCCCCGGCGCCGGTCGGCAGCCAGTCGTCGAGCAGGACGTACGTAGCCTCATCACCGCGCCGAGGACCGTGGCAGAGGACTCCGGTGAGTGCCGCGTGGCGGATCAGGTGGAACGGCGCCTGCCCGTCCGGCTGAACGCCGATCGCGGTCAGGTGCTCCGTCAGTTCGGCCCGGGTGAGCGGTCCGTGTGTGGCAAGAGCGCGCCGGGCAAGCCGGTCGGCGCGCTCACGCAGGCCGTCGTCCAGGCCGAGCTGGTGGTAGCGGCGGCTGGTTGCGGCGAGGATGCGGGGAGCGAGCAGCCGCAGCACCCAACGGGCATCCGGGCCGGGGATGGTGTGCAGGGTGCCCCGCATGAACCAGCCGCGTAGGATGCTCCGCTCGTCCTCGCAGGCCGCGCGGATGTCCTCGGAGCCGATGTCCTGCCCCCGTGCCCGGATGCCCAGGTCCGCCGCCACGGCATCCTGCGCCTGGACGGCGAAGACCCGGCGCACGACCGCCTCGGCAGAAGCCTCCCGAACCCCGTCGCCCAAGGCCTGGGCACGGGCCCGCGCCCTGCGGATGCGTTCCTGTGTCAGCACCGGATGCGCCGCCTGCCTGGTGGCGTCACGAGACGGCCGTGTGGAGGACATCGGCGAGCTCGATGGGCGCGGAGAGCATGGGCCAATGCCCGGTGGACAGGTTGAAGCGCCGCCACGGCGGCTGGTTCAGGAAAGCCAGCATGGGTGCCCCTGCCGCCAGCAGCGCCCCGAAGTCATTGCAGGCGATCAGGACACGGTCCACACCGGGTCCGGCCTCGACGGAGCCGGTGAGGCGCTGCTCGTAGGTGCCGAACGGCTGCGGCACCGCCTGCGCGCGCATGAGATCGCGCTGGTCCTCACCGAGTCCCTCCAGACTGCCGAACGAGCCGAGGGCCTCGAAGGGCGGCATCGGCAGTCGCCATCCCTCCCCGTGCTCGGCGACCTGCTTGCTCAGCTGCTCCGCCGCCCGGGGTGGCATGACGTCCAGCAGGCGCATGCCCTCGGCGAACGGGGCGCTGTCGAGGTGGACCAGGCGCTCCAGCCGCGATCCCAGGCGCCCGGCGGCCCCCGAGACAGGAGCTGCCGCGTAGCTGTGCGCCACCAGGGTGACGTCGCGCAGGTCATGCCGCTCGACGAACGCGACGATGTCCTCGACATGGGTGTCCAGGCCTGTCTCCCTGGTCGCCTCGCCGGCGCGTTCGCCGAGGCCCGTCAGCGTCACCGGCAGCGCCGTGTGGCCGCGCTCCCGCAGCGCACGGGCGGTGCCCTGCCATGCCCAGGCACCCAGCCAGGCACCGGGAACGAGTACGAACGTGGCCATGCGGTTTCTCCCTCTGGAAGGCGTTGGAGGGAGCGTAGGATCAATACAGGACATTTTCCGCCCTGATATGACGAGTGATCCATGTCTCACCCCCTGACACGCGTGCTCTCCCTGCTCGAACTCCTCCAGACGCACGCGGGACTCACCGGCACCCAGCTGGCGGACCGCCTGGGTACTGACGTCCGCACGGTGCGCCGGTACACGGCACACCTGCGGGAGCTGGGCATTCCCGTGGAGTCCGATCGCGGCCGTTACGGCGGTTACCGCCTGGCCCGCGGCTACCGGATGCCCCCCTTGGTGCTCACGAATGACGAGGCCCTCGCGGTCGTCCTGGGCCTGCTCGCCGGAGAGCGGCTGGGCATGAACAGCGCCGCACCGGCCGGCGCCGGCGCCCTGGCCAAGATCGAGCGGGTGCTGCCGCAGGCCCTGCGGGAACCGCTCGCCGCCATGTGCGACACCCTGTCGTTCACCGCCAACAGCGTGAACGCACAGGCCCCCGAAACCGGCGTCCTGCTGGCCCTGGCCCAGGCCTCCCGCTCCCGACACACCGTTGCTCTGCGCTATCGGTCCTGGCGCCAGGAACAGAGCGACCGCGACCTCGACCCGTAC
This sequence comes from Peterkaempfera podocarpi, assembly GCF_042466665.1. Lineage (GTDB taxonomy): Bacteria > Actinomycetota > Actinomycetes > Streptomycetales > Streptomycetaceae > Peterkaempfera > Peterkaempfera podocarpi. Next base: position 90,515 of record NZ_CP162102.1, read on the forward strand.
GGCGTGGTCTTCCATGCCGGGCGCTGGTACGTCATCGGCCACGACCACCTCCGCGACGGCCTGCGCACCTTCCGCATCGACCGGATCGCCTCCCTGACCCCCAGCGACGCGACGTTCACCCTCCCCGCCGGCTTCGACCCGGTCACCCACCTCACCGCCGCCCTGGCACAGGCGCCCTACCGCTGGCAGGTCGAGGTGCTCATCGACGGCCCTCTCGGGGAGATCGCACGGCGGCTGCCGAACAGCGTCGCCACGCTCACCGCTCAACCCGACGGTGTCCTGATGCGGGCGCGGGCCGAACGGCTCGACGGCATGGCCCACCTCCTTGCCTCCCTGGAATGGCCCTTCACCATCCACAGCCCCGACGAACTCCGCCAAGTCCTCAAGGACCTGGCGGGTCGACTCACTGCGGCCGCCGAACGGCAGCCGGGATCCCCGTCGCGGTAACGGATCTGCCGCGACAGGGCCCCTCCTCGGATCGGCGTCCCCGAGACGGCCTCGCGCGTGTTCGATCGAGCATGATCACCGTCGCCGGGGGTGAGGTGTGCGCATCGCTCTGCCGTCGGCCGGGCCTTCCGGGCGCTTCGCCGTCGTGGCACCGACCGGACGCCACTCGGGCGACCGGGTGATTCCGCACGCAGCAGGCTTCAGGACCGTCCGGCGTGGAACTGCTCCCTGCTGCCGCGCCGAAGGGCGCGGGCAAGAGCGCGTACGACAAGGAGTGGGCGTCCATGGCGGTGTGCGAGGTCTGCAACAACGACTACGACATGACCTTCGAGATCCATGCTGCCGGGGCGGTCCACGTCTTCGACAGCTTCGAATGCGCGGCCCAGCGGATGGCCCCGGTGTGCGACAACTGCCGGTGCCGCATCCTCGGTCACGGCCTGCAGTCGGACGGGCAGTTCTTCTGCTGCGCGCACTGTGCCCGTGAACAGGGACACGCCCAACTGGTCGACCATGTCTGAGGGCACGGCCTGAGCGCACGGCCTGACTTCCGGCGCCGCACGGCCCCGCGTCCGTACACCCGCCAGGTCGAGCGGTTCGGCGTCCGCGGAGGGACGGGAGGCGGGCCCGCCCCACCGCGCGACACAGGGAGCGTCCCCACTGAGGGCGCCTCGGGACGCCGGGCCCGACGACGCCTTCAACCCTCATTGGCACTGGGGAGGTTGTGACCGAGACACCCGACCCGGCGGTGGCGTCGATGACCGGGGCATCCGTCGAACACGCTGGTCCTGGCGAGGTTCAGGCTTGCGAAACCCCTGGTGAAAGCAGGTCGTCGTTCCTACGATCTGCGCGTGACGGAATTCGGTGATCCGAAAAATGCAGGACCGCGTGCGGTTCGGGCCGCACTTGCGGCCGCAGCAGTGCTGCTGATGCTGACCGCCGCAGGGGCCTGGCTGGATCCGACCGGACTGTTCGCGCTGCTGCCCGGCGCGGCGCTCAGGGCTCTCCCGGTGCGCGGGGCCTGGTCGTTCGCCGGACTGCTGGTGTTCCTCCCCACGCTGGTCGCCGTGGTGGTCTGGGGTGCCGCCTCCTCGATGCATGTCGCCGCGCCGGGTCTGGGCCGGTGGCGGGTGCTGCTGCGGGTCTGGGGGGTGGTGGTGCTCGCCGCATCGCTGGCACGGCTGCTCCAGGTGATGGTCGAGCTCGCCGGGACCTGTGTCTCGGGTGGCCTGCGAGTGCTGGGCACCTCGGTGACCACCGCGGTGTGGACGGCAGGTCTGACAGGTGAACGTGCAGCTGTTGTGGGCTGGTTGCCCGCGCTCACCGCCGCCCTGCTGGTGCGCCGGCGGACACCTCGCAACGGCCGCCGCCCCTGGCCCGGGGCCGGGGAGACGACCGGCCGCGACAGGTGGCAGGTGTCGGCAGCCGCCGTACTGCCGATCGCGCTGATCGGACCCCTCGTGGGCCCGTTCCTGTGGGAGGGGTCCCCGACCGGATCGCTCTACGGAGAGCCGTTGAGCCTGCGCTCCCTGCCGCTCGGTCCGCTCGCCTACGCGGTCGAGCTGCTGGTCGCAGCGGCCGTGGGCGCTGTGCTCCTCGGCCGTTCGGTCCGGAACTACGACAGTGAGCGGCCCGCGCAGCTGATCCTGGGCGGCTGGCTGGCCGCGCTGGGCGGCGGGGCCGCCGCGGGCCTCGTTCAGGTGCTGACGGCTCTGCCGCGCGACCTGTCGGGTCCGCCCGACCTCTTCGTCGTTCCCGACGTGCTGCTCCGTGTCGCCACGGGCCTGTCGTTGGGGCTGGCCGCCGGGTGGGCGGTCGGGCCGGCGCTCCTGCTGGTCGACCGGGTGGCGGAGCCGCTCGGCACCACGGTCCGCCGCACCACAGGGGCCACCGCGTGCGCGGTCGCGCTCGCCCTGGTGGCCTGGTGGGTGGGGCCGTCGGCACCGTCCGGCACATCCGTGCGGCCGACCCTTCCGGCCGCGGCGCGGGCCACTGCCGACCGGACGCTCCCGGCGCTGACGGTCCGCGCCGCGCACGGCTCCACACCGGCCGCCATCGTCGATGTGAACAACCGTCAAGTCACGCTGCGCGGAGTCAATGTCAATCAGCTCAACGACTACTACCAGGCGGTTCCGGGAACGCAGACCGTGCGACCGCTGAGTGACGCCGACTTCGCAGGGATGGCCGCGCTCGGCTTCGACACGGTGCGGCTCAATCTCTCGTGGTCCTTCTTGGAGCCGCAACGCGGGCACTGGGACCAGGCGTATCTGCAACGTATCGGTGAGGCCGTGGACATGGCAGCCCGGCACGGCCTGTACACGGTGCTCGACATGCACCAGGACGGCTGGGGCAAGGATGTCGCCGCGGCGCCGGGCACCGCATGCCCTCTCGGCACGGACCCGATGATCGGCTACGACGGCGCCCCGCGATGGGCGACCGTGCTGGACGGCGCCGCACACTGCCAGTTCACCGGCCGGGACGTCTCCCCCGCCGTCGCCAGGGCCTTCACCAACTTCTACCACGACACCGACGGCATCCAGAGCGAACTGGTGAGCACCTGGGGGCTGCTGGCCCGCACCTTCGGAGGTGACCCGGCGGTCGCCGGCTACGACCTGCTCAATGAGCCCGGCTTCGGCGAGGACCCCCCGGCCACCTCCGCCGTGCTCCTCGGCCGCTACTACGACCGGGCCGTCGGTGCCATCCGGGCCGGTGAGCGACAGACCCCCGGCGGATACGCGCACCTGGTGTTCTTTGAACCCAGCGTGCTCTGGTCCGGCCTCGGCATGGACGCCGTGCCGCCCCGGGGGTTCAGCGGCGACCCGTACCTGGTGTTCGCCCCGCACCTCTACAGCGAGTCGATCACCATGGACCAGGGCATGGGCCTCACCCTCACGTCGCTGGAACGCGGTTTCGACCTGGCACGGCAGCAGGCTCGGGAGTACGGGGCGCCGCTGTGGTCCGGCGAGTGGGGCTGGTTCGGGTCACCGGGTACGGACGCCTCGAAGATCGGCCGGTACGCAGCCGCGGAGGATGCACAGCTCATCGGCGGGGCCTTCTGGGTGTGGAAGCAGGCGTGTGGCGATCCGCAGAGCGACCACGCGTCCAGGACGTCGGGCAATCTGATCGGCGTCGACTGCGCAACCGGCAAGGACCTGCCCGCCCCGGCGGCCTACACCGACCTGCTCTCGCGCGCATATCCACGCGCGGCCCCGGGGCGGCTGGACGCACTCTCCGCCGACGGCTCCGGCCGGCTGTCGCTGCGGGGCACAGCCCCGGCCGGGGCATCGGGCGCCGGATGTCGGCTGGACGTCTGGTATCCGGGCCCGGCGCAGCCGCGGCCTCGTACCTCGGGCATCACCGGGGCGCAGGTACGGCGGGCCGACGGCGGCTGGCGGCTGACCGGCTGCGCCACTGGGGCGTACCGGGTGGAGGTGCCCGGCCGCTGAGGCCTCATCGGCGCAGGCCAGCAGGGCTCGTAGCCCCTCTTCGGCTCGTGGTCGTCGCCGGTACCCGCGGCCTGATCCGCCGCGACAGCCGCCGCGTTGCGGACCAGGCCGACTTGGCCGGCCTCGGTGCCGGCCAAGTCGGCCGCACGTGTCGACCCTGGCCCAACACGTTCCCCGTCGGCCTTCACGCCACCGCGTCGTACGCGGCGCGCAACCGGACCTCGCCGCCGGTCCGGGGCCTCGGGGCGCGCTCCGCGAACACAGCCAGACGCAGCACCAGATAGCGGCCGATCCCGACGAGCGCGGTGGCCGACAGGTACACCGTCTGCTGCAGGACGACTCCGGCGCCGGGACGGAGCGCGGCCAGCAAGCCGACTGCGGCGGAGGTGACCAGCCAGCCGAGGGCGATGGTGGCCGCGCTCTTGAGATGGCAGGCCAGACCGGGCCGTCCGTGGCCGAACGAGACGCGGGCGTGCAGTTCGGTGGCGACCACGGTGGAGGCGACGGTGGTCAGCGCGTTCGCCGCCATCCACGGAATCCACTGCGCAAGCAGGACCAGGGCTCCCGAGGCCGTCAGGGTGACCGCGCTGCCCAGCCCGGCGAAGCGCCCGAAGGCCGCGGCGTGCCGACGGATCAGTCGCAGACCGTTCATGGTGATCCCCTCCCCGTCCACTGCCCCTGACGGGGCCGTCGTCGTCATACCGCAGAGCATGGCCGACCCCCGATTCAGCGCGGTTTCAGAGCGTTCTCAAGGGTGTAGGCAGTGGTGAAACGACTCGGGTGGGCCGTTCGTGATCACCGGCCGATGATGGAGTGACAGCGATGCCTCGTTGGTGCGAAGATCCTGGCCCCCACGCATCTGCCGAGGTCAACCGGAGACCCATGTCCGCCGTACCGCCGTCCACGCCGCCGGAGTCCGGCATTGCCGCGCCGGCACTGCTGCGCAGAGTCAGCCGGAGGGTCCGGGGACTGGCGATCGCCGGTGTGGCGGTGCTGGTGCTCGGTAGAGTCGTCCTGGCGACGGGCCTGCTCGGCGGGTCGGTCTTCGGCGGTGTCGACGAGAATCCGGACAAGCGCGTGTCCGGGGCGGGTGACCGGTCAGTTGCCAACCTCGCGGTGGGAGCCTGCTTCACCAACTCGCGGCGGGGAGAGGTCTACTCTGCGATCCGCGTGGCGTGCTCCAGAGCGCACGACGGCGAAGTATTCGCCATGGTCTCGCTCACCGGACCCGGCGGCACCGACGACGCCCTCGGGAAGCAGTCCTACCACCAGTGCAGGAATCGGCTGACCGACTACGTCATGGACGACTGGTCGATGTCCCACTCGACGGGCGTCAACTATTTCTATCCGGCCCGCGAGCTCCGGCAGTCCGGCAGCACGACCGCCGTCTGCTTCACTGCCGATACGCACGGCCGAACCACCGGCAGCGTCCGCAAGGACGCAACCAACCTGCCGGCGGACCAGATTGCCTTCCTGAGGCTGGAGCTGGCCTCCGGGCGCGTCTGGCGGACCCAGCCGGACACGGGCAGCATGACCGCCAATCACGCGTGGTCGGCGAAGTTGGCGACCACGCTGGACGGCGAGGCGGACAGCCTGGAGGCTGCCGACTGGCCGGTTGGCGCCAGGCCCAAGGTCGCCGCATACGTGGCGGAGCTGCGGAAGAGCGCCGAGCTGTGGCGTACGGCTGAGGCGGCACGGGACTCCGACAACTACTTCGCCCGCTCCGACGATGCCTGGGGCCACCCTGACTACACGTACCAGCGGGACGCCCGCAAGGCCCTTGGGCTGGCCTCGGACCTTCCCGCCACCTCGTTCGGGCCGCCGTTCTGACAGCTGGGCGCGGTGAGCACGAGCGCTTGCTGCCGAACAGTCTCACCGATCACCGTCTCCCTCAGCGATCACCCCTGGCAGTCGTCCGGCGGACAGGTCACCGGCCTGTGCCGGCAGGTTGCGGGGCTGCGTGGATGGCTCTCCGCGCCGGGGTCCGTCAGCCGGCAGCACCCGGCACACAGCCCCGCGTGGTGGCTGTACCGCTGCGGGTTTCACCCGCGCTCAGCACGTGCCGTCAGCGGGCTGCGGACGCGAGGGGACGGCAAGCCGATATCCGACGGAGGGATCGTTCTGCAGGAACTGACCGGCCTCGTCGTGCAGTTTCTTGCGGATGCGGTAGGCGTAGACCTTGAGGTAGTGCTGTTCGCCCGCGTAGGCGGGGCCCCAGACGTTCTCCAGAATCATGCGTCGGGTGCAGACCTTGCCGACGTGTCGGGCCAGGTAGGCCAGGACGTCGAACTCCTTGGGTGTGAGGTCGAGCGGCTGGTCGTGGTAGGTGGCCTGGTAGTGGACCAGATCGAGGGTGAGCGGGCCGGCGGTGAGCTCGACCAGGGGTTCGGCGTCGGCGTCGGTGGCGCAGTGGCGTAGCGCGACCCGCAGGCGGGCGTCGAGTTCACGCATGCCGAAGGGTTTGGTCATGTAGTCGTCGGCTCCGTTGTCGAGGGTGTCGACCTTGCGGTCCTCGGAGCTGTCAGCGGAGAGGATGATGATGGGCCGGTCGGTCCAGGTGCGGATCCGGGTGCAGACCTCGAGTCCGTCGAGGTCGGGCAGGCCGAGGTCGAGCACGATGACATCGGGTGCGTGGATGGCGGCCTCGGCGAGGCCGGTGCCGCCGGTTTCGGCGGTGCGGACCTGATGGCCGAGAGCTTCGAGGCCGACTCGGCAGGCGGCAAGCAGCGCGATGTCGTCGTCGATGATGAGGACGGTGGCCACGGTGTGTTCCTTAGGAGTTCTGGTGATCCTGGGGGCGGGTGCGGCTGATGGTGGGCCTGCCGGTCATGGCTGCTCTCGGGAATCGGCCGCCCGGTCCTCCTGGACGCTCCGGCTGCTGCAATGAGAGCTGCGGACATCGCTGGTTGTGAACCTGGGGGCGGTGTTCCTCCGGCGGGGAAAGAGGCTGCCCCCGTCCCAGCGCTCAGACAGGCGACTTGACGAGATCACTGCGCTGCTCCTCGGGCAGACCGGCTGCGGTCGGCAGGGTGAAGCTGAAGCACGCGCCGCCACCGGGGGTCTGGTCGACCCAGATGCGTTGGTGGTGGGCTTCGATGAAGATTTTGGCGATGGCCAGTCCGAGCCCGGTGCCGCTGTCGGCTTCCCGGCGTACGAACAGGCCGAAGACGTCGTCGCGTCGGCTCGGCGGGATGCCGGGGCCGTGGTCGGCGACCGAGACGATGACGGTGGCTGGACTGCCCTGGTGGGCGTTGTCCTGCTCGGCGTTGCCCTGGTGCGCGTTGTTCTGGTGCGCGTTGTTCTGGTGCGCGCGGATGGTGATGGGTGTGCCCGGCGGTGCGTAGCGGGCGGCATTGTCGAGCAGGTTGGTGAGCACCCGGACGACAAGGACGGTGTCGACGTCCAGCAGGGGGAGGTCCTCGTCGATCTCGGTGATGATCTGCCTCGGCGCGGGGCCGGGCAGTTCCCGGAGGACGGTGGCGATGAGACCGCGTGCGGTGGTCAGGCTGGTGCGCGGCTGCAGGACACCGGCCTGGACCCGGCTCATGTCGAGCAGATTGGTGACCAGGGCCGCGAGTCGGTCGGTCTGGGTGTCGATCAGTCCGGCCAGCTCCTCTCGGGCGGAACTGGTCAGCGTCGGTGCGAGCTGGGCGTCGGCGAGTACCGACGAGGATGCCTTGATCGAGGCGAGAGGGCCGCGCAGGTCGTGGGAGACCGCGGCGACCAGGGTACGGGCGAGGTGTTCGACCTCGTGGGTCAACTCCGCACGGAGTGCCTGTTCGCGTAGCTGGGCCCGTTCGACGGCGAGGGCGATCTGGTTGGCGAACAGCAGCAGGGGCTCGCGCTGCTGCGCGACGATGGTGACGTCGGTGACCGCCAGCATGCCGATCGGACGCCCGGCGGCGACCAGTGCCAGCCGTACCGGCTCACCGCGCCGGCTGCTGCCGGCGGGTGCGGCCGGCATGTCGAGATTGGTGACCTGGCCGGGCACGGGATGGAGTCGCTCCAACTCGGCGGGATCGAGGTCGCCTCCGGCGGCGGCAGCGACGCGGAGCCGGTCGCCGTCGGGCAGCAGCAGCGCGACATGGCCGGCGTCGAGGACGTCGGCCAGGGTGGTCACGATGATGCCGAGCAGATCGGGCAGCGGTCGGTCCTGGACCAGTTGGGTGGAGAGGTCGAACAACCGCCGTAGTTGCATACCGCGTTGCCGGGCCTCGGCTCGGGCGGCGTTCATGCCGGCCACCACCCGGGCCACGGGCAGCATGACGAGTACATAGACGCCGAGTGCGGTCCAGTTCTCGCTCGCACCGACGTCCAGGGTGCTGTAGGGCTGTATGAAGAAGAAGTCATAGACGAGGAAGCCGCCGACGACGCTGATCACTCCGGCGAAGAAGCCGCCGTTGGCGACGCCGACCACGACCGGTACAACCAGCACCAGGGCGGTTGTGGCGATGCTGAGGTGGGCCCGCAGCGGCAGCATTGCGGAGGTGAGGACCGCCATACAGGCCAGGGCGGCCAGCGACCCGACCAGGTTGCGGCGCATGCTGTCAGTCGTGGCGCGCTCCCATCCTTGAGTAGGTGTCAGTGCGTTGCTCATGGAGCGTCCGGTCCGGCCGTGGCCTGCTCCCGCGGACGCCGGAGGGGGACGGCTGCTGCGCCCGACCGGACGAGCCCGGGCCCGCCGCGTCCGGTGCTGCCGGCGTCCTGAGCGGTGTGGGCGCGGTGCACGGCGGCGAGCGCGTTCCGCTGCGGGCGCGGGGTTGCCCGCGGGGCTTGCAGCGGCTGCGGCTCATCGTCCGCGACCAGCATCACTGTCGTGGCCCGATCGGTTCCGGGGGTGTCCCCGCGTCGCTGTGGCGTGGCTCGGCAACGGCGATGCGCGGCGTCCGGGGACGGTTCGCGGAGCGGTTCGAGGCCCCACTCACACCGACGACGATGCATTCCCCGCTCCGACATGTCGAGCGCCCCGCCTCCGATCGGATGGACTGCAGGGCACAGGTCTGAAGGCGCAGGCCACTGCCCGACGGCCGAGCGGCCGCCGGGCGACATTGCACCCCACTCAGCCGTCGAACCTGATCATTCTTGATGCTCTCCGTACGCGAGGAGCGGACATTTTGTCGCCCTCTTAGCGGCCCCGCTGCCGCGGCCGAGTCGAGGAGCCGACGTGGGGTGGTGTTCAGGTCTGTGGCGCGGGCGACAAGCAGTCGGCGGCTGTGACGGTCCAGCACGTGGCTGGGCCTGGCCGGCTCCTGACCTGTATACGGTCCGCAGCGGCCCTCCACCCCCGCGCGGGATGAGTGACCGATGTGCGCGGTGGCGGGGCGGCGGCCGACAGCCCCCAGCGGCATCGATGCCTCGTTCACTCTTTGTCCACCGGAGGGGCGGGGGTTTTCACCGCGCGGCTACCGGATGCCACGCAAAGCTGCATGCGTGGCTGATCTCTGGGTTGTGATCGGGATTGTCGGATTCGTGGGCTCAATGCTGGGCCTGATTTGGTGCTTGGAGCGAGTGTGAGCGCAACCGATGTGTTGCTGTTGATTCTGTCGATCGTCATGTTCATCTATTTGGGCGTGGCGCTGTTCAAGGCGGAGCGGTTCTGATGGCGTTCGCATGGACCGTCGTCGTGACGGTCATTGTCCTGGGATTGTGCTGGCGGTTTCTCGGCGCCTATATGGTCGCCGTGTACGAGGGCCGGTCGCGGTGGCTGAGGTGGCTGGAGCGGCCGATCTACCGCGCGCTGCAGGTGTCGCCGGAGTCCGAGCAGACGTGGCAGCGGTACGCCGCGTCGGTGGTCGGGTTCTCCGCGGTGGCGCTGCTGTTCACCTACGGGATCTTCCGGCTGCAGGGCTCGCTGCCGTTCAACCCGCAGCACTTCGGTGCGGTGCGGGGGGACACGGCGTGGAACACGAGCGTGTCGTTTGTGACCAACACCAACTGGCAGTCGTACTCGGGTGAGACGACGATGTCCTATCTCTCGCAGATGGGCGCGCTGGCGGTGCAGAACTTCCTGTCCGCAGCGGTCGGTATGGCGGTGGCGGTCGCCCTGGTGCGCGGTTTCGCCCGCAAGGGCTCGGCGACCATCGGCAACTTCTGGGTGGACCTGGTGCGCGGCACGGTCTATGTGCTGCTGCCGATCTCGTTCCTGGCAGCGATCGTGTTCATCGGGCAGGGCGCAGTGGAGACGCTGTCCGGCGCGGTGTCGATCCACGATGAGCTGAACGGGGTCGGCCAGGTGCTGGGCCGTGGCCCGATGGCCTCGCAGGAGGTCATCAAGCAGCTCGGCACCAACGGTGGCGGATTCTTCAATGCCAACGGTGCCAATCCGCTGGAGAACCCGACCGGTCTGACGAACCTGCTGTCTGTCCTGCTGATCCTGTCCATCCCGGTCGCGTTCACCTATGTGTTCGGCAAGATGGTGTTCAACGTCCGTCAGGGCGTGGCGATCCTGGCCGTGATGACGGTGCTGTTCGCCGGCTGGTTGACGATGGCCACAGTGGCCGAGCACCAGGGCAGCCCGGCGATGGCCGCGGTCGGCGTGAGCGACTCCGGCACCGGCAACATGGAGGGCAAGGAGACCCGGTTCGGGGTGCCGTCCTCGTCCCTGTACAACGTGACCTCGACGCAGACCTCGACGGGGTCGGTGGACTCGGCGGCGGACTCGTACACGCCGATCGGCGGGTTCGCGATGCTGACCGGCATGATGCTCGGCGAGGTCAGCCCCGGCGGGGTCGGGACCGGGCTGTACGGAATCCTGCTCTTCGCGGTGCTCGCGGTGTTCATCGGCGGATTGATGGTCGGGCGGACACCGGAGTATCTCGGCAAGAAGATCCAGGGCAGGGAGGTGAAGCTCGCCGCCCTCGGGGTGCTGGTCATGCCGATCACGGTGCTGGTGCTGACCGCAGTCGCAGCCGCGATCGGCAGCGGCCGGGCAGGACCACTCAATGCCGGGCCGCACGGGTTCTCCGAGATCCTCTACGCCTACACCTCGCAGACCAACAACAACGGTTCCGGGTTCGGCGGGATCAGCGCGAACACCCCCTTCTACAACATCACCGGCACGGTCGGCCTGCTGCTGGGCAGGTTCGGGATGATCATCCCGGTGCTGGCGCTGGCCGGCAGCCTGGCAGCGAAGAAGCCGGTGGCCGCCGGGCTGGGGACCTTCCGCACCGACAAGCCGATGTTCGTCGGCCTGCTCACCAGCGTGGTCCTGATCGTGGGTGCGCTGACGTTCTTCCCGGCCCTGGCGCTCGGCCCGCTGGTCGAGCAGGTCAGCCATGGACTCTTCTGATGGACGCGAAGCCCGTGAGTGCTCCATCCCCCCACCTCCTGTCATCGCGGTCACTTCGCGTGTGGAAAGGAATGCTGTGATGTCGGACGTCCATGTCCTCGACCCGGCGGACACCGGGCCGGATACGCCGAGGGAGCCGCGTGGTGTGGCCGACCGGCGCAGCCTGTTCGACCGGCAGATCCTGCGGCAGGCAGCCGTGGACTCGGTCCGCAAGCTCGACCCCCGGGTGCAGGTGAAGAACCCGGTCATGTTCGTGGTGCTGATCGGCACCGCGGTCACCCTGATCGAGTCGGTCGCGCATCCCAGCCTCTTCGCCTGGCTGGTCACCGTCTGGCTGGCGCTGACGGTGCTGTTCGCCAACTTCGCCGAGGCGATGGCCGAGGGGCGCGGCAAGGCGCAGGCCGACACGCTGCGCCGCACCCGTACCGAGACCGACGCCCGCCGGCTGGCACCGGACGGTTCCGAGCAGCGGGTCGCGGCGGCGGAGCTGAGCTCCGGGGATGTCGTGGTGTGCGAGGCCGGGGATGTGATCCCCTCCGACGGCGAGATCGTCGAGGGTGCCGCGTCGGTCGACGAGTCGGCGATCACCGGTGAGTCCGCTCCGGTGATCCGTGAGTCCGGTGGGGACCGCTCCGCGGTCACCGGTGGCACCAGGGTGCTGTCGGACCGGATCGTCGTGCGCATCACCGCCGAGCCGGGAGAGACGTTCCTGGACCGGATGATCCGCCTGGTCGAGGGCGCCAAGCGGCAGAAGACCCCCAATGAGATCGCGCTGGCGATCCTGCTCGCCGCGCTCACGATCATCTTCGTCCCGGTCGTGGTCACGCTGCAGCCGATGGCCAGCTTCTTCGGCGCCCATGTGTCGGTGGTCATCCTCATCGCGCTGCTGGTCTGTCTGATCCCGACCACGATTGGCGCGTTGCTGTCGGCGATCGGCATCGCCGGTATGGACCGGCTGGTGCAGCGCAATGTGCTCGCGATGAGCGGCCGGGCCGTCGAGGCCGCAGGGGATGTGCAGACCCTGCTGCTGGACAAGACCGGCACCATCACCCTCGGCAACCGGATGGCTGCCGCCTTCCACCCGGTCGGCGACCACAGCGAGGCCGATGTGGCCGAGGCCGCGCAGCTGGCCTCGCTCGCTGACGAGACGCCGGAGGGCCGCTCCATCGTCGTGCTCGCGAAGGAGCGTTGCGGACTGCGCGAGCGTGACCTGGGCCCGGCCCACACGTTCGTCCCGTTCACTGCGATGACCCGTATGTCCGGGCTGGACACCGGTGACCGGCGTATCCGCAAGGGTGCCGCGGAGGCGGTGAAGCGCTGGGTCGGCGAGCAGGGCGGCACACTCCCTGCGGAACTGGACTCGATCGTCGAGCGGGTCGCCAAGGCCGGCGCCACCCCCCTGGTGGTCGCCGACGGGCCGCGCGTACTGGGCGTGATCGAACTCAAGGACGTGGTCAAGGCCGGTATCGCCGAACGGTTCGCCGAGCTGCGTGCCATCGGCATCCGTACCGTGATGATCACCGGTGACAACCCGCTCACGGCGGCTGCGATCGCTCAGGAAGCGGGTGTGGACGACTTCCTGGCCGAGGCGACCCCGGACCGGAAGATGCAGCTGATCAAGTCCGAACAGGACGGCGGCAAGCTCGTCGCGATGACCGGCGACGGCACCAACGACGCCCCCGCCCTGGCCCAGGCCGACGTGGGCGTCGCAATGAACACCGGGACCACGGCGGCCAAAGAGGCCGGCAACATGGTGGACCTGGACTCCAACCCCACCAAGCTGATCGACATCGTCGAGATCGGCAAGCAGCTGCTGATCACCCGCGGTGCGCTCACCACGTTCTCCATCGCCAACGACGTCGCCAAGTACTTCGCCATCATTCCGGCACTGTTCCTGACGACATTCCCGCAGCTGCGCGCGTTCAACATCATGGGCCTGCACAGCCCGACCTCGGCCGTGCTGTCCGCGGTCATCTTCAACGCACTGGTCATCGTCGCGCTGATCCCGCTGGCTCTGCGCGGGGTGCGGTTCCGGCCGTCCAGCGCGACGGCGATCCTGCGCCGCAACGTGCTTGTCTACGGCGTCGGCGGGCTGGTCATCCCGTTCATCGGGATCAAGCTCATCGACCTGATCCTCACCGCGCTGCATGCCTACTGACAGCCGCACCCTCTCAAGAACTGCACTGCCTCAGAACCGCGTTGCGCGGAATCGGATGGGAAACGTCATGGAGTTGTCATGCTGTGGGTGAATCTGCGGCGGGGCCTGATCGTCTCGGTCATCTTCTTCGTCCTGCTCGGGCTGGCCTACCCGCTGGCCGAGACCGGAATCGGAGAGGCACTGTTCCACCATCAGGCCAACGGATCGCTCGGCAGGAACGGCTCTGCTCTGATAGGCCAGCAGTGGAAGGGAACGCAGTGGTTCCAGGGCCGCCCCGACGGTGACGACCCGACAGCGACCGGAGGATCCAACCTCGGGCCGCGTTCCAAGGAGTTGGTCGACGCCTACAGGAAGCGCGTCGCGGCCCTGCAGAAGCAAGGCATCACGCCCACCCCGGACCTGGTCGCCGCCTCCGGCAGCGGAGTGGACCCCGACATCAGCCCCGCCGCGGCCTACGCCCAGGTCACCGCGGTCGCGGCAGCCCGCCGGCTGCCCGCCGGCCGAGTGCGCACGCTGGTCGCCGACCATGTGCACGGGCCCCAGTGGGGGTTCCTGGGCGGGTCCTATGTCAACCTCCTCGAGCTCAACGAGGCGTTGGCCGAGCTCCGGTAGGAAGCCGTTCGACGTCGCCGCGCCGGCGCGTGAACGCACCGGTCAAGGGGCTTGAACCAGGCAACGGGACACCTGTGGGGTCCACGTTCGGTGACGTACGCCGATCAGACACAGGGGTCCCGTTGCGGGCGTCCGTCATCACGCGGATCGCCCCGGAGCGGCAGCACTGTCCTCACCCGGGCATCCGGGAGGGCTGACGGGTCCGTGGACTCCGCGCCGCTGGACTCGGCACCGGGGCCAGAGCCAGGCGGTGCGACGGCCGCTCCGGCTGCTGCCCGTCCTCGTCCCTGTGGGAGGGCTGCTCGCAGCGGAGGGCCCCAGGACCACACGACAGATCGTCCATGAACACCGACGGACCCGGGCCCCCGGACGCGCCCCAGTCCTGAGGCTCGGGCCCGTCGGCCCCACCCACGTCCGGCATCCCCAACCCGGCATCCCCAACCCGGCATCCCCAACCCGGCATCCCCAACCCGGCATCACTGAGGAGGAAACACGACGGTGGCGCGCAACCTGGACCCCGGACGCAGCAGCGGCCGCCCCGGCCGTCTGCGGGTCTACCTCGGGGCGGCCCCCGGAGTCGGCAAGACGTACCGCATGCTGGAGGAGGCCCGCCGACGGCGGGAGCGCGGCACCGATGTGGTGGTCGGCTACGTCGAATGCCATGGACGGGCCCGCACCGAGAACATGCTGCGGGGTCTCGAGGTGATCCCCCGGATCACCCGCACCTACCGGGGGACGGAATTCACCGAACTGGACCTGGACGCGATCCTGGCCCGCCGCCCCGAGGTGGCCCTGGTGGACGAGCTCCCCCACACCAACGTCCCCGGCGGGCGGAACGCCAAGCGCTGGCAGGACGTGGAGGAACTGCTGGCCGCCGGGATCGACGTGGTCACCACCATCAACATCCAGCACCTGGAGTCGCTCAACGACGTCGTCGAGAAGATCACCGGAGTGGTGCAGCGCGAGGCCGTCCCCGACGAGGTGGTCCGCCGCGCCGACCAGATCGAACTGGTCGACATGGCCCCGCAGGCGCTGCGCCGCCGCATGGCCCACGGCAACGTCTATGCCGCGGACAAGGTCGACGCGGCGCTCTCCAACTACTTCCGGATCGGCAACCTCACCGCCCTGCGGGAGCTCGCGCTGCTCTGGGTGGCCGGCCGCGTCGAGGAAGGCCTTCGCAACTACCGTGCAGCACACGGCATAAGGAAGGTCTGGGAGACCCGCGAACGGGTTGTGGTGGCGCTGACCGGCGGCCCCGAGGGCGAGACCCTGATCCGCCGCGCTGCCCGGATCGCCGACCGTACGGCCGGCGGCGAGGTGCTCGCCGTGCACGTGGCGGGCAGCGACGGCCTGACGGGCGCCTCACCGGCCTCGCTGGCGGAGCAGCGGCAGCTGGTGGAGAGCCTGGGCGGCAGCTACCAGGTGGTTGTCGGGGAGGACGTGCCCACCGCGCTGCTGGACTTCGCCCGGGCCCAGGACGCCACCCAGCTGGTCCTCGGCATCAGCCGCCGGGGGCGGCTCACCCGGTTCCTCACCGGCCGGGGCATCGGCGAGACCACGGTCGAGCTCTCCGAGGACATCGACGTCCACATGGTGACCCACGACCAGGCCGGCCACGGCCGGCTGCCGTCACTGGGCCGCCGTCACTCGGGACGCCGTACCGTCGCCGGATTCGCCTCAGGGCTGGTGCTCCCCTGGCTGCTGACGCTGTTTCTCACCCAGGTGCCCCGTGGGATCAACCTCACCAGCGTCGCCCTGCTCTTCCAGCTCGCGGTGGTCGCGGTGGCGCTGTTCGGCGGTGCCGCCTCGGCGCTGCTGGCCTCGGTCACGGCCTCGCTGCTCTTCAACTACTACTTCATCCCGCCTGTCGACGAGTTCACCATCGCCCAGCCCAACAACGTCCTCGCGCTGGCGGTCTTCGCCTGTGTCGCGCTGTCGGTGGCCACCGTGGTGGACCGCGCCGCCCGGCAGACCGCACGGGCCGCCCGCGCCACCGCCGAGGCCGAGACCCTCTCCGACCTCGCCGGGAGTGTGCTGCGCGGCGCCGACACCGTTCCCGCCCTGCTGGAGCGCTCCCGGATCGCCTTCGGCATGACCTCGGCCGCCCTGCTGCGGCGCACCCCGGAGGGCCCTGGGGAGGTGATCGCCCGCAGCGACGCACCCGCTCCGGGCTCGCCGTCCGCCGTCCCGCCGCGCCCCCTGACCGAGGCGCCCGAGACCGCGGTCGCGGTCGGCGAGGACGCGGTCATGGTCCTCACCGGCCGCCGGCTGCCCGCGACCGACCAGCGGGTGCTGCTGGCGTTCGCCGCGCATGCGACGGCCGCCCTGGACCGGGAGCGGCTGGCCCGCGCGGCCGCCGAGGTGGAGCCGATCAGGGCCGCCGACCGGATGCGCACCGCACTGCTCGCCGCCGTCAGCCACGACCTGCGTACGCCCCTGGCCGCCGCCCTCGCCTCGGTGGGCTCGCTGCGCAGCGTCGATGCGGTGTTCTCCGCGGACGACGAGGCCGCGCTGCTGGCCACCGCCGAGAGCTCGCTCACCAAGCTCGCCCGCCTGGTGGACAACCTCCTCGACATGAGCCGCCTCCAGGCGGGCGCGCTCACCCTCCAGTTGCAGGCCACCGACCTCGCCGATGTGCTGCCGCGCGCCCTGGACACGCTCCCCGACCCCGACGCCCCGGTCGTGGCCACCGGCTTGGAGGCCGTACCGCCGGTGCTGGCCGACCCGCCGCTGCTGGAGCGCATCCTCGCCAACGTGACCGCCAACGCGCTGCGCCACAACACCCCGGGCGCGACCGTCGTCGTCAGTGCCAGCGCCCTCGCGGACCGGGTCGAGATCCGCGTCATCGACCGTGGGCCGGGTATTCCGGCCGCCGACCGCGACCGGGTGTTCCAACCTTTCCAGCGGCTCGGCGACACCGACAACACCACCGGACTCGGCCTTGGTCTGGCGCTCTCCCGCGGCCTGGCGGAGGCCATGGACGGAGCGCTGGAGCTGGAGGAGACCCCGGGTGGCGGCGCCACGATGCTGCTCACCCTGCCCGCGGCTCGGAACGCGCAGGCGGACGGGGCCGCGGACAGTACGCCCGACCCCGACCCCGACCCCGACCCCGACCGCGCGTCCGCCCCGTCCGCCCCGGGGGCCGCACAGTGAGCCGGGTCCTCGTGGTCGACGACGAACCACAGCTGCTGCGCGCCCTGCTGATCAATCTCCGCGCCGACCAGTACAGCGTCGCCACCGCCGCCACCGGCACCCGCGCGCTGGAAGCACTCTCCGAGGAGCCCCCGGACGCCGTCATCCTCGACCTGGGCCTGCCCGACATCGGCGGCCTGGACATCCTCCGGGGCGTGCGTGCCTGGAGCTGCGTCCCGATCATCGTGCTGTCGGGGCGCACCGACGCCGGGGACAAGGTCCTTGCGCTGGACGCGGGCGCCGACGACTACGTCACCAAACCGTTTGCGATGGGGGAGCTGCTCGCCCGGCTGCGCGCGGTGATGCGGCGCACGGCTCCCGCGCAGCCCCCCGCCCGCGCAGTGATCGGTGATCACATCGTCGACCTCGGTGCCTGCACCGTCCGACGGGTCGGCGGCATGGACGAAGGCGACCGGCCGGTGCGGCTGACGCCCACCGAGTGGGGCATCCTCGGCCTGCTGCTGCGCAGCCCCGGGACGCTGGTCACCCAACGCCAGATCCTGCACGACGTATGGGGACCGGGCAGCGAGGACAAGAGCAACTATCTGCGGGTCTACCTGTCCACGCTGCGCCACAAGCTGGAGCGCGACCCGGCCCGTCCCTGCCACCTGGTCACCGAGCCGGGCGTCGGCTACCGCTTCGAGCCCTGATGGCCGGCGCTCGGATCCGCTCGGTGCGTCCGTGCCCGACGGACCGGGCGTTCCGGACGGCCGGGTGCGCCGACCACGCTGTCCGGAGGGGGACGGCTGTGCCGAGGTTCGCCCGCGGTTCCCGGCCACCCGCTGGGGACACGCACAAGCGACCGCGCGCATACGGACCTCCCGGCTGCAGCTGTGCCGCGTTCCGGCACCCGCCAAAGCGGCGTCAATGCTTCGCCGGGATCCGTCAGGGATGCGTTAGCGGCGGGGCCGGTCCCCTGGGAGGCGGGCATAGCGTCAGCGCTGCGCCCCCACCGGCTACCGCAGGTCGGGGGTCTGCCGAACCGCCTCAAGGAGCAATGCCGTGAACCACCAGCAGCA
Source organism: Peterkaempfera podocarpi (assembly GCF_042466665.1). Lineage (GTDB taxonomy): Bacteria > Actinomycetota > Actinomycetes > Streptomycetales > Streptomycetaceae > Peterkaempfera > Peterkaempfera podocarpi. Next base: position 108,674 of record NZ_CP162102.1, read on the forward strand.
CGCGGAAGACCCGGAACCCTCAGAACGCATCCCGGCCGGACCCCTGTTCGTCCCCGTCCGGCCGGGTCCCACGGGATACGTGACCCGCCTCTTCCGCACACCCCTGGGCAGCCGCACGGCTGTCGGCTTCACCACCGAGCAGCGACTCGCCGCCGCACTGGGCCCGGAGCAGGCCTGGGTCAGACTCGCCGAGCCCGCACTGCGGGCGCTGGCCGAGCCACTGGGTGCCGCCACGCTCACGGTGGACCCGCAGCTCGTCGCCCCCGCCGTACGCCCCGTACCCGCACCCGCACCCGCCCTCACTCCGGCCCCCGCACGCAGGCACAGGCGCTTGGGTGAGTGGGACCCGCAGGCCGTCGGTGCGCTGCGGGTGGCCGGCGCGACGGCCGTGGTCTCCTGCCTGAGCATGTGGATCGGCTGAGCGAGGTGCCCAACGTGACGACATCGATCGCACCGATCGCCCCGCAGCGTTCCCCCGGTGCCGACGACCTCTCGATATGGCCCGCCTCGACCCTTCCGGACGGCCACGGCGACATTGCTGTGGGCGGGGTCTCGCTCACCGAGGTGGCCGAGCGCTTCGGCACCCCGGTGTATGTGCTCGACGAGGATGAGGTGCGGAACCGCTGCCGCGCCTACCATCGGGCGTTCCCCGACGCCGACGTGGTGTACGCGGCGAAGGCGTTCCTGTGCCGCGCCATGGCGCACTGGGTCGAGGAGGAGGGCCTGGGCCTGGATGTGTGCTCCGCCGGCGAGTTGGAGCTGGCCGTGACCACCGGCTTCCCGCCCGAGCGCATCGTGCTGCACGGCAACGCCAAGAGTCCGCAGGACCTGCAGACCGCGCTGCGTCTCGGCGTCGGACGGATCGTCATCGACAGCGCCCCGGAGGTCGTCCGGCTGGCCGCGCTGATCCCTGCGGGCTCCCGCCAGCAGGTCATGGTGCGAGTGGTGCCGGGCGTGGCCGCCGGCGGCCATGCCGCGGTGCGCACCGGCACGGACGACCAGAAGTTCGGGCTGTCGATCACCGACGGCTCCGCCCAGCACGTCATCTCCCGGATCCTCAGGCAGCCGAGCCTGGAACTGGTCGGCCTGCACTGCCATCTCGGCTCGCAGATCGCGGCGGCCAAGCCCTATGTGCTGGCGGTCCGGCGACTCGTCGGGCTGCTGGCCCGGATCAGGGACGTACACGGTGTCACGCTTCCGCAGCTGGACCTCGGTGGCGGGCACGCCGTCGCCTACCGGCCTGGCGAGGAGGTCCTGGACGTGGCGGCCGTCGCAGGCCGGGTACGGGACGAACTGGCCTCCAGCTGCGCGGCCGCGGACCTGCCGGTCCCCCGGCTCACCATCGAGCCGGGCCGTGCGATCGTCGGGCCCGCGGGGGTGGCGCTCTACCGGGTGCTCACCGTCAAGCGCACGGGTGAGCACACCTTCGTCGCCGTCGACGGCGGTATGAGCGACAACCCCAGGCCCGCGCTCTACGGGGTGCGGTACGCCCCCCGGCTGGTCGGCCGCCGGTCGGCGGCGGAACCCAGCCGCGTCACGGTGGTCGGCCGGCACTGCGAGGCGGGCGACGTGCTGGCGGCCGATGTGCCGCTGCCCGGCGACATCCGTCCCGGTGACCTGGTGGCGGTCCCGGTCGCCGGCGCCTACCACCTGTCGATGGCCTCCCACTACAACCTCGTCGGCCGCCCGCCCGTGGTGGCCGTCACCGAGGGCAGTGCCCGGCTGCTGGTGCGCCGCGAAACGCTCGCCGACATCCGCAGCCGCGACGTCGGTCTCTGACCGGCCGCGGATACCCGCGAACCGGGCACTTGTGGGGGACGGGTAGCGGTACGACCACGTCATCGCGGACCGCGGGCACCGTCGGTCCGCGGTGAAGCATGCCAAGAATCATGAATTGTTCACATACGAGTAGATGAGTCTGATGCTCTGCATATCCACTGGGGAGAGGCCCTGATGACCGCGGACAACATCGTCGGCCTGATCGTCTCCTGCGGTCTGGTGCTCTACCTGATCGTCGCCCTGATCTTCCCGGAGCGTTTCTGATGACCGCCCCCGCGCCGGTCAGACCGGTCCTCGACAACGCTGCCCAGCCTCCGGACAGCGGAAGCCCCCGCCGTGTCCGCGGCGGGATGCTCGACCCGAAGCAACTGTTGCTCGCGCTCCCCGAGGCGCTCCGCAAGCTCAACCCGGTCGCGCTGCTGCGCAATCCGGTCATGTTCGTCACCGAGGTGGGCGCCGCGCTCACCACCTTCATCGCAATCGGCCATCCCAGTCTGTTCGGCTGGCTCATCACCGGGTGGCTCTGGCTGACCGTGGTCTTCGCCAACCTCGCCGAGGCCGTGGCCGAGAGCCGCGGCAAGGCACAGGCGGATTCCCTGCGCCGTACCAGGCAGCAGACCACGGCCCGCCGGGTCGTCGGCTGGGAACCGGGTGCGTCCGCTGCCTCGTACCTGGAGGAGACCGTCCCCTCCGCGGAGTTGCAGCGCGGCGACACGGTCGTGGTGGCAGCCGGGGAGCTGGTCCCGGGCGACGGCGATGTCATCGAGGGGGTGGCCAGCGTCGACGAGTCCGCGATCACCGGCGAATCCGCCCCGGTGATCCGGGAGTCGGGCGGCGACCGGTCCGCGGTCACCGGCGGCACCAGGGTGCTCTCCGACCGGATCGTGGTGCGGATCACCCAGCAGCCGGGCGAGAGTTTCCTGGACCGGATGATCGCCCTGGTCGAGGGGGCCAACCGGCAGAAGACCCCCAATGAGCTCGCCCTCAACCTGCTGCTGGTCATGCTGACGTTCGTCTTCCTGGTGGCGGTCGTGACACTGCAGCCGATGGCGATCTTCTCCAAGGAGTTCATGAAGGCGGCTCCGGACACCGCTGCGCTCAATGCCCAGGGCGTGACCGGGATCGTGCTGGTCTCGCTGTTGGTCTGCCTGATCCCCACCACGATCGGGGCGCTGCTGTCGGCCATCGGCATCGCCGGCATGGACCGGCTCGTGCAGCGCAACGTCCTGGCCATGTCCGGGCGTGCGGTGGAGGCTGCGGGGGATGTGAACACTCTGCTGCTGGACAAGACCGGCACCATCACCTACGGCAACCGGCAGGCGTCCGGGTTCCTGCCGATCGGTTCCGTACCGCCGGGGCGCCTCGCCCGGGCCGCCGTTCTGTCCAGCCTCGCCGACCAGACCCCCGAAGGCCGCTCGATCGTCACCTTCGCCCGCCGGCACTACCAGTTGCCCGAGCAGGACGCCGCCGTCACCGACGGCGCCACATGGGTGCCGTTCAGCGCGAGTACCCGGATGTCCGGAGTGGACCTGCCCGACGGACGTCGGCTGCGCAAGGGCGCGGTGGCTGCGGTGGCGCTGTGGGTGCGCGAGCACGGCGGCGAGGTACCGGCCTCCCTGGACGCCTGCGTCGAGCAGGTGTCGGCCTCCGGCGGCACCCCGCTGGCCGTCGCCGAGTACGAGGGGGAAGAACCGGCCCGGCTGCTGGGCGTCGTCCACCTCAAGGACGTCGTCAAACCGGGCCTGGCCGAGCGCTTCGCCGAGCTGCGCCGGATGGGCATCCGCACCGTGATGATCACGGGTGACAACCCGGCGACCGCCAAGGCGATCGCCGAGGAGGCGGGGGTCGACGACTTCCTGGCCGAGGCGACCCCCGAGGACAAGCTGGCGCTGATCAAGCGTGAGCAGGCCGGCGGGCACCTGATCGCGATGACCGGAGACGGTACCAACGATGCACCGGCACTGGCCCAGGCGGACGTCGGGGTGGCGATGAACACGGGCACGTCGGCCGCCAAGGAGGCCGGCAACATGGTCGACCTCGACTCCGACCCCACGAAGATCATCGAGATCGTGGAGATCGGCAAACAGCTGCTCATCACCCGCGGCGCACTCACCGCGTTCTCCATCGCCAACGACATCGCGAAGTACTTCGCGATCCTCCCCGCGATGTTCGGCGGCGTCTACCCCGCGCTGAACGCGGTCAACATCATGCATCTGCACTCGCCGGCGTCCGCGATCCTCTCGGCGGTGATCTTCAACGCGGTCGTCATCATCGCCCTGATCCCGCTCGCGCTGCGCGGCGTGCGGTACCGGCCGAGCAGCGCCTCCGCCCTGCTCACCCGCAACCTGTGGGTCTACGGCCTGGGCGGCGTGATCGCGCCGTTCCTCGCCATCAAGTTCATCGACTTCGCCCTCGTCCAGTTCATCCCGGGGATCTGACCATGTCTCCACTGACCCGACTTCCCCACTGGATCGTCCAGAGCATCGCGGCGACCAGGGTGGTGCTGGTGCTCACCCTGTTGGTCGGACTGGCCTATCCGCTCGCCATGACCGCCGCCGCCCAACTGCCCGGACTGCGCGACAGCGCGCAGGGCTCGCCCGCCAGCGACGCGGACGGCCGGCCGGCCGGCAGCCTGCTGATCGGCCAGTCCTTCGCCGACAGCAAGGGCGTCCCGCTGCCCGGATACTTCCAGTCGCGGCCCTCCAACGCGGGCGCCGGCTACGACGCCACCGCTTCCGGGGCCGGCAACCAGGGCGCCGAGAGCGTCGTGGACACCCTGCCCACCCCGGGCGATCCCACCTCCGGCAAGCAGAGCCTGCTCACCCAGGTGTGCTCGCGCAGCAAGCAGGTCGGAGAACTGGAGCGCGTCGACGGCTCACGCCCGTACTGCACCCCCGACGGAGTGGGCGCCGTACTCGGCGTCTCCTACGACGGCGGCACCACCGGCAGGGTCACCAAGGCCGTCAGCCTCAACCAGGCCTGCCCGGCCAAGCCCTTCCTGAGCACCTACCAGGGCGTGCGCGTGACCTGCGCCCGCCCCGGCGTGGACTACAGCCGCGCGGTGACCGTGCCGGTACGCGGTGACGCCCCGGCGAACCCAATCGTGCCCGCCGACGCGGTGACCGCGAGCGGCAGCGGTCTCGACCCCGACATCAGCCCCGCCTACGCCGCACTCCAGGCACCCCGAATCGCCCGCGAGCGCGGGACCGACCAGGCCCACGTGATGGAACTGATCAAGAAGTACACCACCGGACGAGCTCTGGGCGTCCTCGGCGAGCCCGCCGTGAACGTGCTCCGACTCAACGTCGCCCTCGACCGCACCTACCCGAAGCGGAGGGCCTGACCATGGCGGCCTGGATCCAGGCATCGCTCGTCCTCGCCGTCGTCGTCGGCCTGCATGTCCCCCTCGGCGACTACATGGCCAGGGCGCTGGACGGCGGGAGGCACCTCAGAGCCGAGAAGGCCCTGTACCGGGTGTGCGGCGTCGACCCGGACAAGGAGCAGAACTGGCGGCACTACCTGGTGGCGCTGCTCGCGTTCTCCGCGATGAGCATCGCGGCCCTCTTCGCACTCTTCACCCTCCAGGGCAGACTGCCCTGGTCCCTCGGACACGGCGGCATGCCCTGGCGGCTGGCCCTCCACACGGCCGTCAGCTTCACCACCAACACCAGCTGGCAGAACTACGCCGGCGAGTCCACCACCGGGCACCTGGCCGTGATGGCGGGCCTCGGCACCCAGGCATTCGCCTCCGCCGCCGTCGGAATCTGCGCCGCGCTCGCCCTGATCCGCGGCCTGGTCCGGCGCGGCACCGACGAACTCGGCAACTTCTGGGTCGACCTGATCCGCACGGTCTTCCGCGTCCTGGTGCCGCTCGCGGTCCTCTCCGGCCTGGTCCTCATCGGACTCGGCGTCGAGCAGAGCCTCGCGGGAAGCCACACCGTGACCACAGCGGCGGGCGGCACACAGACCCTGATCGGCGGCCCGGTGGGCTCCTGGGAGCCGCTCAAACTGTTCTCCGGCGACGGCGGCGGTGTCTTCAACGCCAACAGCGCCCACCCCTTCGAGAACCCCTCGGCGTGGACCAACACCATCGAGATCGTCCTGATGCTCCTCATCCCGACGGCCTTCATCCGCACATACGGCCGGATGATCGGGAGCCTGAGGCAGAGCTGGACACTGCTGGCCGTCGTCGGCATCCTCTTCGGCCTGCTGCTCATCGCCGCGAACCTCGCGCAGAGCGCTCACAACGGCACGGTCGCCGCAGCGGTCGGCAGCCAGACCGAGGGCACCGAGACCCGCTTCGGAGTCCCCGGCAGCACCCTCTTCGGCATCTCGGCGACCGCCTCGGCGGACGGCGCCGCCAATGCCTCCTACGACAGCTTCTCGAGCCTCGGCGGCGGGGTCCTCATGGCCGCGATGATGCTGGGTGAGATCGCCCCGGGCGGCACCGGGAGCGGACTGTACGGCCTGCTCATGGCCGTGATGGTCGCCGTGTTCGTCGGCGGGCTCATGGTCGGCCGCACACCCGAGTACCTGCGCAAGCGCATCGGGTACGGCGAGATGCGCTACGTCGTGCTGTACGCCCTGGTCGCCCCCACCGCGATCCTGGTCTGCTCGGCCATCGCCGTCGCACTGCCCGGAGGCCGTACGTCGATGGGCAACGCCGGGCCGCACGGCCTGTCCGAACTCATCTACGCGTACACCAGCAACACCAACAGCAACGGCAGTGCCATGGCCGGCTTCAACGGCGCCACCGACTTCCACAACCTGCTGATGGTCGCGGCCATGCTCATCGGCCGCTACCTGCCCATCGCCTTCCTCCTGGCACTCGCCGGCCGACTCGCCAGGCAACAGCCCAGCGTGGAGACCGTGGGCACGCTTCGCGCACACGGCCTCAACTTCATTGTTCTGGCCACCGGAGCCGCGCTCATCCTCGCGCTGCTCAACTTCCTCCCCGCCCTGTCCCTCGGCCCGCTGGCCGAAGGACTGCAGTAACCCTGCAGCCGGTGGTACGGCACCGTGGTGCCGTACCACCGGCCCGCCGCTCCCCGCAGTGCAGGGGAGGGCCGCGCCGCTGATCCGAAAGGCGCGGGCGGCCGACCGGTGGATCCGGGCTCAGTCGGCGTAGACGGAGAAGCCGGAGACCTGCCCGGCCGGCCACCCGGTGTTCGCGGTGAAGAGGAGCCGCAGGTAGCGGGCGGTGGATCCGCCGGAGTACGTGATGGTGGCGGTGTTGCCCGTGGCCGGGTCGAAGCGGTAGTCGGCGGAGCCGACCACGGTGGAGAAGGCCGAGCCGTCACTGCTGCCCTGGACCGCGATGGTCTGGGTCCGGGCGCCCCAGGCGGTGGAGGGCGGCAGCGTGAGTACGATCCTGCGGGTGGTCACGGTGGAGCCCAGGTCGACCTGGAGCCACTGCGGGAAGGCGTTGTTGGCGCTCTCCCAGTAGGTGCTGGGATCGCCGTCCACGGCGTTGCCCGCGGCGTAGACCTGGGTGTGGCTGCTCTCGGCGACGGGCCGGTGCAGTGCGAGGTCCGGGTTGCCCCCGCCCCCGCCGAGGACGGGCTGGGTGGGCCGTGTGGCGGTGAGGGCGAGTTGGCCCTTGAGCATCTTTCCGCCGTCCGCCGTGAGGCGCAGATAGTAGTCCGAGGAGCAGGCTGTGCCGTCCTCGTCGAGGGCGAGCAGGCCCGAGCCGCTGGGGACCTGGCTCTGGTTCTCCGCGGTCTTGGCGATCTGGTTGCCCTCGTTGAACTCGTCGAACATGGAGATGTAGACGCTCTGCACCCCGGCGCGGGTCATGTTGTAGAACTGCCGCCACATGAAGTCACCGTGGGCCCGCTGCCGGGCCGACACGTCGCCCGGCAAGGCGCAGGGCTGGTAGTCGATCCCGTGCGCGTTGCAGTCGGCGAGGTCCGGCACGGTGGCGTTGGTGTAGAAGTTGTCCACGTCCCCGACGTTGCCGATCCGGCCCACCATCCACGGCGAGAGCATGTCGAAGGCGTGGTAGACGTCCAGGTAGCCGGCGCGGGAGTCGCTGGTGCCCAGCCGCCACCAGGTCGGCACGCCGCCCATGACGTAGCAGCCCTGGGCCTTGAACCAGCTGATGACATCGGCGCAGGCGGCCGCGTCCCAGGGGTGGTTGGCGTCGTTGAAGCCGAAGCCCCAGATCCCGACCACCGGCTTGCCGCTCTGGCGTGCGTAGGCGGAGGAGGAGGTGTGCGCGGACATCTTGCTCGTCCAGTCCGCCTTGATCTCGGACTGCATGTTCGTCCAGCCGCTCACGTCGTACATCACGTAGAACTTGCGGCTGTGCGCCTCGGCGGCGGTGCGCACCCGGCCGGTGATGGCGTCCCGGGTGGGGCCCTCGCTGCCGTTGGGGTTGAAGCGCTGGAGCGCGGCGGTGTCGCAGCCGTTCTGCTGCATCCACAGGAAGTGGGTGTCGATGGTCTGCTGGTCGTAGGAGGAGAAGAGGGTTGCGGGTCCGCCGTTGCCCAGGTTGGCATAGGCGGTCTGGTAGGTGCGGGTGAAGTCGCGTGAGTCGGGCCACGCCCTGATGACGTTGTTGCTCGGAGAGGGCGTCTGGGACCAGTTCTGGCTCCAGTGCCACCAGGCGTTGATCGGGGCGCCGTCGCCCGGGCACGCGAACCAGCCCTGGTAGCCGACGGTCACTTTGCCGACGACGTCACCGGCCGGGCCCGCGGCCTGCGCGGTCCCGGCGGTGGTCAGGCCGCCGAATGTGACCCCGGCGGCGCCGGCGGCGAGTGTGGACAGGAGGGTGCGACGTGACACTGTCATGGCTCATCCCGAGGACAGGGCGGCCGACTGGGGTGGGGGATCTGGCCGCGCTCTGGGCAGGAGCGTATTGACCGGCGCACGTCACAGCAAGAGGTAGAACTAATCACGCAAAAATCGTTCCATCGAATGCAAGAAGAGTGGTTCCCTGGACCGGCCGGTGGTGGGCACCAGCGGCGGCCGGATGAATCTGGTCAACGACACGGCACTGGTCGTCGCGCTCGGCTGTACGCGCACCCCGGGCGGGTGTGGCCGTCCTCCGCGGTACGTGGGTGCCTGGGTGCCCGGCACGCTCAGATTTCGATGTGCGAGCCCATGATGACGGTGCGGTCGCGCGGCAGGCCGAAGTACTCGGCGGCGTCAGCCGTGATGTAGGAGGTGGCGATGAACAGCCGTTTGCGCCAGGGTGCCATCGTCGGCGCCTTCCCGCGCCGGATCTCGATCTTCGACAGGAAGTAGGACACCGCATCGATCCGCAGCTCCCCCTCGATTTGGGACGGATCGAGCATCGCCAGCGCACTCGGCACATCCGGCGTCTCCATGTATCCGAACCGGGCAGTGACGTGGATGATCCCGTCGTTGGCGTAGCCGAGGTCGTCGACGACGATCCGCTGGTCGGCCATGACGCGTGGCACGGGCTCGATCTCGAGGGACAGGATCACGACCAGGTCGTGCCGCACATGGTTGTGCTCGACATTGGCCCGCATGGCGAGCGGAACGGTCTGCTTGCCCCGGTTGAGGAAGACGGCTGCACCGGGAACCTGGAGCACCGACACCTTCCTGTTGTGGAGCTGGTCGACGAATTCGCGCAGCGGTCCTTCCCACCGTGCCCGTTCAGCGGTGACGAGGGCGCGGCCGCGCTGCCAGGTCGTCATCACGGTGAACGCGGCAATGCCGATCAGCAGCGGAAGCCATGCACCATGGACGAGCTTGGTCAGGTTGGCTGCCACAAACAGCAGGTCCACCAGGAGCAGCACGGTCGCACCGACGGCGAGCAACGACACAGAGGTGCCCCACTTCGTACGGGCGACGTAGAAGAACAGCAGGGTGGTGATGGTGATGGTGCCGGTGACCGCCATGCCGAATGCGAAGGCCAGCGCCGTGGAGCTGCGGAAGGCGAAGACCAGGGTGAGGACCGAGACCATCAGCACCCAGTTGATCCAGGGGACGTAGATCTGACCGATGGTGGACTCGGAGGTGTGTGCGATCCGCAGACGTGGCAGGTAGCCGAGCTGGGCGGCCTGGGAGGCGACCGAGTACACCGGTGATCACCGCCTGGGAGGCGATCACCGTCGCGGCCGTGGCGAGCAGCACCATCGGCAGCCGCCCCCAGGCGGGCACCAGCAGGAAGAACGGGCTGCTGATGTTGTGCGCATCGGCGAGGATCAGCGCGCCCTGGCCGAGGTAACTCAGCATGCAGGCGGGGAAGACGATGGCCAGCCAGGCCCGGGTGATCGACCGACGGCCGAAGTGCCCCATGTCGGCATAGAGCGCCTCGGCGCCGGTGACCGCGAGCACGACCGCGGCCAGAGCGAAGAATGCGGTGCCGAAGTGGCCGACCAGAAAGCCCACGGCATAGGTCGGCGACAGCGCCCTGAGGATCGCGGGGTGGCCGACGATGCTGACGACACCGCATGCGCCGATGACTACGAACCATACGACCATCACCGGCCCGAACATCCGGCCCACCGCTGCGGTGCCCCTGCGCTGCACCAGGAACAGCATCAGGATGATCACAGCGGTGACCGGCACGACCGCACTCGCCAGCGACGGCTGGACCACCTTGAGCCCCTCGACCGCGGACAGCACCGAGATCGCCGGTGTGATCATGCTGTCGCCGAAGAACAGCGACGCGCCGAAGATGCCCAGTGCAGCCAGGACGACGGCGGCCCGCCGGCCCGGCCGTGAGCTCGGCCGTTGCAGCAAGGTGATCAGCGCCATGATGCCGCCCTCGCCGTCGTTGTCGGCCCGCATCGCCAGCAGCACATAGGTGACCAGGACGATGATCACCACCGACCAGAACACCAGCGACACCACGCCGTACACGTTCTCCGCGGTGACCGGCACGGGATGCGGGTCGCCCGGGTTGAACAGGGTCTGGAGCGTGTACAGCGGGCTCGTCCCGAGGTCACCGAAGACCACCCCCAGCGCACCCACCACCACCGCGAGGCGCACCGTGTCATGTGCGCTCGCGTGCTCGCTTCCCGGTGCCTGTGACGCAGCCCCACCGTCCGGCGCAGCCCCGCTCCCACGATCTCCATGGCGATCCTCCTCCCGGGCTGCTGTGCCGCACGCCTTGTGCACTGAGGCGGACGCATACCCACCACAGGGCCCGGCCCATCGGGAAGTGGTGCCACGCCCCACGAACGGCGTCCCCGCGCTCCCGCCGAGCCGCAGCATCGGCGCGGCGGCTCGCCGCAAGCGCCGGCTTCCACGGTGCCCGCACCCGAGCGACCGTTCGCCCACCGGACTCCGGGGCCGACCGGCGGCCCGGACCGGGACTGTCACGATGCTGGTGGACGCCACTCGTTCGGCGTTGGCGTTGATCTTGCTTGATGATGTGGGCCGATCGGCTCACGACCGTGCGCGGGACAGGCGTCCGTCGAAGGCGTCGCAGCGGACGTCAGGACGTGACGTGGAACTCGTTCCCGCCGGCGTCGAGGAACTCGCCGGGTTCCCCATCGCACTGGGTGATCTCCAGGCGCAGCCGGTTCCGCCCCGTCTTCGGCGCCGCAGGCGGCCCCATCACCAACGACACCGTACTGTTGCGCCTCTGGCGCAGCCGAACGCCCCAGTCGTGGTGTTCGACCGCGTACCTGCCGGCATGGGACTGCCAGAAGGCCGACTGCGCACAGCGGTCCTCCTCGGCGACGTCGAGGCAGATCGCGACGAGGCCGGAGTCGGCGAGCACCCCGGGGTGACCGGGACGCAGCACGCAGAACTCATTGCCCTCCGGATCTGCCAGCACGTCCCACGGGACGTCCCCCTGGCCGATGTCGACCCGCGCCGCACCGAGTGCGAGCAGGCGCGCCACCTCGGCCTCCCAGTCCGGTCCCCCGGCCAAGTCCAAATGGAGTCGGTTCTTGTGCGCAGCCTTCGGCTCCACGGCCGACACGAACCGCAGCCGCAGGCCGCCCGTACGGCCCCGCGTCGCGCTCAGCCAGAAGTGATCCATGCGCGCGACGTCCATCGCGTCGATCACGATCCCGGTCAGCATTCTGTTCCCCCGAGCAGTCGGTCACATTGCCTGCTGATTGTCGCTGCGGCCGCCGGTGTCAGTGCTGCGGACCCAGGCCGGACTCCAGGATCCTCCCGACCAGGTCACCGACTCGCCTGTGCACCCCGGATGCGTGCCCGTCAGGACACCGTGCGGGTCTCCTGGTTCCCACCACGGCCCCGAGCAGGCGGTGAACCGGGTGATGAGCGCAGGATCCGCAGGTCAAGGCAGTCTGAAGCGATCAGTCAGTGCTGGTCGCGGGCGGCGAGTCGTTTGGTGATCTCGGCCTTGACCGTCTTATGCAGCTCGCCTGACGCGAAGCCGAGGCTCCGCAGGATCTGCGCGGCGGGGCTCTCCTCGACGCGGATCAGGCCCAGCAGCATGTGCTCCGTGCCGACCCAGTCGTGGCCGAGGTCGGCCGACGCGCGGCGTGCCTGATCAATGGCCTCCTTGCTCTCCGGCCGGAACGCGATGTGCCCCCGCAGCGCCTTCTCCCCCGCCGGCGGCAGCGCCTCCTCGATCGCGTCACGGATGTGTTGCTCCGACTCGGTTTTCGCCACCAGCACCTCGTAGGCCAGGCCCCTCGGTTCGCCGAGGAGGCCGAGCAGGAGGTGCTGGGTGCCGATGAAGTCGTGCCTGTACGTTCGGGCGGCCTCCTGCGCGAGCACGATGCTGTGCCGGTTCAGGTTGGTGAACCGCTCGAACACGTTGGGCGTGTGGCGTTGCTGGGCGGCCTGCTTGGACACCCCGATGGCGTCGCCGATCTCGGTCCATGAAGCGCCGGTCTGCTTGGCCTTGCTGACGTAGTGGTCGATGAGCTGGTCACCGAGGTCGGACAGGGTCTGGGCACGCAGTCTCGCCTCGCTGATGCGGGCCAGTTCGTTGGCTTCGGGGAGCTCCTCGTCGAGACGGGCGATCAGGTCGGCGAGGCTGATGTCGAGTGGACTCATGCGTCAATCGTAAGTTGACGATCCATCATCGTCAACATGCAATTGACGATTGCTGTGAGTGTGCTCTCGCGGTCTCGTGCGATGGCCCAGCGCGGCAGCCGGGCCCGATCGCGACCCAGCAGAGCACTCCGGAGTTGCGTTGTGGAGCTCGGCAGTCGGGTGCCGACCCGACACGATGCGCCGTCCGCCTGCCGGCCTGAAGCCCGGTGATCTGCGGAAACATCTTCACCGAGATGCTGTGCCAGCCCTGCCCGGCGGCGAGCTGAGTACGCATACTCATGCGTGGCCCGGCACGCGGCGGCATGCTGGACACCGTGCCCGACGCACTGACGAGAGCCGGGAGGCGTCATGTCCGACCCCCTGCGGCCGCCGCGGAGCTCCGACTCCCGGCCGATGCGAGGTTATTCCAGCGATCCGGGCAACCGGGCCCGGGTACGGCCGGCGCGGTCCGGGTGGGCGGTGTTCGGCATCGTCCTGGCTGTGGTGTCCGCGCTGGCCGGATTGGCGGTCGTCGGTGCTGTGGTCCTGCTGTTCGTGGGCATGAGCCACTACGGGTCGAACAAGTGAGGCCGCCCGCAGGACAGGTGGCTCACGACACCCGGCTGAGCCAGTTGACGACCCGTCTGCGGCTGCTCACAGCGCTGAGCAGGCCACCGGTCTTCGTGTTGCTCGCCGTCTACACCGCGCTCGGACTGGCCGGAGCCGGGCACGCGAACGACCACCTGCTGCTGGCTCGCGCCCTGCTGCCCGTTGCCGCGTTCCTGATGTTCTCCGCGGCGGTCAACGACCTCGCCGACGAACGGATCGACCGGGTGAACCTGCCCGGCGATCCGAGCCGGCCGCTGGTCAGCGCGGGCGCCCTGCGCAGTGAGATGACGGTGGTCGCGCTGGTCTGCGCAGCCGTCACCGTGGCCGGCGGGTTCCTGCTGGGTCCGGGGCCCGGCCTGGTCGTCACGGCGGGGCTCTGCATCAGCGCAGGCTACTCCCTTCAACCGATCCGGCTCTCCGATCGTGGCGCAGTGGCAGCACTGATCCTGCCCGCCTGCTATGTCGCGGTCCCCTACCTGCTGGGACGGCTGGCCGCGGCACCTCTTCCACGCGGACATGGGCTTCTGCTGCCGTTCGGGCTCTACATCGGCTTCGTCGGACGGATCCTGCTCAAGGACTTCAGGGACGTGCGGGGCGACGCGCTCTTCGGCAAGCGCACCTTCCTGGTCCGCCACGGCCGGGTCTGGACCTGCCGGTTCAGTGCCATCTGCTGGACCGCGGGCTGCGCCCTGCTGGTCGGCGGTGCGCCCTCGCCGACGCCCAGCCTGCTGGCGGTGTCCGCCGGGCAGCTCGCGACAGTCCTCTGGCTGCTCCACCGTCTCGCCGCTGAGACGCACCCCCGCCGTGAGGCGTTGCTGATCACCGGCACAGCGATCACCGGACGCGGGATGCTGCTGGCGCTGTTGGCACATGAGTCGATGCAGCCGATGCACTGGGCACCGTGGGCACAGAGCGCGATGCTCGGCGCGCTGCTGGCGCTGACGCTCGGGCAGGTACGGATGATGCTTCGCCACGGCCCGAGGGCACGGCTCTCACTGCCGGTGCATGCGCCCGAACCGGCACTGGAGCGCCACGCACAGCCCGCCGATGCGGGCGCCTGACCTCCGGTCCCGCTGCCCGCGACCCAGGACGCCGTTGCCGAGCGGCCCCGGCTGCAGTTGCACACGTTCGGGGGGACGTGTTCGGGTGCGCCGGCTGCGCGGCGGAGTCGTCCCATGTGCCCGTCCCACGGCTTCCCAGAACGTCCAGTGCCCCCTGCACAACGACCTCATCCCGCCCGGCACCGAGCGAGCACTCCCGGTGGCGGCACCGGCGACGCCGGGTGACGGTCGGCATGGATTTCCCCGGGTGGCCCTTCGGTCCGCCCGGGTGACGTCGAACCGACAGGTGACGTCGAACCGACAGGAGTCGGAGCGGTGTCACTGCGTGCTGTCGTCCTCCGCGGAGAGCCGGCCCGGGTGATCGGGCACCCACCACGAAACCCCGGCGCCGCTGCGGAACACGTCAGCCGCCCACCCATCGAGATGGGCGGTCATCCGGGCCGGGTCCGCCTCCAGCAGACACCCGAGCGATGCCACCACGATGCGGGCCAGGGCCAGCAGCAACTCATGAGCGCGCCCGGCGTTCCCCGCGCCCACAAACCGGTCCCAGCGGCCGGCGAACCACTCGCCGTGTTCGGCGTCCAGCAGCACCTGCACGGACCGCGCACCTGCGGCTTCGAGGGCCCCCACCCCCAGCCACGTCAGCGCCAGCGCTGTCGGCTCGGCAGGACGAGGAATGTCGGCGAGGCGGGCGGCCTCCGCGGCGTCGGCGGCTTCCTGCCCGAGTTTCGCCTTGGCCGTGGCGATATCGCCTCCGCAGGTCTCCACCACCAGATACGCGGCTCGGCAGGCCAGCACCTCGGCCAGGACACGCATCGACCCGTCGCGCCCCTCGGCGTCGAGGCCGCTGAGCCAGCCCTCGAGATGGGCGACCGAGCGATGCCCGCGCTGCGGCAGATCGTCGGCCGTGGTCCTGATCAACCCGATGGCCACGAGCTCCACCTCGACCGGGTCCGCGAAGACCCGCTGCGGCCACAGCCGCGACCAACGCTGCCCCATGGCAACCCCTCGTCATCCGACGGCGCAGACTCGCACCGGCCCCTCGATCCCACCCGTATCCGCCCGAGGACGGTCGCCGGCCCGGGGCTCTGCACAGCCCGGAACAGCAGACCGCACGAGCCCGGCAGCTGACACCGCCATCTTGACATGCCCACGGGGTGATCAACCCCGTAGTGGGCCGGCAGGCTTCGCGCCGGATTCAGCATTGCGGGCCCTCCTTGAGCTTCGACACCAATCGGGCCGTCCGACCAGTGCATTCCTGGTGAACGTGGCAGGCAACGTCCGCCCGTCAGGGAGCGGCGCCATCGGGTCCCCCTGCCCGAGCGGAGCCGGGAGCTCAGGGGAGCGCGCTCCCCGGTCCGCAGTCCTCGCACTGGACATACGCGGGCTCCCGGCGAGCGGGGGTACCTCTGCTCGAAGAGCCGGGGCTGCCGGGCGTCGCGTCGGAGCGACCATTGCCTGTCGCGGCACCGGCTGGGCAGAAACCCCTGATCTGCGGAAATGCCATCCCAGGATGGCGCCCTCGAGCGCCCGGGACAGACCGCAACGACCGTCTGGCACGGAACCGGCCCGGCCGGAGATCGCTTGCCGGTGCGCAGACCAGGCTGTGTCGCCGCCTCCCCCGCGCGCTTTCAGCTCGGCTCGACGAGCGACACACGGTGCCGGCCTGTGTGCGCGCTCCGTACGAGGACCAGGACTTCATCCGCCTCGGTGAGTACGGAGCGAGTGGCTTCGTCGATGACCGCACCTCGGCGGTGTGCGGTGAGCCGATTCCCCACACCGCTGTCGTACACCAGAACAGAGAGGGACAGACGTAACATCTCGTGATGAACCACCGTCCACTGCTGTCGGTCCTGCTTTTCTCTCGGCTTTTTGGGTGAGCACTTTGCCCGGACACGGTACGTCCGGCACTTCGCCGCCCCGTCGGTCGATGCCGACCTCGGCTCAAGGAGAGATCTCATGCCCATGCCGCAATCCATGCGCGCGCTCGTAGCCGGAGAGGTTGGCGAGCCGGCCGATGTCCTGCGGCTGGAATCCCGGCCCGTTCCCACACCGGAAGCCGGCCAGGCGCTGATCCGCGTGAAGGCGACTCCGATTCACGCCAGCGATCTGCATGTGCTGCGTGGCCGCTACGGTTTCACCCCCGAGTTTCCCACCGTCGGGGGTCACATGGAATGCGTGGGCCGTATTGAGGCCCTGGGCTCGGACACCGAGGGACTCAAGATCGGCGAGCGCGTGGTGACCGTTGCGGTCCCGGCGGTACCCGGGCCGCATGTGGCCGGCACCTGGCAGGAATACCTTGTTGCCGACACACGAAGGCTCCTGCCGGCCCCCGACAATCTGAGCGATTCCGACGCCTGCCAACTCGCCGTCAATCCGTTGACCGCGCTGCTACTGGTGACACGCGAACTCGACGTACAGCCGGGTGAATGGATGTTGCAGACGGCCGCGGGCTCCACCGTCGGCCGGCTGGTCATTCAGCTGGCCAGGCATCTGGGCATTCGGACGATCAATGTCGTGCGGCGGCGCGATGCCGTTGCGGAGATCAAGGCGCTCGGCGGCGACGAGGTCATTTGCACCGAGGACGAGGACCTGGTGCGGCGGGTGGCCGAGATCGCAGGACCGGAAGGCGTGCGCAAGGCCATCGACTGTGTGGCGGGCCATGTGGGTGCCCAGGTGTCCCAGGCGCTGGCTCCTGGAGGAGAGGTCATGGTCTACGGCGCACTCTCGACCCATCGGCAGACCGACCCGGCAGCGCTGACGATTCCGTTGTCTGCGCGCTCGGTCATCTACGAGACCAAGGTCGTCCGCGGCTTCTGGCTGAACCGCTGGTTCGGCACTTCCTCAGCTGCGGATGCGCTGCGCGCGCTGTCCCAGGTCCGCGATCTCGTCGCGGATGAAGTGCTGAGCATCCCCGAAGGCCGGCCGTTCCCGCTCGAACGCTTCACTGAAGCCATCTCGCTCGCCGAAACACCGGCACATGGCGCCAAACCACTCTTCGTCTTCGACGACGGCCGGAACGAACATCACGGGTAGAACGCCGTCCGCATCTTCGCCGCGGGTGCCTCTACGGCAGCCCATCCGCCCCATGGTCGACGCGGGCGGCGGCTACGGTCACGGTGATTGCCGTACTCCGCTGCTGTAGAGCACCACGGTGGAAGACGAGAGACACGGCACCTCCGTGACTCTCCGCCGCTTCCCGCCGGATCGGGCACGCAACGGGCAGGAGAGCCGGCCCACCGGCGCGATACGTTCACTGACGGTCCCGAGGGAGCAGCGCGGGCTTCTCCTCCTGGTTGCGCGGTCGCCGGCGCAATCAGCGGCACATCACGCGCCCGCCCAGGTCGTAGGCGCCGAACAGGTGCAGTACCTGTGCGGGCCCGCGCAGATCGCCCGCCGCCTCGGCCTGGGTTCCCTTTCGGGTCTCGTACAGACAGCCCCGGCGCCAGGCTCGGTCCCCGACCCCCTCAGCGACCCCACCAAGACCTCGGCGACCACGAACCCGCCCGCCGGCGGCACCAGCAGGCCCACCAGCTGTGCCCCTGTACGGCATCCCGGAGACCAAGGCGGGACTCTCCCAGCAGCGTTGTGGCCGGCTGTCTCCACGGGTCCGACGCCGCACCCGGCAGCCGGATGTTCCCGGTGGGCGGTGCCGTCGTCGATGGCGCGGCGTCAAAGACCGGCCGCGTGGGCCGGGCCGGCGAGCAGCCTCCCCCGCGTCCGGGGGCGCCGGTGCGCTCCGGACCTGGCCCGGGCGATTCCCACTGTGTCGTATCTCATGAGCGCACTGGGAACCATTCAGTGGGGCCCGGAGTCTAGGGAAGTGCTGTTGGCGCAAGTGAGCGGAGTGGGTACAGGCATGCGACGGTTCAGAAGTCGGGCGGCTGTGGTGCTGCTGGCGGGGGCGATATCGGCGAGCGCGTGTGCCTGTAGCGCGGGCGGGTCGGCCTCGGGGTCGGCGGCGGCCCTCGACGGTGGCGTGGGTACCGGGGGAAGCGCCCGGCCGACGGCCGGTTCCAGCCTGTCGTCGAGCCCCTCGCCGGTGCAGTCGTCAAGTCCCTCCCCGACGCGGCCCTCGGGCCCGCCGCTGCTGCTGGACTCGCTCGCCCCCGCAGACCGCGCCACCGTGGGCGTGGCGATGCCGGTCTCCGTCGTCTTCACCCACCCGGTAGCGGCCAAGGCCCGGAAGGCCGTCGAGCAGCATCTCAAGGTCTCGTCGTCGGTACCGGTCACCGGAGCCTGGCACTGGTTCAGCGACCGGCGCGTCGACTGGCGGCCCGAGCAGATGTGGCCGTCGGGCGCACACGTGACCGTGGACGCCGCCCTCGACGGCGTGGGCGACGGCAACGGACGCTACGGTACGCACGACTACCACCACAGCTTCACCATCGGCGCCGCGGTCAAGGCCACGGTCGACGTGCCGGGGCACTCGATGAAGGTCTACCGCAACGATGCGCTGATACGCACGATGCCCATCGATGCGGGCAGCCCGAGCTTCCCGTCCTGGGACGGCACCATGGCCGTACTCGACAAGGCGCGGTCGGTGCGGATGACCTCCTGCAGCGTGGGCATCACCTGCGACCCGAAAAATCCGGAGTTCTACGACCTGACGCTGCCCTGGGACGTCCACCTCACCTACTCGGGCACCTACGTCCACTACTCGACCGGTGACCCGCAGCCAGGTCACAGCTACGGCTCGCACGGCTGTGTCCACCTGTCGCTCGCCGACGCCAAGTGGTTCTACGACTACGTGAAGCAGGGCGACCCGGTCACCATCACCGGCTCCCCCCGGGGCAAGGCCGCCGGCGACAACGGTTACGCCGCCTTCAACCTCTCCTGGTCGCAGTGGCTGGCGAACAGCGCCACGGGAGCCCAGACCACGAGCGCCGCCTGACCGACGGTCTCCCCGTCCTGACGCCACGGCCAACCACGTCACCGGTCCGGACTGCCGGCACCCATCAGGCCGCCGGGCCTGACGGGTGCTGTCCCACCGTCAATTGGCAGACGCCGCCCACGCAGTGGCCACAGCGTCACACGCACCGCCGCCTGACCCGCCCGCGGCATCATCTCGGAACCGGTGATGCCGCGGGCGGGAAGGCGTGGCGCAGGGTGTGGTCGTCGGTCGGACACTCGACGCTGCCGAGGAGCGTGAGCAGGCATGCGTGCCCGGGGATGAGGCCGGCCGGCGAACCGGCCGAAACGCTGTGCACATCACCGAGGATGCGTACGTACGGTGTCCGGCTGCTCCAACCGGGGCTCGTGCCCTGGCCCTCCATCCACGTCAGCGGAAGACCGCGCCGTAGCGCGAGTGAATCAAGAGCCGGCAGAGGGCGGGAACCCTCGGCCCCACCGAGGAGCTCCGCTCTCTGCACGTCACCCCATGGCCGAGTGCACGTTCACCGGCAACGTTGCGAGCCGGGTCTGATGCTGGATTGAGTGCCGTGGGCGACCTCGCTACGTGTTGCGGCACTGTCGTCCGGCAGAGATACAAGGAGAGACTCCTTGCCCTGTCGCAGGCCGCGCCGTGTCCGGGCTCCTGGCGAAAATCGGTCGTCGACGGCTGCCACAGGCCGCTAGCGTCTCCCGAGTGACCAGTGAGCATGTGCGCGTGGTGTGGCTCTGCGGGCCGTCGGGTGTGGGGAAGACCTCCGTGGGCTGGGAGGTGTTCACCCAGCTGAGTCGCAGCGGCGTCAAGACGGGTTTTCTTGACCTCGACCAGATCGCCTTGATCCCTGGTGGCGGCACTCATGGGCTCCGGGCGCGGAACCTCGCCGCGATGTGGCCCAATTTCCGGTCGTCGGGAACCCGGTGCCTGGTTCTGGCGGGCTTTGTCGACACCGTGGACGAGGTTCGCGAGTACACGGAACTGCTCCCGGACGCCTCGTGGACGCTGTGCCGGTTGCGGGTCGGCGCCGGTGAGCTCAAGGAGCGGTTCCTGGCACGCGGATGGTTCGCTCCGGAGCTGGCAGACGAGGCCGTAGCCGGCGCGATGGCGCTGGACAGCAGCGGCCTCACCGACATCTGCGTGGACACCGACGGGCTCGCCGTGCCCGAAGTGGCCCGGCTGGTCATCGAGCAGGTCGGGAGCCGGCCGGACGCTGCCCCGGCGTTGACGTCCGGCAGCGTTGATCCCGTCGCGACAGCGGTCTCCGCAGCAGCCCCGGCCGCCGTGCTGTGGTTCTCCGGAGCGACCGCAGTCGGAAAGTCGACCGTGGGCTATGAGGTCTTCAGGCAGGTTGCCCGTGCCGGCGTCCCAGTCGCCTATCTCGATCTCAAGCAGATCGGCACCGTGCGGCCCGCTGCGGACGACGATCCCGAGTACCACCGCCTCAAGGCGCGCAACCTTGCCGCACTCTGGGCCGGCTATCGCGAGGACGGAGCCCGGTATCTGATCGTTTCTGGAGACGCCGACCGTGATGACACGGTGAGCAGGTACGCGGACCTGCTTCCTGGAGCGACGTTGACCGTGTGCCGACTCCACGCCGGGCCCGCGACTCTGGCGGAGCGGGTTGCCCAGCGGGGCCGGGGCGGCGGACCGGTGGTGCCAGGTGACGAGATCAGGGGGCTGAGCCACGGTGCACTGCAGCGCATCGCCGAGCGGGCGGCACACGATGCCGAAGCGCTTGAGCGTGCCGGGGCCGGCGAACTGCGCGTGACCACGGACGACCGGCCGGTGCAAGACGTGGTTGGACAGGTCCTGGCGCACATCGGTGGATGGCTTGAAGTAGACGGAACGTGAGCGCACCGGGCGAAGCTCCGACACCTGGGCGCGTCAACAAACCCCTGGCGCGGGCAGGCACGCGCGCCGCTCGGCGAGATGCTCATCGAGCGGGTCGGCCACGGCCTTCCGTGCCGAGTTCACCGTTCATGGCCCAGTTGATGGAGAGACGCAGCCGGGCACCCTGCGCGGCCCAGTGCCATCCGCGTTCGGGATCGGCGTGGTCGGTGAACCGGGCCGGCGTGAGCAGCTCGACTTCCTGCTCCTCCGTGCCCCCTCGTGCGAGGGGGCACCTCCTCGGACGGTCCCGGGTCGGCCTCAACCGATGATGTGCTCGGGGACGGCCAGGTCCGGGTTGACGAACAGGCGGGTCAGTGTCGGCGCATCGTCCTCGGAGCAGGCATCGGCGACCAGGTCGATCAGCCGGTCGTAGTCGGGTCCGGTCCTGCCCTGGTAGGCCGCGGTCATACGGCCCCACTCGTCCCAGTTCAGCGTCTCCAGCTTGCAGAGTGCAGCGAGGTCGCGGACGACGTTGCCGCTGATCTCATGCGGCCCCCAGGCGTGATCTGTACCGGCGGTGCCGAACGTGTTCGGGTCGATCACTCCGTCTCGGTGTTGGGCCCATGCCTCGCCACCGGTGAGGAACTCGCCCGGCGCGAGGTCGTCCGGGTGGGCGACGAAGTCCCTGCCGAGGTGTTCGGTGTCGACGCGCACCCATCGACGCTGGTCATGGTGCCAGTACTCGGTGACCCAGTGGTCGAGGCCTAGCCCCTCCCGGAAGTAGGTGCCGAAGCCGCACCGGGCGCGGGAGGCGATGCCCCGGGCCCGCAGGATCGCGCAGGCGATCGTGGCGAAGTGACGGCAGGTGCCGATCACCCGCGTCTCGGGCGTTCGCGGCCGGTGCAGCGGAGCCGGGTCCAGGGCCGTCAGCACGGCAATGAGTTGATTGACCGGCCGGATGTTCTTCTCCGCGATCCGATCTTCAGGAATCCCCAGGGTCCTGGCCTCCGTGGGCTGGATGACCAGGCCCTGAACAGCGAGGCAGATGCCGACGGGGTCGTCCGGCAGTTGCTCGATGAGCCGCAGTTGCGTCGCATCCAGGGTCGTGAAGGGTCCGGGCTGCGAGTAGTCGAGTACGCCGTCGGTCATAGCCGGGGATGGTATCGGCGCGGTCTGACATCTGGACCGACTCGGCCGGCCCCTGCCTCTCGGCCGACTGTGACGCTCATTCGCGGGCGGTGCACCCGCCCCGGAACGACTGCTGGACACCGGCCGAGCACTCCGGAGACGCCACCCCGGATGGCGTGCAGCACTGTCTCGGCCCAATCCCCCGGCGGGCACACGGCCGTGCCGGTGACCGGGGCGGCCACACCATCAGCCGCTGGAGCAGGCACAGCCGTGCTCGCCGGGACGACGCCGGTGACGTGGGCAGCCTAGGCCTTGGTCCCCCGGCCCTGCGGCACCCGCAGGGTGACGCGGGTCCCGCCGCCCGCGCTGGTGCTGATCCTGAGCTGCGCGTCGAGCAGGTCGGCGCGCTCCCTCATGTCCCACAGACCCATGCCCGTGGAAGGCGGTTTGGGACCGCCGAGGTGCGGTGGCATTCCGGTGCCGTCGTCCGTGACCGACGCGGTGAGGACCCGGCCGCTGCCGTGCAGTTCCACCAGGATGCTCTGCGGGTCGGCATGCTTCACCGCGTTGGTCACCGCCTCCTGCACGATCCGGTAGACGTGGACCTGGGCCTCCGAGCTCAGCCCACCGGCGAAGGAGTCCCAGTCCGGTGCCACCCTGATGTCCACCTGGACCCCGAAGGTCTCGGAGACGCGCCGGCACAGCGCCTCGATGGCCGGCCGCAGCCCCAGCTGGTCGAGGACGGCGGGGCGCAGCTCGGAGATCAGGTGGCGCAGGGAGGCGATCTGGTTGCTGACGAGGCTGCGCGCCTGGTCGATGGCCTCCCGGATGGCTGAAGGCTGCCCGCCGGCGGCCGCGGAGGCCAGCACGACCTGCACCGCGCCCAGTTCTTGGAGCGTGTCGTCGTGCAGCTCGCGTGCCCATCGGCGGCGTTCGCGCTCCTCACCGTCGCGGCGCGCCCGGGACCGCTCGCGCTCCAGTTGGCGGCGGCGCAGTGTCGTGCGGCGGCCGGAGGAGGCGGCGAAGGCGATCAGCATCAGCGGCGCGACATGCAGGATGTTGAGGATCGGCTCCTCGGTGATCCGGGCCAACCCCCACCGCCAGCATCAAGGAGATCCCGCCGACGATCGCCAGCCAGGTCCGCCGCGCCATGGTGGACATGGAGGCTGCGGTGAAGAAGAGGATCGCGGCCGCCAGGGAGAGGACAAGTTCGGACTGGAGCGGTTGGTCGGTGACCTCCAGCGCCAGGGAGGCCACCAGCAGCACGGTCCCGGCCGCCTCGGTGACCAGCCGGGCCCCCTCCGGCAGCGCCCAGGTCACGTGAGCAGCCCGCGTTCCCGGGCCGCCGTGATCAACTCGGCCCGGGTCTCGACGTGGAGCTTGTCCCGGATCCGGGCCCGATGGGTCTCCACCGTCCGCACGGACACATACAGGCGCCGTGCGATCTCCTGGTTGGTGTGGCCGAGCGCGAGCAGGGAGAGCACCTCGACCTCGCGTCCCGTGAGCGGATCTGTGCCGTCGGCCCCTTCGCCGGTCATGGCCAGACGGGCGCCCATGGCCGGCTGCACATAGGTGGCGCCCCTGGACACCTGGCGGGCCGCGGCCAGCAACTCCTCGCCGGCCGCCTCTTTGAGGAGGTACCCGGTGGCGCCGGCCCGCAGGGCTTCACGGGCGAACGCCGGGTCCTCCTGCATCGTGAGGACCAGGATCCGCGTCTCGGGTGATGCGGACAGCATGTCGGGAATCACCGGCAGGCTCGAACGGCCGCCCATGGTCAGGTCCAGGACCAGCACGGAGGGACGGTGTCCGTGTACGGCCTGCAGCGTTTCGTCGACCGTACCGCTCTCGGCGACGACATCGAACGTCCGATCCTGGGAGAGCAGCAACCGCATGCCTGCCCGGACGACCAGATGGTCGTCTGCGAGCACCACGGTCGTCCGTGGGGTGGCGCCTGCGTCGGTGCCGGGGCATACGACGTCCATAGCAGCAACGGTAGGCCACCGAGCGGGTCGCGGTCGGTTCGAGAGGGAGGCCTGCGGCGGCCCCACAGACAGTCTGCGGGTGACCCGCAAGGCGCTGCGGCCCGGCCGCAGTCGCGGGGGTGGGGATCACGGAGGGATTGCTGCGGAAGAGCGCCGATCCGGTACGGCGGGGCGGGGCGCACGCTGGGAGACGTCAGGTCACCCCGGCAGAACGCCACCCCAGGAGGTCGTCATGACTCCCCTTGCCTCCCTTGCTCCCCTTGCTCCACCGTCCCCCCGCACGACGTCGTCCCCGGCCGCTCCGGCGGAAGCCGCCCAGGACATCTTCCGTACCGCGCAGGCGCTGGCCGACAACGCCGTGCCCGGCCTGGCCGACCTGGCCGCGGTCGAGGTCTCGGAGCTGGCACTGCACGGGGACACCGCCCCGCCAGGGCCTTGGGACATCCATGCAGCCTTCCGCCGCGCCGCCTTCCGGTCCGTACCGCTCAAGGCCGGTGGGGCCGCGTACATGGTCGGCGAGGTGAGCCGGCTGCCGTCCAAGACCCCGTACCTCAAGAGCGTCAGGGATCTGCGGCCGCGAGTCGTCCGGGAGCTGAGCCCGCAGCCCCACTGGCTGGCGCGGGATCCGGATCGGGCGCGTTGTATCGCCGAGACCGGCATGCACTCCATGATCGTGCTGCCACTGGCCGTCGAGGGCGCGGTGCTCGGGCTGGTGACCTTGTACCGGCGCGCCGACTCGCCGCCCTTCGAGGCGCAGGACCTGCGGGTCGCCGGCGACCTCGCGGCACGCGCCGCCCGGTGCCTGGACCTGGTGAGGCGCAGTGCCCAGGAGAAGTCCCTGGGCCGGCTGCTGCAGCATTCCCTGCTGCAGGAGGAACTGCCCGAGGTCAGCGCGGTGGAGGCCACCCATGGGCAGGTCTCGGCTGAAGGGTCTCCCGGAGCGTGGTTCGACGCCGTCCCGCTGCCGAGTGCGCGCATCGCCCTGGTGGTGGGCGTCGCCCACGGCGAGGGTCTGCTCGCCGCAGCCGCGATGGGCCGGCTGCGGGCGGTGATCAGGGCACTGGCCGCACTGGACATGGAGCCGTCCGAGCTGCTGGCCAGGGCGAACGCGGCAGCGGCGGAGGACCGGTCGTCCGCTGCCTGCACCCCCGCCGCTTCCGGCGAGGGGCAGGAGACCGGCGACCACTGCCTGTACCTGCTCTACGACCCGGCGAGCAGGCACTGCACCGTCTCCCGTGCGGGCGCTGTCGCCATCCATGTGATCGCCACGGACGGAACCGTGAGCGCTCCCGACGTCGCGGCCCACCCGGCGCTCGGCTCGTCGGACCACCTCTTCGAGGCCACCGAATTCGATGTCCCGCCGGGCACCACCCTGCTGCTCAGCAGCCAAGGCCCTGGCCTGGCGGAACCCGGGTCGCAGCCCTCGCAGCTCCAGGAGGACCCGGGGTGGCCGGGCTGGCAGGTCTCCGGGAACCTCCTGCTGGATCGGTTGCTCACCGATGACAGCCCAGCGCTGCTCATCGCCCGCACCCAGGCGCTGGCGCCCGACGACGTGGCCTGCCTTCCCATCCCGCACGACCCCGCGGCCGTGGTCGAGGCCCGCAACTGGACGCGGCGGCAACTGGCGGCGTGGACGCTGGACCGCCTCGACGCCACCACCACCCTGGTGGTCAGCGAACTCGTCACCAACGCCATCCGCTACTCCAGCGGTCCGGTGGAACTGCGCCTCATCCGGGACCACATGCTCATCTGCGAAGTGGCGGACACCAGCAGCGCCGCCCCGCACCCCAGACACCCGACGGTCAGTGACCAGCAAGGCCGCGGGTTGTGCATCGTCACCCAGCTCACCCGGTCCGTCGGGACCCGCTACACCCCGACCGGCAAGATCGTTTGGACGGAGCAGCCCCTGTGACGCGACCGTGAGCCCAGGCCAGGGCATGGAACAGGTCCCTGAGGCCGGTGCGCTGGTGAGTGGGTCCGTCGCGCCGCAACCCCGCCTCCACGGGCCGCCGGGTCGAACCGTCCGCCGCGACAGGCAGCGTCGGCTGCAGGGGCCGCACCGTCCACAGATGCCCGCCGATCGCCGTTGCCGCTGCTCGGAGAGTGATCGAGAGCCCGATTTCAGCGGTTGCCGACAGAAAAGCGAGGGCTGGAGGCCGCAGGTAGATTGGGACCATGCTGCTGCCGGGGCATCCCGCGGTGTTTCTGGGCCGGCGTGCCGAGTGTGCATTGTTCGACCGCTGGCAGGACGCCGTCAGGTCGGGTCGAGGTGGCGCCCTTGTCGTCCTGGGCGAGCCCGGTATCGGCAAGTCCGCGCTGCTCGACCACATGGCTTCGACTGCGGTCGGCTTCCAGGTGGTGCGGGCCGCAGGTGTCGAAGCGGAGGCGGAGCTGCCCTTCGGGGTGCTGCACCAGGTGTGCGCGCCGTTGCTGGCCACGCTGGAGCACCTGCCCGCACCGCAGCAGGACGCCCTGGCTGCGGCCTTCGGACTGCGGACAGGGACGGCACCCGACCGCTTCCTGCTGGGCCTGGCTGTGCTGGGACTGCTGTCCGAGGCAGCGGCCCGAACGCCGCTCATCTGTGTGATCGACGACGCTCAGTGGCTCGACTCCGGTTCGGCCCAGGCGCTGACGTTTGTGGCGCACCGCGTCGGTGCGGAGCCCCTCGGCATGGTGTTCGCCACCCGCCGGGCCGGCGGGGGTCTGCGCGGGTTGCAGGAGGTGGAACTGACCGGCCTCGGTCCGGGCGACGCCCGCGCGTTGCTGCACTCCGCGCTGCACGTGCCGCTGGACGAACGGATCGTGGAGCGGATCGCAGCGGAGGCCCAGGGCAATCCGCTGGCCCTGCTGGAACTGCCCTGGACCATCACGGCTGCCGGGTTCGCGGGCGGTTTTGGCCCGACGGACACCGCAGCGCTGCCGGGGCGGATCGAGGACAGTTTCCGTAGCCGGGCCCTCGGCCTTCCCCCGGCCACCCGAATGCTGCTTCTGGTGGCCGCGGCGGAGTCGACCGGCGAATCCGCGCTGCTGTGGCGCGCGACCGCCCGTCTGGGCATCGGGGCCTCGGCCTCGGCAGCCGCCGAGGCCGCCGGGCTGCTGTCCATCGGCACACAGGTGGTCTTTCGCCATCCCCTGGTGCGGTCGGCTGTCTATCGGGCAGCTTCGCCGTCGCAGCGGCGGGCCGCGCACCGGGCTCTGGCCGACGTCACCGGCCCGTCGGACCCTGACCGGCGTGCCTGGCACCGCGCACAGGCCGCCGCCGGCTTCGACGAGGAGGCCGCAACGGAGCTCGAGGGGTCGGCTCACCGGGCCCTTGCACGCGGCGGTATCGCTGCCGCCGCGGCATTCCTGGAGCGGTCGGTCGCGCTCACTGCCGACCCCGCCGCCATGGCGGAGCGGGCGCTGCGCGCAGCACGCGCCAAACAGCAGGCCGGGGCTTACGACAGCGCTCTGCACCTGCTCGCCCTGGCCGAACGAGGACCCGCGAACGAGCTGCGGGCCGCCAACAGCGAGCTGCTGCGCGGGCAGATCGCCCTGGCCCACAGTTTCGGCGGCGGCGCCACCTCCGTGCTGCTGCGCGCTGCCCGCCGCTTCGAGTCCATCGACGTCTCCTGCGCCAGGAACGTCTATCTGCAGGCCCTGGCCGCAGCAATGCTTGCCGGCCGGCTGGGCGACGAGTGCGCAATCGCGGAGGTCGCCCGCTGCGCTCGCCGGGTGCCCGCGGCGGCCGTGCCACGCGCGTCCGACCTCCTGCTGGACGGACTGACGCTCCTGATCGCCGAAGGCCGCGACGCCGCGGTTCCGGTGTTGCGCCGAGCGGTGTCAGCGTTCACCACGGAGGAACTCGCCCCCGAGGAGGCGCTGTACTGGCTGTGGCTGGCCGGCCACGGTGCCGGGCTTCTCTGGGACGACCAGGCATGGCGACTGCTGGCCACGCGGCTGCTGCGATCCTGCGAGGAGCGAGGGGCGCTCAGTGTTCTCCCGATGGCCGCGGCCACACGCGCCGGGCTGCACCTGCTGAGCGGGGAACTTCTGCAGGCCGCGTCGTTGGCCGGGACCGCCGCCGACGTCACCGCCATGACCGGGGCAGGCCCCGTCCCGTACGCGGAGGTGGGGCTTGCTGTCTTTCGCGGCCGGGTGGATGAGGCCGCCGCAGCGATCCGTACCGCGACCCGGGACGCGACGCTACGGGGCGAAGGCATGGCGCTGACCTACCTGCAATGGGCCGGCGCCGTGCTCCACAACGGTGCGGGCCGGTACGATCTGGCGCTGGAATCCGCCCGCCAGGCCGGCGCCGACTCCAGCGTCCAGCGGATCCGCAACTGGGCACTGGCCGAGCTCATCGAGGCGGCCGTACGAACCGCGCACCAGGACCTGGCCGACGAGGCGCTGCGGGAGCTGTGCCGGACGACCCGCCTCTGCTCCAGCCACTGGGCCGCAGGCGTCGAGGCACACTGCCGGGCTCTGCTGGCCGTCGGCGCGGACGCCGAGGACCTGTACCGGACGGCCCTGGATCAGTGTGAGCGCACCAGCCTTCGTGCCGAGGTGGCCCGCGTGCACCTTCTCTACGGGGAGTGGCTGCGGCGCGAGCGCCGCCACGTCGAGGCACGAGGCCAACTGCGGCAGGCGCACGAGATGTTCGTGCGGTTCGGCATGGACGGTTTCGCCGACCGGACTCGCAGCGAACTGTCAGCAGCCGGCGAGCCCACCCCTAAGCGCCGGTCTCCCTTCGACGAGCAGCTCACTCCCCAGGAGAGACGTGTCGCGACGCTGGCGGGCGAGGGAGCGACCAACGCCGAGATCGCCTCCCAACTGTTCATCAGCGCGAGCACGGTCGACTATCACCTGCGCAAAGTCTTCCGGAAGCTCAAGGTCTCCTCGCGCACCCAGCTCGCCCGACTGCTGCAGGACAGCCACCCGGTATCCGGGGACATGGATCGGCCCTGACGCCGCACCATCGGCGGACTACGCATTCACGTGGTGCCGTCGGACGGGGGCTTCGCCTACCGTGATGAGTGATTCGGCACGGCGGAGTGCCGGCGGCACACAGTCGGCCGTACCTCCCGCGTCACACCGCGGAAGCGAGCGGCCCGCCATGGTCCCGCCCCTGACCGCTCGACGGAACCTCAGCCACTGAGGCTGCCTTCTGCACTGGCGGCTCGGTGGCGGACCGGACGGCGGTCCGTCGGCCGAGCGCACCCGCAGCCGACCTGTTCGGCGGCGCCGCCACACCCGCGCGGCAACCGCCCACGATCGTTGCGCGACCCCACCCATCAAGAGAGGCGGTGGGCACCATGTCCACCCCGCCCGTCCACGCGACCCAACGCATGGGCGAGACCCTGGCGCAGTACGGCGTGCCGTACATCTTCGGCGTCCCCGGAAGCAGCTTCGACGGCGTCCATGAGGCCCTGGCTGCCGGCGGCCTCGAACTCGTGGTCTGTCGCCACGAACAGAGCGCGGCCCTGATGGCCGCCGCTGTGGGGCTGCTGACCGGCACACCCGGAGCTGTCCTGGTCACCTCGGAAGCCGGCATCCCCAACCTGATGTCCGCTCTGCTCACGGCGACGACCGAGCAGTACCCGGTGATCGCTCTGCACAGTGCCGCACCCCGCCGGGACCGCCCCGAGCGAACCCACCGGCCGCTGGACGCCCTTGCCGCACTACGACTGGTCACCACCTACACCCGCGAGGTCAACGACCCCGACGAGGTCCCCGAAACCATCGCCAACGCCCTGCGTGCGACGGTCACGCCACCCCGTGGTGCGGCCGCGGTGGTGATGCCTGCTGATGTCGCAGGCACGCCCACCTCCGCAACCGTCGCCCGGCCGCACAGGCCGCCTTCCTCCGGTGCCGCTCCCGCCGAGTACATCCACCGAGCCGCACAGATCATCCGCGCCGCACAGCAACCCGTGCTGCTGGCCGGGTTGCGTGGGGCAGATCCCGAGGCGTGCGCCGCGCTGCGCGAACTGATCCGCGTCACAGGCCTGCCCGTGGTGGAGACCTTTCAGGCGGCGGGCGTCGTCCCGCGCACACTGGAAGAGCAGTACGCCGGCCGGGTCGGCCTCTTCCGCGACCAGCCCGGGGACGTCCTGCTGGCACACGCCGACGTCCTGATCACCGTCGGTTACGACCCCGCGGAGTACGACCCGGGCCTGTGGAACACCGACCCGGCCCGTACGGTCGTCCACATCGATGCACTGCCCGCCCAAATCAGCAGCCACTACCGGCCCGCGCTGGAACTGCAGGGTGATGTGGCCGCGACGGTCGGCGAGCTGTCAGGGGAGCTTTCCGGGCTGCCGATCGGCGACCGGACCCGAGGTGCAGTGGCCGAACAGCGCGCCGCCCTGGCCGCCATCGACCAGGAGGCCAGAGCGGCCCCGGCCACCGCTGCCGGACTCAATCCCGCCGCGGTGATCCTGAAGATCGCCGACAGTGTGGACGACGACGCCACCGTGGTGTCCGACACGGGCCCGCACATCTACCTGGCCCGTCACTTCCGCGGACACCAGCCGCGACACATCGTGCTCTCCAACGGCCGTCAGACACCGGGGGCCGCCCTGCCGCAGGCGATGACCGCCGCGCTGCTGCGGCCGGGGACCCAGGTGGTGTCGGTCTCCGGAGACGACGGGTTCCTCTCCAGCGCGCCGGAGATGGAGACCGCCACCCGCCTGGGCCTGCACGTCACCCACGTGGTCATGCGGGACAACGCCTACGACATGGTGGCCTTCCAGGAGCACCTCAAATACGGCAGGACCACCGGTGTCCGGCCCGGCGAGTACGACATCCCCCTGTACGCGGGGGCGTTTGGCGCCAGAGGAATACGGGCCGAGTCCATGGATGCCTTCGACACCGAACTGCGCAGGTCCCTCGACCCGGGCGGACTCTGCGACCCCGGCATCACCGTCATCGACGTCCCGGTCGACTATGCACACAACGCAGAACTCTTCGCGCAACTCCACGACGGCACTCCGCAGTGACGGGTCGACGACGGCAGCCCAGGGTGCGGCCCACACCCCCCTCGACGCATCGTGGCCACGACGCCGCGGACGCCCGCTGGTTCCAGGCGGCAGCGCCAGGGGCCGCCGCCCGCCGTCCCGACCGTCGAGCAGCAGGCACACATACCTGGTCGTTCGGCGGGCCCCACGACATATATGACAGGAGATCCCCATGACGACGCACACACACATCACGACAAGCGCAGGCTGGGCCGCGACTCACCGTGAACTCGCCTTCAACCTCTCGAAGGTACGGCTACGACCACTCATCGCGGTCGGGGTCGCTTCGGCCGTACTGCTCGGCATCACCTTCGGGGGCGTGGTCATCCCCGCGGATGTGCACCTGGAAGCGCTGTTGGTGGCGGTGCCCGCGCTCAGCGCAGCGGCGGACAACGCGCGCACCACCGTCGGCATGACCGCCCTGGCCTGTCTGGGCGTCGTCGCGGTCGACATCGACGTCGGTCTGCGCAACTCACCGACCCTCCCGATCGACGTGCTGGTCCTGCTGGTCGTCTGCGCGCTGGTCCTGGTCTTCCGGCGCATGCGGGACACGGACCACCGCATGCTCCACGCTGTGCGCTCCGTCTCGGAGACAGCGCAGAGGGCGCTGCTGCCCCCCTTGCCCGGCCGCGTGGCGGATCTGGACATTGCCACTGCCTATCGCTCAACCGCCGCCCACGCGCAGATCGGCGGAGATGTGTACGCCGCCGAACGTGTCGACCGCACGGTACGGCTGCTCATCGGTGATGTACGCGGCCACGGATTGGCGGCAGTCGACGACGCGGCGGCCGTCATCGGTTCGTTCCGCGAAGCCGCGCACCGCGACGCAGAGCTCGAACAGGTCGCCCTGTCCCTGGACACCAGCGTGCGCCGCCGGGTCGACCTGGCGGAACAGGCCGAGCGGGCCCAGCGGGCCGACCAGGCCGACTGCAACGCCTCGGAGCGGTTCATCACCGCTCTCGTCCTGGAGATACCCGAGGACGTCCCCGTCGTCCGCGTGATCAGCTGCGGTCACCCCGACTTGATGCGGTCCCACGGCTCGGACGTGGACCTGCTGGAAGCACCGCAGCCGGCACCACCGCTCGGCCTCGGCTGCGGCCGGACGGCCTACCAGGTCAACACCTTCGCCTTCGAGCCCGGGGACACGCTGCTTCTGCACACCGACGGCCTCCTGGAGACCCGCGACCCGGCGGGCGTCTTCTACCCTGCCGTGGACCGTTTCGCACTCCTCGCCGAGGACGAGCCGCAGCGCCTGATCGAGCGTCTGATGAGCGACCTGACCGTCCATGCCTGCGGGGAGGTGCGGGACGACGTCGCCATGGTCGCGGTACGTCGCCGGGCCGTACCGTCGACGGAAGGCGCCGACGAGAACGCCCACCCCGCAGGTCCCGTCGCTGCCGAGTTCGACTGATGCTCTGGACGGGTACCACCTGCCGGCCAAGACAACCAACGGGTCGAGCCCCCGCCTCCTCGCGCCGGCGAACGCCGACCGAGCCTTTCCCGCAGCGACTGCAGCCCCCAAACTCGACGCCGGAGGCCGTGCGACACAGCCGACCGCCCGGCGGGGGCGGCGGGGAAGCGCTGGAGCCCATGGTCGCTCCACGTCTCTGCGTACGTGGCTCTGCCCAAGAGAATCGACAGCAAGACGGTCATCACTCTCGACGGCGCCGGGCGGTCCGGAAGCTCCAGCCGTGAGCGGCCCGAGGCCCGATCACGCCGGACCGCCCCAGGGCCTAAGGTGTACCGGTGATCTTCAAGAAGAGGCAGGCGGCCCCGGGCCTGGCCGCCGCGGTGTCCGAGCTGGAGCAGGCCGTTGCCGCTCGCGACGGTGCCCACACCGAGCGTGCCTTCAACGCCGTGTTGAAGGGTCTTCAGTCGGCGACGGACGCCGAACTCGTCGCGGCGGGCCCCCGGTTGGCCGCTCTCCTCCCTGCCTTCCCGCCCACCGGCCCGCGCCCGATGCTGGCAACGGCGGCCGGCTTCTGCGTGGAGCGTGGGGCCGATCCGACGGCCTGCGCCGAGCCGATCCTCAGCGGCGTCCACCAGGACCTGCTCGACGCCCTGGAGTTCGCCCGTCGCTGGACCGCCGCCGGCGAGCCCGGGGACGAACTGCCGGAGCCCGACGAGAAGATCATCGACGACGCGCTGTTGGCCCGCCTGGGCAGTGACGCGTACGAAGCCAGGCGGCTGGCGCTGGCCTGGTGCTCGGTTGCGGAGTGGCAGCCGCCCGCGCTGGCCGTACTGTGCCGCAGCGCCGAGGTGCGCCGTCGGCACGCGTCCGCACTCCTCCCCGCCTGCCGCGAGCTGGCAGGCCTGGAGCAGCACGACCTCAAGTGCCTGGCCTACGCGCTGGCGGTCCTGGACGATGAGCCCCTGGTGGTGCTGCACCGGCCCACCGGGACCGGCTTCGAGGTACGCATCGGCGGCATCGGGGACAACTTCCAGTTGCACACGCTGCTCGCCCACGTCCTCGTCGGCGGCGGCCACATACCCGGCACCGCGCCTTCGGCGCAGAGCGTCCGACTGGCCACGGACCCGGAGCCCGCCCGGGGCCGCACCGAGACCGTCGCAACCGGGGTCTTCGAGCTCCTCGCTCCGGACGGCGGGCGTATCTGGAACGAGGGGCTGCCCGACGACATCCCCACGGTGGAGGGATGCCGCCTGCTGGTTCTGGACGAGCCGATGTACCGGCGCAGTTGGAACGCCGACCGCTTCTTCCCGATGCTCCCGGGCACGGCCGAGCTGACCAGGGTCCTGTCCACCCACGAGGCACAGACCTGGTTCGCCCGGACCTCGTCCGGCAACGGGACCTGACGGACGTCCCGACTCGGTGGGCCAGGCCGCCACCGCCCGGCGGCGTGCGGCTGCTGCGACCTACCGACAGGCCGCGGCGGGACCAGAAGTCCAGAATCCGGGCAGCCGAAAGGCAGCACCACTCGGCCAAGGCGCTGCTCGGCAGTCGCCGTACCAACGTCCGCCCCGCGTGGAGCGGCTTGGCCCGTGGGAATTCGTCATCTGAAGCACCGCGAGAGGCGTGCCTTCGGTCGCGGAGTACGGCCGGGTCACCGGCCGGTCGGGCTGCCGTCCTGGTCGCCCTGCCCGGAGGCCCTGGGGAGGTCGTTCTCCACCCGCGGGAGGCTCACCGCGATCAGTCCACCGCGTCGGAGGGGGTGAAGGTGGCGGCCCTGTCGATGCGGTCGGTGGCGAAGGGGTCCGGGCGGGCAAGGCGTCGCGCCGTGCTTGTTGTACCCGCGCCCCACACCGTTGCCGACGCCGTCGACGGCGCGGCACGTCAGTGGTGGTGGCTGTGTCGGCCGAGGGTCCGGACGGGGGTCGCACCGGGGCGGGTCCACTGCGGCACCGGACGGCTGGTCGGGCCCCACGTGGCGTTGCCGTCCGCGTCCGAGCGCCAGGACCAGCATGCGTTGCGCCCCTCGGGCCAGCCCTCGGGGTTGGCCTCCCAGGCCTCGCCGCGACCGTAGGGCGTCATGTCGAGCAGGCCCAGGGACCCGTTGACCCGCTCGTTGCCACGGCCCGTCGTGGAGTAGGTGAGGAACACGCGGTCGCCGTCGCGCAGGAAGCAGGTGAGGTAACCCATGTCCCCGCCGATCGGCGCGTCGACGTCGCGGACCGAGTACCAGGGCTGGGTGTAGCCCATGAACCCGACATAGGAGGCCACCTCGTCCCAACGCCCCGTGGTCAGGACCGCGAACGAGACACCGCGGGCGTTGAGGTAGACGGCATCCTGCAGATGCCAGGCCGTGGTGGTGCACCCCTCGCACTGCCCTTGGTGCGGCGCTCCGTCATGCCACATGTGCTTGTAGACCACGAGCTCCTCGCGCCCCTGGAACAGCTCCAGGAACGGGACCGGGCCCTTGGGGCCGACGACCTCGACCGTCCCGTCGAACTCCACCATCGGCAGCCGTCGGCGCGCCGCAGCCAGGGCGTCGCCCTCGTGGGTGTGGGCCTTCTCCCGCACCAGAAGCTCCTCACGGGCGGCCTGCCAGGTGGCCAGGTCGACCACCGGCGGGCGGCCGGGCAGCAGAGGGGTCGGGTCTTCCGGCGTGGTCGTCATGTTGTCCTCCATCGTGTCTCGGGCCGGGCAGCGTCGTACGACGTCCAACGACGCTCACCAGATCAGACTCACCATCCAGCCGAAACTCATCGCCCCGCAGGACGCCCCCAACAATGCCCGCACGGACCACGTCGGGCTGACGCCGGTACTTGCACCGACCCGCTCTTGTAGGACCCCCAACCCGACGCTCCCGCCCCCGGGCACGGGCAGATCGACGACGACTGTGGAAGTCCTGCCCAGAGCGTGATCCACACCCCGGCCGCCCATCCCCGCGGCTCGGCGGCCACCAGACCCCCATCAGAGGCCATCACCTCTCCCCGACCCTGCCCGGGTAGATCTCCCCATCCGGCGCCCTTGTGACCCGCCGGCCCGGCGCCGGGACGCCCGACGACACCAGACACTGAGGCGCCGGCACCCAGGCCGGCAACTGACCGTCCAATGTCCCACTATTCAGGACGATCTGGCTCGCATATTGGACACACGGC
The DNA here is from genome assembly GCF_042466665.1 of Peterkaempfera podocarpi. GTDB lineage: Bacteria > Actinomycetota > Actinomycetes > Streptomycetales > Streptomycetaceae > Peterkaempfera > Peterkaempfera podocarpi. The sequence continues at coordinate 144,441 of NZ_CP162102.1, forward strand.
TAGGGTCGCACCATGAGTGAACTCGCAGACGTCCCGCCGTTCGCGCGGGTTGAAGAACTGGACGCCCTGCCTGGGCGCGTGGTTCTGGCAGACATGAGGTGGTACCTGAACGGCCGGTCCGGACGGGCTGCCTACGAAGGGGGACACCTGCCGGGCGCGGTGTTCGTGGACCTCGACCGCTGGCTGACGGGACCCGCCACGCCGGCGGGCGGCCGGAACCCCTTGCCTGCACCGGAGGTGTTCGCCGAGGGCATGCGGGCGCTGGGGATCAACGACAGCGACATCGTCGTGGCCTACGACGACCAGGGCGGAGTCATCGCAGCCCGGCTGGTGTGGATGATCCGGACCACCGGCCGTCGCGCAGCGATCCTCGACGGTGGGCTCGCCGCCTACCTCACGGCGCACCCGGGCTCCCTGACAGTGGAGGAACCGGTGTTCGCCGATGGTGACTTCTCGGTACGCCCCTGGCCGGCGGGGGTCCTGGCGGAAGCCGACGAGGCAGTGGGACCGGGCGTCCTTACGGTCGACGCCCGGAACCGGGACCGCTTCGTCGGCGAGCAGGACCCGGTCGACCCGCGTCCGGGCCACGTCCCCGGTGCGGTGAACGTCCCGTGCCGGGAGAACCTGGACGGCCGTGGGCGCCTCCTGCCCGTGGAGACGATCCGGGAGAACTTCGCCGCCGCGGGAGTGGACCAGAGCGCCGCGTCGAAGGTCGTCTCCTACTGCGGCTCAGGAGTGACGGCCTGCCACAACCTCCTGACCCTGGAATACACAGGTCTCGGTCAGGGCCGCCTCTTCGTCGGCGGCTGGTCGGCCTACAGCCGCGACGAGTCCCGTCCGGTAGAGACCGGTCCCGCTCGCTAGAAGCGCCCCACGTGGTCGAAGCTCGACCACGTGGGACCTGCGAGCAGCCCCGGCCGATTTCGCGAAGCCTCAGCAGGCCCGCACGACGCGTGCCGGATGCCGCCCGCCCGTCACAACGACGGCACGGCATCCAACGATGCGGCCGCCGACGGCGACTTCTGCGGCTCCGCGGGCCGTGGGCAGCGGTCCTGCCGGCCCACCGCCGCGACGGACACCCACCCTCGTCGTCCGCGTTGTGCGCAGCGGCGGAGATCCCTGCCGAGGAGTCGCTTGCACCTGCCCGGCGGCCCGCAGCCCTCACCTGCCCCGGGTGCTGCAGTGAAGAAAGGCCGTGTGAACGTCGCTCGGGCCTGCTACCGTTCTGACATGAAGCGCGCTGCTATGACGACGACGCCGGAGAGTGTCCCGGCGCGCTGACAGATGTCTTTGTCCGAAGCCCCGGGGCGAGTGCCCCGGGGCTTCGCCTTGCGGTCACTCGCCCCGTAGTCCGCGAGGAGACCGCCATGCACGACCACCGCAAGCTCGGCCGTGAACTGGGCCTGTTCGACACCGACCCGCTGATCGGCGCTGGACTGCCGTACTGGCTGCCCGACGGCGCGACCGTACGGCACACCCTGGAGGAGTACATCCGCGCCGTGGAGCGGCGGGCAGGGTATCGGCATGTGTACTCCCCGGTGCTCGGCAAGAGGGAGCTGTACGAGATCTCCGGACACTGGGCGCACTACAGCGACGACATGTTCCCCGCGATGGACCTCGGTAGCGAGCAGGTCGTCCTGCGGCCGAGCCTCTGTCCCCACCACGCGGTGATCTACCGCTCCCGCTCGCACAGCTACCGCGAACTCCCCCTGCGCATGGCCGAGCTCGGCGGTATGTACCGCTCAGAACTCTCCGGCGTGCTCGGCGGACTGACCCGGGTCCGGGGCATCCAGCTCAACGATGCCCACATCTTCTGCACCCTGGACCAGGTCGCCGAGGAGGCGCAGGCAGCGCTGGAGCTGATCCGCCAGGCGTACGAGGCGCTCGGTATCACCCCGTCGCGCTATCGGCTCTCCCTCCCCGGCCCCGGCGGCAAGTACGTCGCCGCCCCCGAGAAGTGGCAGCGTTCCACCGCCCTGCTGACCGACGTTCTCGACCGCTCCGGCCTTCCTTACGAGGCAGCCGAGGGAGAAGCCGCGTTCTACGGACCCAAGATCGACGTCCAGGTCACCGACGGCGCAGGCCGGGAGTCCACCCTGTCCACCGTCCAGGTCGACTTTCACCAGCCCGAGCAGTTCGACCTGCACTACATCGGCGCGAACGGCTCCAAGCACCGACCGGTCATGATCCACCGCAGCATCATCGGCAGCGTTGAACGAGCCGTCGCCCACCTCATCGAACAGCACGGAGGCGCGTTCCCCGCATGGCTCGCCCCCACCCAGCTGGTCATCCTCCCGATCACCGACGCCGAACTGCCGAACGCCGAGGCGCTCGCCCGGCAATGCACCGACCTCGGCCTGCGTGCCGAGATCGCCGGGCCGGAACGCGGCAGTCTCGGCGCCCGTATCCGAGAGGCGCGTCTGGTTCCCTACCAAGCCGTCATCGGCGCCAAGGAGGCCGCTGACGACCACGTCGCCATGCGTTTGCGTGACGGACGTCGTCTTGACCCCCAGCCGGTCAGCAACGTCCTCTCCGACATCGCTGCTCTCATCGCTGCCCACAGCACCAACCTGTGGAACGACGCCGCCTCATAGCAGGTACTGCGCTCAGCTGTCGGCCGGGGCGAGGAGGCCGGCGCCTCGGCCAGCGGGCGGGCGGGCGGCACAGGGGCTTTCGCAGCCCCCGGCCTTCTGCCACCGAATCAACGCCGCCAGCAGTTGCCCGCCCGCAGCTTGCCTTCTCACCCACCCGAACACCCGAATACGCCATCCGACGCGGCCCATCAGCACCGACTCAGGAGATCGTATGACGAGCTCTTCAGGCTCCCGCATCTGGTCCAGCAATGAGGCACGGCCATCGCCACGTCCGGGAGGCTTTCGCCGATGCGTGAGTAGGACCTCGGCCGAGTGATCGTTTGCTCAGTCGGATTCGAAGCGCGCCGGGTGTCTGCGCCGGAGCAGGTTCCGGCCCTCGATGGCATCGAGGGCCTTCCGGAGCGGGATGCGACTGAGCGATCCGAAGGGCGGGGACCGAAGCCTGTCTGCGTCGGGCACGCGGGGTCTGTCGGAGCGTCGGATTCCGTGCTGTCCTGACCTCGGGGAAGGCGCCACCGGGGCGGGTGCCGTCCCCGGACTGGGGAGGGGACCGTGGTGGTACCGGCGAGGCGGGGCAGGACGGGGAGCTCCGGGGTGGTCCCGGGGCGCAGGACCGCACGGCTGCTGACACCGTTGGAACGCCGTGGCTGGCGGGTGCTCCACGACCGGGCGGTCCCAGGGAGCAGTATCGGCCTGGATCACCTGGTAGTCGGCCCGGCAGGGGTGTGCGCCATCAACTCCAAAGCCTGGATTCCGGGCCGGGATCGCCTGGAACTGCGGGGCGGGACGCTGTGGTTCGGGCGCGACTCGCAGGCCCGGCTCCTGGAGGCGGTGGCGTGGCAGGCCGACGTGGTGGCCGTGGCGCTGGGCGTGCCGGTGCGGGCGGTGGTAGCGGTGCACGGCACGAAGGTGCCGGGCGGGGTTGTGCAGCTGGACGAGGTGACCGTGCTGCCGGTGAGCATGCTCCGCCGGCACCTGCGCGGACTGCTGCCGTTGCAGGCAATGGACGACTACCGGGTCCAACGGCTGGCCGAGCGTGCAGAGCAGGTGCTCCCACCGCGCTGAAGGACCCCAGGGATCGGAGGACGATCAGGACCACGAGGAGCGGGCACGTCGCCCCTCCCCCGGCCCCCTGTCCGCGCGGGACGTAAACCATGGAGAACCCTCCGGCCGGATGACCTGCCCACCGTCCGGGAGGCACGCGCCGGGCTGTCCGCAGCCCTGCACCTGCTCGACCCCGGACGGCGGGTCACCGAGGTCGAACGCCCTGCGGGGCCCGATGACATGCGGTTGCGAGGCCAGCGACTGCCACGGCATGCGGGGGCACACGCGCACCGCACCACCGACGGGCGGCGTCCCGGGCGTGCCGCGCGGGTGGACTGCGGCGCGAGGGGGCACGCTGACGTGGTGACCCGAATCGTGCTGGTGACCTGCGGCCCGCGGCTGGACGGCACCGCGCCACGGCACACCGCCGCGCCCAGGGCGAGCGTCGTGGTGTCCCTGGTCGCACGAGCCACGGCGAGGGCCGCCGAAGCGTACGGCGCGCCCGAGCGACTGGTGCTCCCGGTCCCTGCTCCGCAGTCCGACCGTCAACCGGCCCACCGAGCACGGCGGAGCCGCCGATGCACCGGCCGCGACGGTCCATGGGCAGCTCCGCTCCCGCCGCCTCGATCCGGTGGGCGCCATCCGGTGGGCGCCGAGCGCCGTCGCTGCCCCGCGGGACGGCGGGCCGCAGCGGTCCCCCGACCCGCGCACGCCCCTCCGCGCCTACGCTGGACGCGGAGGAGGTGGCAGCGCACCGTGGATGTCGACCTGCGCAAACTGCGCTACTTCGTGGCCGTGGCCGAGGAGGTGCACTTCGGTCGGGCGGCTGGAGCCGCATAGGCGGTCAGGGTGCGGCGGCGCGGGCAGTGCGCGGCGACTGTGTAGAGGGCGAACAGCACCGCCACGTCCGCGGGCATGCCACGGGTGGTGAGCCACTGGACGAAGGACGCCCGGCCGCTGCTGGCCGCGGCACGGGCGCTGCACCACAGGGTGCGGCAGGCCGCCCGCGGCACCGCCGTACTCACCGTGGGCTTCATGCCCGGGATCACGGTGACCGCGGCGGTCAGGGCGCTCAGTGCACGCCATCCGCAGCTGCGGGTCGAGGTGGTCCGCACCTCCTGGGACGACCAGGTCGAGGGCGTCCACGAGGGCCTGCTGGACGTCAGCTATGTACGCCTGCCGGTCGACCACCGGGGCCTGCGCCTGCGCCCGCTCTTCAGCGAACCGCGGGTCGCCGTGCTGCCGGCCGACCACCGGCTGGCCGGAAAGTCCGCGATCGCTGTCGCGGACCTGGCGGGCGAGCGTCTGCTGCAGGACCCCGACGCCGTTCCCGAATGGCGTGACCTGGCCGACCGCGCCGAGGAGGACGGCTCCGCGCCTCGGCCGGCGTTCCGCAGCGTGGAGGAGAAGCTGGAGCATGTCGCGGCCGGCCGCGGCGTCCTCGTGCTGCCGCTGTCGACGGCGGTCTACTACGGCCACGCCGATGTCACCCACGTCCCCGTCGACGACATCGGCCCCAACGACGTCTGCCTCGCCTGGAGCGCCGACCGGGCCTCGCCGCTGCTCGAGGAGTTCGCGGACCTGGCGGCCATGCACGCGTAGGTCCCCACCTGCGGTGATACCCACAGGGCACTACAGACGACGGAAGAGGTCTTGGACCGGCTGAGGGGTTCCGCGCCATCGTGGTGGAGCAGCCACAAGGCACAGCTCCGCACCCGGAAAGGGCCCACGTCATCATGCAGGTCTTCCTCACAGGCGGCTCCGGCTACATCGGCCGCTCGACGATCCCCGCGCTGGTCCGACGCGGCCACGCCGTCAGTGCGCTCGCCCGCAGTGACCGTGCGGCACACACCGTGGCGAGCCTGGGCGCCACGCCGGTGCACGGCAGCCTCACCGACACCGAGGTGCTCCGCGAGGCGGCGCGACAGGCCGACGCCGTGATCCATCTCGGTTCCGACATCGAGGGCGACGCCGCCGGGGTGGACCGCACCGCGGCCGCCGCGCTGCAGGACGGCGCCGGCAGTCGCCCCTATGTGCACACGGGCGGCGTCTGGGTCTACGGCGACACCAAGGGGACGGTGGACGAGGACGCGCCGCTGGACCCGCCGGCCATCACCGCCTGGCGGCCGGCCAACGAGCGGGCGGTGCTCGCGCACGCGGACCGGGGCGGACACCCGGTGGTGCTGATGCCCGGTCTCGTCTACGGCCGGTCGGGCGGGCTCGCGGAGGCCTTCTTCGTGGAGCCCGCCCGTACCGCGGGCGCGGTGCCGTGCATCGGCGACGGCGCCAACCACTGGGCCCTGATCCATGTCGACGACCTCGCCGAGCTCTGTGCCGCGGCGCTGAACGCCCCGGCGGGCTCGATCTACGCCGGGGTCAGCGACCAGAACCCGACGCTGGCAGAGATCACCCTCGCCCTGAGCCAGGCGGCAGGATGCCCCGGCCGGATCGAGACGCTGACCCTGGACGAGGCCCGCACCCGGATGGGCCCCATCGCGGAGGCGTTTGCGCTGGACCAGCAGTTCACCGGTGCCCGGGCACGGCGTGAGCTCGGTTGGACGCCGACCCGGCTGGACGCCCTGGCGGAGCTGGCGAGGCCCTCCTCGGGTGCCGCCTCCCGCTGACGGACGCGCGATCCCCCGGCCGAGGCCCGGCCGAGGCGACGCGGGGGTGCCCCGGTGGGCGCGGGCACCCTCCCTCGCCGGTTCTGAAGGCCGGCGGCGCTGTCGGTGCATCCGGCTGTGCATCCGGTGAGCCTGAGGGTGCCGGCCGCCGGGTTCCCCAGGTGGCCGTGGTGCAGGGTGCGGTTCCGGTTCTCACCCGGGAGGATCATCCGGGGCTGCCGGGAGCGGCCTGCTGGTGTGAGGTGCCGACCAACCCGGTGCGCAGTGCGGCGGCGCCGGCTTCCGAGAGCCAGTCCGTCAGGGTGCGCAGTCCGGGGTGGATGACCCGCAGTGCCTCGGTGTCGGCGTGCCAGCGCTGGCCGGAGATCCACCGCTGCCGGACCTCGGCGATCTCCGGGTTGAGCGCGGCGGCCTCGTCGTGGGTGAGCTGCTCGTAGCGCACCGCGATTCCGGTGGCGGCGCTGATCGCCGCGACGGCCTCGGCCGGGGTCGGGTCGTCGCCGGCCAGCTCCAGAGTCCGTCCGGCGAACCGGTCCGGTTGCTCGAAGGCCAGGGCGGCGAACTCGGCGATGTCCTCGACGGCGATGATCTGGACAGGCTCGTCCGGCGGGAAGAGGTGCCGGTGGACGCCGTCGACGAACCCGTCGAGGCCGATGCCGGACGCCCCGAGGTAGTTGGTCATGAACCGCACCGGGCGCAGTACGGTCACCAGCGGGATCTGTCCGCGCAGGTACTGCTCGATGCGCCGCTTTCCCGGGGCCGCGAACGCGTCCCCGGAGGTCGAGGCGACGCCGGTGAACACCACATGGCGGACCCCCGCGGCTGCTGCGGCGTCGGCCAGGGCCCGGCCGCGGGTGAACTCCAGTTCCGGATTGCTGCCGGCCGGACCGTAGGCAACCGGCGGCACGGCGAACAGGGCGGTGGTGCCCTCCAGAGCCGGCAGCAGGCTTGACGGGTCGTCGAGGTCTGCAAGGGCCAGCTCGGCTCCTGCGTCCGCGAGTGCCGTGGCGGCGGGTGCGGTCCTGTCCCGTACCAGCGCGCGTACCGGTCGGCCGGCGGCCAGCAGGCGACGTGCCGTCGCGCCGCCCTGCCTTCCGGTGGCGCCGGTCACGGCGACGGGGCCGTCGGCGGGGTGCCGGGCCGGGCCGGTGAGGGATCGGGTGGGTTCGGCGGCCATGTCGTCCTCCTTTTCCCCGGGGGTCGATTGCCACGGACAGGGTGGTGAACCCGGGGATATCTGGGATACTTCAACCCGGTTGGGCGGATGCTCAAGGGGTTTCGTGACATGACTGCAGCCATCAGCGGCGGCGACCGGGCCGACGCCCGCCGTAACCGGGCCAAGGTGCTGACAGCCGCCGGCGAGGCACTGGCCGAGCACGGACTCGATGTCCCGCTCGGCGAGATCGCACGCCGGGCGGGTGTCGGCGCCGGCACTGTGTACCGGCACTTTCCAAGCAAACAGGCGCTCCTCGAGGCGGTGTTCGCCCAGCACCTGAACGACCTGGTCGCCTCCGGCGAGCGGCGGATGGCCCAGCTCGCCCCGACCGAGGCGTTTTTCGGGTTCCTGCTGGACGTCGTCAGGAAGTCCCACAGGCGTGGGCACCTGTGCGATGTCGTGGCCGCGGACGCGAGCTGGCCGCGGCCCATGCTCACGGCGTCCGTACTGCGGTTCCGCCAGGTCCTGACCGCACTGCTCCAAGCTGCGCAGCGGGCCGGCGGTGTCCGCGACGGCATCGACCCCGACGATGTCGTCTCACTCACCGTCGGGTGTGCCTCGATGCTCGCTGCCCGCCGCAATCAGGCGGCCGGATTCCGACTCGTCCAGCTGAGCCTGGACTCTCTGCGGCCTGCCGCTACCGTCACGGAACGACAGATCTTTCGTGACGGCCACGGTGCCCACCGGGAAGGCGTCGCGCGCTGTGAGGAGTGCGGGGCAGCACTCACGGTCCAGCCCACCGGTCGCCCGGTGCGCTACTGCGGCGCGACCTGCCGGCAGCGGGCCCACCGTCGGCGCCTCGTGGGCTGAACGGCCCCGGGCTCGTGGTCTTCTCGCAGGCCCGGTCGACAGCCGTGCCGGGTACTGTTCCGGCGATCACTGAACCGGCAGCCGGGCGGGGTGAAACCCGGGGTGCTCGGCGTAGGGCTGGGCCAGGCCGAGGAGATCGGGGCAGGGCCAGCCCTCTCCGTCGTACTGGCAGTCGTTAGTCGGGCAGCGGCCGATGGTCCGGGTGGCCTTGGCAGCAAGGCCGCGTCCGTGTGGCCGGGGGCGGCGGATGCCGGCGCACCGGGCTGAAGGGGTCGGCTCACTGCCGGTCCGCGTCACCCCAACTGGGCCAGGTGGAGGTGGACCGACGCGGTGGTACGTGCGGTGGCGCCGGTGGCGAGCAGGTCCAGCAGCGCTCCCCGCAGGACGGCCAGCACCAGGGTGCGCTGGGCGAGTGCCGCCTCGGTCTCACGAAATGCGGCGGGCTGGGCAGCGGCGAGCAGGGCGAGCCAGTCGTCGACCGTGTCGCGGGCGAAGGCGGCCCACGGTCCGTCCGGGTCGGTCAGGGAGCGGGCGTAGCTCTCGACCCACAGTTTCAGCAGTCCGCGGTGGGTGTCGTCGCAGAGCCATTGCCACAGTTCCCGTGCGACCGTCCGCAGGCTGTCGGATTCCTTCTGGGAGTCGGCGATCTGCTGGATGTGTGCGAGTTCATCGGCTCTGGCACGGGCGAGCAAGGCGCGGATGAGGCCGTCCCTGCTGCCGAAGAGGTAGAGGAGCACGCGGGGGCTGGAGCGGATCTCCTCGGCGAGGGGGCGCAGGGACAGGTCGACCAGGCCGCTGCGCAGCGCGTGGGCGTAGGCCGCCTCCAGGAGTTCCTGGCGGCGCGGGGACGGGGCTGGTTCGGGTGGCGTCACCGGGCTATTCTCCTACTGAAACAGTCGTTTCAGTAGAGGGCGGGTGAGGACCTGATGGTCGAACGTGAGGTGGGCCTGCGCCCGTTGGACCAGCCCGGCGATCTGGGCTGGGTGGTGGGGGCGCACGGTGAGTTCTACGACCGGGAGTTCGGCTGGGACAGCAGCTTTGAAGCGCTCGTCGCCCGGATCGTCGCCGACTACGCCACCGGGAGGGAGCCCGGTCCGCAGGCGGCCTGGATCGCGGAGGTCGACGGGGTCCGGGCCGGCTGCGTCTTCTGCGTACGCGAAGACAACCGCACCGCGAAGCTGCGCCTGCTCCTCGTCGATCCGGCGGCGCGCGGCCTGGGCCTGGGAGCCCGCCTGGTCGAGCAGTGCCTGCAGTTCGCACGGGCAGCCGGGTACCAGGCGATCACCCTGTGGACCAACGACGTGCTCGGCGCAGCCCGGCGCATCTACCAGGCACACGGCTTCGAGCTCGTCGCCGAGGAGCCCCACCACAGCTTCGGCCACCACCTCATCGGCCAGACCTGGCAGCGCCCCCTGTAGCGCACACCCCCGTAGCCGCCGCGGCGGAGGGGCCGGACCCCGTCCAGCGCGCCGGTCCATCCACGCCAACTGGCCAGAGCGGACACACTGCGCCGCGGCCGCCTGCACACGGTACGCAGTAGCTCCGGCCGGCCCGCGCACCCCCGCCGACGGCGGATCACCCTGGGTCGAGGTCGGCGGCATCGAGGCTTGCGGCAGCGCGGCCGGCGGTTGGGAGGCGGCCGCGAGGACCTGCGGCCACGCGGGGATCGGCATGTCTTGGCTTGGCTTGATTCGCCTGACACGGCATCACTTGGAGATCGCCCGCCCGGATGCGGCGCGGTCGCGACAGCCGCCGCGCCCGATGCGACAGGCCGCCATCACGGTGGGAGGCGGCACGTTCCGCAGGGCGCGGCTACGGCCTCGGTGTCCAGCGGGTCGGTCCGGTCAGTTCCCGGAGCGCGTGGCCGAGGTGGATCCGGCAGGCCTCCTCCAGGTCCTTCGCGGGCACCACATCGCTGTGGTGCTCACGCGAGCCGGCCTCGATGCATCCGAGCGAAACGATCGCCAGGGGCGCTGATCTCCTTGTCGACCAAGATCTCTCCGGCTCACCGGCCAGAGGGCTCCTCTCTCCCGTAGCGCCGTAGCGCCGTAGCGCCGTAGCGCCGTAGCGCCGTAGCGCCGTAGCGCCGTAGCGCCGTAGCGCCGTAGCGCCGTAGCGCCGGCCCGTACCGCGCAACAGCACCGCGGTGTCTCGCGGCGCCCGGGGCGACGATCAGGCTGTGGCACTCCGGAGCGAAGCGGGTGCGTCTGGTGATTACTCGCTGATGGGGGCGACCACAGCCCGGGGGTTGGGCATCGCACCCCGAGATGGTTTATTGTTCAACCAGTGGCGGGCGCACAGCTTGAACCCCGCCCCTGCAACGTCCTTTCGCATAGGAACGAGTGTGTTCCGCGGGGCCGTTGCGCCGCTCCGGCGGTTTCGAAGTCGTCGAACACCCCCTGTTGGAGGGACCTGCTGTGACCAGCCCTGTCAAGCTCGCCGTCGTCTACTACTCCTCGACCGGCACCATTACCGAGATCGCCAAGGAGATCGCCGAGACCGCGGAGAAGGCCGGTGCGGAGGTCCGCCTGGTCAAGGCCGCGGAGCTGGCCCCGCAGTCGGCGATCGAGTCCAACGCCGCATGGGCGGCCAACCACGCCGCGACCGCCGACATCCCGGTGGCCACCCCCGCCGACGTCGAGTGGGCCGACGCGGTGATCTTCGGGACCCCGACCCGCTTCGGCAACGTCTCCTCGCAGCTGAAGCAGTTCATCGACACCCTCGGCGGCCTGTGGGCCCAGGGCAAGCTGGCCGACAAGGCCTACAGCGGCTTTGTCTCCACCGCCACCACCCACGGCGGCCAGGAGTCCACCCTGCTGGCGCTGTACAACTCCATCCACCACTTCGGCGGCATCATCGTCACCCCCGGTTACACCGACCCCGCCAAGTTCATCGACGGCAACCCCTACGGCACCTCCCACGTGGACGCCCAGGGCAACAACCCGGTCGGCGACGCCACCCGCACCGCCGCCCGCATCCAGGCCGAGCGCGTCGTCAAGCTCGCCGCCGCACTCAAGGCCGGCTACGCCGCCTGAGCCCGGCCCACCCCCCGAACGACGGCGCACCCGCGGTGCTCACAGGCCCAGGCCTGCGGGTACGCCGTCACCCAAGCCGTCACCCAAGCCTTCACCCGCGTCGGCGCGGAAGCATCGGACGCCGACAGCGAGACGGCTCTCCCTGCGGGCGAGACGAGAGCACATGGCCGTACGGCCGGCATCACGCAGGCCCAGGGCGATGGGCGAGGCAAGCCGCCTGAAGAGGCAGTCGACGGCGGCACCACCGAGGAGCCTGTCCCGTCGTGCTCATCTTGCCGGACAGTGCACCTCCGGCCGACGATCGTCAGCGCCCCGAACCGGATGTGATGGCCCATCACAACGGCGACAGGGCCTCCTGAAACTCGAGTGGGTCAAACCCTACGAGCTGTTCAGGAGGCCCTGCCTCATACCGTGACGGCTGGAACCTTCGGGCCGGGCGGCATCGTCGAACCGCGAGGCCCGGCGGCGTCGGCCGTCGGGGGGACGGTCAGCGGGTCAGATCACTGGACGGTGACCTGGACGCTGCCCGTGACGCCGCCGGAGGTCACCGTGACGGTGGCCGTGCCGGGACGGTGTGCGGTCAGGGCTCCGGTGGAGGCGTCCACCGAGGCGACCTTGGTGTTGCTCGAGGTCCAGACGTGGGACGCGGGGTCCGCGATCGGGATGGTGAGCGGTGCGATGTTGTCGCCGGCGATCTGGGTGCCGGTCGCGGTCAGGGTGACGTGGTCGCCGCGGGTGATCGGGTCCTTGGGGCTCGTCACCGTGATGGAGGCGAGGGCGGGCTCCACGCTGTACTGCAGGTCACCGTCGTCGCCGATCCGGATCAGACCGAAGTGGTAGATGCCACCCTGGTCGGCCGGGGCGTAGGCCGGCATGCCGAGGTCGGCGAAGGTGAACTGCGGGATGCCGCCCTCGGCGGTGGTCACGCTCTGCCCCTCGGGGTTGAGGATCTGCTCGGCGAAACCGCGGGCGTGACCGTACATCATGATCACGTGCTGCTTGGGGTGCGTCTCCTGGTAGCGCTGCACCAGCCGCAGGTACATCTGCGCCTCCCAGCGGTCCGTGAACTGGCTGTTCGCGGCCGGGTGCGGGTCGTACGCGGGCATGTGGGTGATGACCAGCACGGCCTTGGCGGTGGTGTCCGTCAGCTGCTGGACGAGCCAGGGGTACTGGGCACCCGACGGGTCCTGGAACGGGTCCGAGGACTGCAGGCTGCCGTGCGCGTTGTCGGTGACGATGAGCTGCGCCGCGCCCTGGGTGTACGCGTAGTGGGTGTCACCGAAGGTGGTGCTGTAGTTGCCGTTCTCAGCGTCGGCCCCCTGGGTGATCTCGTGGTTGCCGACGATGTCCCGCTCGGGGATGCCGAGGGCGTCCATCTTGCCCTTGGCGTACTGCAGGTCCGCCGGCTTGCCGTCGTCGGACATGTCGCCGAGGAACTGGGCGGCGTCCGGCCGGGCCTGCGGGGTGAGGGTGGGCAGCCGCTTGGCGATGGAGTCCATCACATTACTGCTGACCGACCCGGGGTCGGAGGCGAGCATGTGCGCGTCGTCGCCGGCGAGGAGGGTGCTGCCGTGCTTGGCGAAGTCGGCCGAGTCCTCCTCGAACGACAGCCACTGCGGGTTCTGCGGGATCGCGTGGTACTCGGGCACCGTGACCGGGCGCGGCGAGTACAGCGCCTCCAGGCCACCGACGTTGAGCGAGCCGCTGTAGGCGGTGCTCGGGCTGATCGCCAGGAAGTCGACGAAACTGATGGTCAGCGGGAACTGCATACCCGCCGGCAGCTGGGCGATGGCCAGGTGCCAGCCGTTCCAGGTGACATACGTCGGGTAGAGCGTGGTCGACGTGCCGTTGACGCCGATGTACTTCTCGGCGAGCTCGATGCCGTTGCCGTCACCCTTGATCCACACACCGATGCCGGTGGGAACCTGGCCGTTGTCGGTGTCGGTCTTCAGCGTGAGGTTCGGCGAGAGTACCAGCTGCTTGACGCCGGAACCGGCCGGCATCGAGTAGTCGAGCTTCAGCGAACCGGACTCGGTGGAGCCCGGCGGGACGACACCCGGGTCGGCGGTCAGCGTGGCCGGCTTGCCGGTGGTGTTGTTGCTGAGCCGCCAGACGCTCGGGTTGCTCATCGGGTCGATGACCTTGCTGACGCTGCCGACCGCGATCGACGTGGTAGCGGTGGTGCCTGCGACCTGCGCGCTCACCTCGGCGAGTCCGCCCTTGTCGGTGCTCGCGGTGAACAGGCCGTGCGCGTCGACGGTGCCCAGGTCGTCCGGGGTCACCTTCCACGTGGCCGCCTCAGCGGGGATCTGCACCGCTTCGCCGCCGGCGACGGTGCCGGACAGGGTGAGCTGCTGGGTGGCTCCGTTGTCCAGGTCGGCCTTGTCGGGCGAGACCGTGAGGGTCTGGAGCTTGCTGACGACCTGGAGCTTCTCGGAGGTGACGGCCCCGCCGTCGGAGGCGATGATCCGTCCCGTGCCCGTGCGGCTCGGGGTGAGCCTGCCGTCCTTGTACGTGGCGAGGTTCGAGGGCTCGATCCGGACCTGGACCTCGCCGGCTGCCGGGTTGGCGAACCGGTCGACAGCCTGCACCGGGAGCGGGATCGAGCCGCCGGCGACGGTGGTGACCGTCTCGCCGTCGTTCACCACGACCTTGACGGCCGGTCCGGCCTCCTTGGCGGTGGAGTAGAAGAAGATGCCGTTGGCGACCGGGCGCTCGGTGTTGCCGGGCAGGTCGGACGGCGTGTTGACGACCTCGGCCTGGTCGGCGCCGGGAGCGCGGCTGACCATGCCGGTGGATCCGCCGCCGTCGAAGAGCATGGCGGTCCAGGCGCCGTGCGCGATCATGTAGCCCGCGACCTGGTCGGCGGTCACGCCGAAGGCCGTGGAGGCGCCGCCGTGGCCGTCGACGGCCACGACAACGGCGTGCTTGCCGTCCTTGGTGATGCCGACGGCGGTCTCGGGGTTCGCGCCGCTCGGCGGGGTGCCGGTGGGGTCCGCGTAGACCTTGCCGTCCTTGACCAGCGTGTCGACACCGCTGATCAGCTGGCTGACATCGTTGTCCGGAGCGAGCTGGGCGGTGACGCCCACCGTGTCACCGGTGTGCAGGTTGTCCGTGAGCCACTGCCCGCCGTCGCCGGCGCCGAGCAGCCCGAGCTGGTCGGCCGCAAGGCGGGGCACGGTGGTGACGCCGGTCTGCACGCTGTCGACGACGAAGCCGCCGGCGGCGGTGTGGCCGACCACCAGGGTGGAGGGCTTGGACAGGCCCGGGGTCTCGCCGAGGTCGGGAGTGACCTCGGTGATGCCGCCGGACGCCACGTCGTTCACGGTGTTCACCGAGGTGAGCGCGCGGGTCGCAGAGCCGGCGGTGATCGTCCCGGAGAAGGTCTCCGGCCCCATCACCATGGTGCCGTCGGGCTTGACACCCAGTTGGGAGGCGAAGCCCGGCTTGGGGCTCTTCAGCAGGTGCCCGTTGGTCATGATGCCGCCGAGCGGGCGTCCGCTGGCGTGGATCTCGAAGTAGTCGCCGTTGACGCCGGCCACCGCGTGGGTGCGGTGGGCCATCGACGACGGTGTCTCGTCCGCCGGGTTGGTGAGGGTGTCGCCGGCCTGGACCATGCCGACCCGGAGGTTCGGGTCGCCGAGGTCGGCCGTGAGCACCTGGATGTGCTGGCGTCCGCCCACGGTGTCGTAGGTTTCGCTGTAGTGCTGCAGGCCGCGTGTGACGGTCTCGTCCGGGGTACGGGTGTAGTCCACCACCAGCGGCCAGTTGTCCGGTGTCCTGGGCAGCCAGTCGTGGCCCGCTGCCTGGGCGGCCGAAACGGTGTCCTGGGTGATTTCCGAGCCGGTGTCCCCGGTGTTGCCCCAGGCGGTGGCCGCTCCGCCGACCGCGCCGGTCAGAGCCAGGGCCAGTGCGGTTGCCACCGCGGTCCGGTGTGCGCCGGCTCTCGCAGTTCTTTTCCCGCGAAGTGTCATTGTGTGTCGTTCCTTATGAGTGGTGCACCGGTGGATCACCGGTGCGGGCCCTACTCGACACCTGTGCGGCAACGCGGAGATGACCGATTGCGTAACCCTGGGGATGCCGCACCTTTGCATTCGGTCGACGGGCTGCCTGAGGCTTGCGCCCGGTACGGGATCCGGAACGGAGCGTCACCCACGGGACTTGTCCGGGCGCGCGGGGGCGGGAAGGCGTCGTCCCACCGCGCCGCTCTCGGTGCCGGCTGGTGATCTGCCACTGCACCGCGCTGCTCTCGGCGCCGGCTGGTGGTCTGCTACTGCATTCGAGGAGGTCACACTCCTTCGCGCCCGGCGGCAACGGGCCACTGGAGTGG
This sequence comes from Peterkaempfera podocarpi, assembly GCF_042466665.1. Lineage (GTDB taxonomy): Bacteria > Actinomycetota > Actinomycetes > Streptomycetales > Streptomycetaceae > Peterkaempfera > Peterkaempfera podocarpi. Next base: position 160,094 of record NZ_CP162102.1, read on the forward strand.
TCTGCGGCGACGACGGGGCCTGTATGCAGCGCGGGTCCGCGGAACCGGCCCCGCATCGGCGTTTAATCGCACCACAGATCCAGAACGCCGGATGCGGAGAGCGCTGACGGGCGCAGCTCTGCGAACCATCCCCCCGTTTGAGGGAAGAGTGCATTGAGCGACAGAACGACCTTGCCGACACCATCCGGTCCCTACCTGGACGAGGGGCTGCTGCCCGCCGACTTCTACACCCATGAGGACCTGCTGTCGGACCGGGAGCGGGAGCGGATCGAGTCCATCCGCGAGTTCCTCCGCACGCAGGCCGCCCCGGTTGTCGACGACTACTGGGCGCGGGCCGAGTTCCCGTTCCAGCTGGTCGAGGGGTTCGGGAGGCTCGGTCTGATGGACTGGGCCGACCCCGACTCCCCTGAGGCGCGGCCGAGCAACCTCCTCGCGGGCTTCATCGCGCTGGAGTTCGCGCACGCCGACGCGTCCTTGGCGACGTTCTTCGGTGTGCACTCGGGGCTGGCCATCGGCACCATCCTCGCCTGCGGCTCCGAGGAACAGCGCCGGCGGTGGCTGCCGGCGATGAGCCGCCTGGAGAAGATCGGCGCCTTCGCGTTGACCGAGCCGCACGGCGGATCCGACGTGGCCGGCGGCCTGCGGACGACTGCACGCCGCGAAGGGGACGAGTGGGTCCTCGACGGAGCGAAGCGGTGGATCGGCAACGCCACGTTCGCCGACCTGGTCGTCGTCTGGGCCCGTGATGCCGAGACGCAGCACGTGCTCGGCTTCGTGGTGGAGAAGGACACCCCCGGGTTCACCGCGACGAAGATCGAGAACAAGATGGCGCTGCGGATCGTGCAGAACGCCGACATCGTGCTCGACGGCTGCCGCGTTCCGGAGGCCAACCGGCTGCAGAACGCGAACTCGTTCAAGGACACGGCCAAGATCCTGCGCCAGACGCGCAGCGGGGTGGCGTGGCAGGCGGTGGGCGTGATGTTCGGCGCCTACGAGATCGCCCTGCAGTACGCCAAGGAGCGCGAGCAGTTCGGGCGCCCGATCGGGGGATTCCAGCTCGTTCAGGACCTGCTGGTGAAGATGCTCGGCAATGCCACGGCCTGCTGCGCGATGGTGACGCGCCTGGCCCAGTTGCAGGACGCCGGGGTCTACCGGGACGAGCAGTCCGCGCTGGCGAAGGCCTACTGCACCGTGCGGATGCGGGAGAACGTGGGCTGGGCGCGGGAACTGCTGGCCGGTAACGGCATCGTCCTGGACTACAAGATCGGCCGCTTTGTCGCCGACGCCGAGGCGCTGTACTCCTACGAGGGCACCCGGGAGATCCAGACCCTGATCGTCGGACGTGCCGTGACCGGCGGCCTGAGCGCCTTCGTGAGGTGACCGCGATGACCACCGAATCCGTCTTCACCCATCTGAAGGTCCTCGACGTCTCGAGCTTCATCGCGGGACCGGCAGCAGCCACCGTGCTCTCCGACTTCGGGGCGGACGTCATCAAGGTCGAGCCGCCCGGAAAGGGCGACCCCCAGCGGGGGCTCAGCTCCGTGCCCCCCAGTCCCCGGGCCCAGGCCAACTACGGCTGGCACCTGACCAACCGCAACAAGCGCGGCATGGTCATCGACCTCAAGGCGCCGGCAGCCGTCGGAATCCTGCGGCGCCTGGTCGAGTGGGCCGACGTGGTGATCACCAACTTCCCGCACGGCACCCGCGAGAAGCTGCACCTCGGCTACGAGGAGGTGTCGGCCTGGAATCCGAAAGTCGTCTACGCGGACATCACCGGCTTCGGGGACGCCGGCCCCGACAGCGGGCAACCGGGCTTCGATCTGACCGCCGCCTGGTCGCGCAGCGGCCTGCTGGCCTCCACCCGGGACGCGGGGGCCCCGCCGACGGTACCGGTCTGGGGCAGCGGCGACTACATGTCGGCGATCGCGATCTACGCCGCGATCGTGACCGCCCTGTACCGCCGCGACCGGACCGGTCAGGGGGCCAGCGTCGGGACGTCGCTGCTCGCCGCAGGCGTCTGGGCCACGGGGACACTCGTGGCCGGCGCGCTCGCCGGCGGCACGCCCTTCGAGCTGCACGACCGCAAAGCGCCGGCGAATCCGCTGATCAACCCCTATCAGACCGCGGACGGTGAGTGGTTCATGCTGGTCGCCTCGCCCCGGCACTGGCCAGGACTGACGCGGGCCATCGGCCACCCCGAACTCCTCGAGGATGCCCGGTTCGCGGACATCGAGGGCTTCGTCCGCAACTCCGCCGCGCTGACCGAACTGCTCGACGCCGAGTTCCGCTCACAGCCCTTCGCCCACTGGAAGGACGCCCTGACCCACGAACGCGTCACCTACAGCCTCATTCAGACACCGGAGGAGGCCGCGCAGGACCCGCAGCTGCGCGCGAACGACATCGTCGTACCGCTGGAAGGAGTGAGCGGGCTGGAGTTCACCATCAACAGCCCGGTCACCCTGCGAGGCGTCGCGAAGGTCCCGGCAAAGCGGGCCCCGGACCTCGGCGAGCACAACGACGAGATCCTCGCCGAGTTGGGATTCGGGCCCGCCGAGATCGCCGAGCTGCGCGCGCAGGGAGCGATCCCCGGCCCGGCGCAGACGGAGGCACCGTGATGAGCACGGCGTCCGAGGCAGCCGAGGTGGTGCTCCACGAACGGCACGGCGGCGTGCTGACCATCACCCTCAATCGCCCCGCGCAGAAGAACGCCGTGAACCGCCAGGTCGCGGAGCAGCTCGCAGCGGCTGTGGATCTGCTCGACGCGGACCCGCAGCTGTCGGTCGGCGTGCTCACCGGCGCGGGCACGGTGTTCAGCGCGGGCATGGATCTGAAGGCGTTCGCCCAGGGCGAGCTGCCGGTGCTCCCCGGCCGGGGATTCGGCGGACTCACCCAGGCGGTGGTGGCAAGCCGCTGATCGCGGCGGTCGAGGGCTGGGCGCTCGGCGGTGGCTTCGAGATGGTGCTCGCCTGCGATCTGATCGTCGCGGCGCAGGACGCCCGGTTCGGGCTCCCCGAGGTCACGCGGGGTCTCGTGGCGGCGGCGGGCGGACTGGTCAGGCTGCCACGGCGCCTCCCCTACCACGTGGCCGCACGGGTACTGCTCACCGGAGAGCCGCTGACCGCGGCCGACGCCGAGAAGTACGGGCTCGTCAGCGAGCTGACCCCACCGGGCGGCGCGCTGGACGCGGCCCGGGAGCTGGCCGGGCGCATCGCGCGGAACGCACCGCTGGCGCTGGCTGCCGTCAAGGACGTCCTGCGCGAGACCCAGAGCCTGAACGAGAGCGACGCCTTCGAACGTCAGGACCAGCTCACAGGCGGGCTGTTCAGCAGTGAGGACGCGCAGGAAGGCGCGCGGGCGTTCGCCGAGAAGCGTGCCCCTGTCTGGCACGGCCGCTGATGCCCGGCATGTCACCGGTCTGGGTCCCACCTGCACAGCCCGCGTCCGACTCCCAGGAGCAGTGACCAGCCATGAGTACGCACCAACCCGTCCAGCGCGTGGCGATCGTCGGGACCGGCACCATCGGTGCGAGCTGGGCGACGCACTATCTCGCCCGCGGCTTCGAGGTAACGGCGACCGATCCCTCGCCCACCGCGGAGGCGGCCCTGCGGTCGTTCGTGGAGGCGGCCTGGGACGGGGCCGCCTCCGTCGGGCTCGCACCCGGGGCCTCGCCCGATCGCCTGAGCTTCACCGCGGACCTGCCTCAGGCCGTCGCGGACGCCGACTTCGTCCAGGAGAACGCGCCGGAGCGCCCGGACCTCAAGGTCCGGCTGTTCGCCGACATCGACGACGCGACGCCGCCGGAAACGATCATCGCGTCGAGTTCGTCGGGCATCACGATGAGCGTCATCCAGGCCCAGTGCCGGCGTCCGGAGCGGACGGTGATCGGCCATCCCTTCAATCCACCGCACATCATTCCGCTGGTCGAGGTCGTCGGCGGGACGAGGACCGCCCCGGAGACGATCCGGGACGCCATGTCGTTCTACGCGGCGATCGGGAAGAAGCCGATCCACCTCAAGAAGGAGCTTCCCGGGCACGTCGCCAACCGTATCCAGGTCGCGCTGTACCGCGAGGTCGTGTACCTGGTCCAGGAGGGGGTGCTCGATGTGGCGGACTCCGACGACGCGGTCTGCTGGGGGCCGGGGCTCCGATGGGGCGTGATGGGCCCACACATGCTGTGGCACCTCGGCGGCGGAGAAGGCGGCATCCAGCACTTCATGGACACCCTCATGCCGCGGATGGTGGAGTCCTGGCAGAAACTGGGCACTCCCGAGTTCACGCCCGCACTCCAGGAGACCATCGTCAATGGCGTTCTGGAGGAGGCGGGCGGCCACGCGGTCGAGGACCTGGCCGCCCGGCGCGACGCGATGCTCGCGGGGCTGCTGGCTGTCCGCGCCCAGCACGACCGGCCGGCCCGCCGAGCGCCTCGGCCGGCCCGTCGGGGCCCGAGCGCCCCTGAGGCGCCTCCTGGAACAGCGCTGTGTGACGCCACCCGGCGGATCTCGACGGATCGGACCACGGAGATCCTTGTTCCACGGGTCGGCCATACCGGCATCGCTCGCGCCGTGCCGCCGCCCGGAACGGCGCTCCCGGCCGTGCCGGGGGCACAGCGACCACGAGCGATGTCGACAGCCCCGGTTCTTGATCATGGCCAAGGCCTTCGTGCGGTGAAGCCGTCCCCGGCTTCACCGCACGAAGGCCTTCTCGTCGAGCGGCTGAGGGTGTCCGGGCTGGGCAAGTGGCCCGGTCGCGCGCACGTCCCGGCTTGGACAGGCCATCGGCCGGTTTGACGCAGGTCACCCGTTGGAGCCGGCTTGCGCGGCGTTCGCCGAGGCGGGCCTCTGCCTTCGCCTTGCGTTCGGACGGATCGGCGCCGTAGGTGAGCGGGGCTGTGACGGCCTGCCGGGGTGCACCGAGAGGCAGGAGGTTGCCGTGGACCGGCAACCTCCGGGCAACCTGCCATCTCCCCCGCCTCCCCGGCTGTCGAGCGGCCGCTCCCGGGGCTGGGGACTATCCGGGGGCCGGGCATTGCGGGGAGCTTGTATAGTTGAATCCTAAACGACATGGAGGTGCAGTCGGATGCAGTTCGGGATCTTCAGCGTCGGCGATGTCACGCCGGACCCCACCACGGGGCGGACGCCCACCGAGCACGAGCGGATCAAGGCCATGGTCGCGATCGCGCTGAAGGCCGAAGAGGTCGGACTCGACGTCTTCGCGACCGGTGAGCACCACAACCCTCCCTTTGTGCCGTCCTCGCCGACCACCATGCTCGGGTACATCGCGGCGCGCACCGAGCGGCTGATCCTGTCCACCGCGACCACGCTGATCACCACCAACGACCCGGTGAAGATCGCCGAGGACTACGCGATGCTCCAGCACCTGGCCGAGGGCCGGGTCGACCTGATGATGGGCCGCGGCAACACCGGCCCGGTCTATCCGTGGTTCGGCCAGGACATCCGCCAGGGCATCCCGCTCGCCGTCGAGAACTACGCGCTGCTGCGCCGGCTGTGGCGGGAGGACGTCGTGGACTGGCAGGGCCGGTTCCGCACCCCCCTCCAGGGCTTCACCTCCACCCCTCGCCCGCTCGACGGCATACCCCCGTTCGTCTGGCACGGCTCGATCCGCAGCCCCGAGATCGCCGAACAGGCCGCGTACTACGGCGACGGCTTCTTCCACAACAACATCTTCTGGCCCGCCGAGCACACCCGGCGGATGGTCGACCTCTATCGCGAGCGCTTCGCCCACTGGGGCCACGGCACCCCCGAGCAGGCCATCGTCGGCCTGGGCGGACAGGTCTTCATGCGCAGGAACTCCCAGGACGCGGTACGCGAGTTCCGCCCGTACTTCGACAACGCCCCGGTCTACGGCCACGGGCCGTCCCTGGAGGAGTTCACCGAGCAGACCCCGCTGACCGTCGGCTCCCCGCAGCAGGTCATCGAGCGGACCCTTTCCTTCCGCGACTCCGTGGGCGACTACCAGCGCCAGCTGTTCCTGATGGACCACGCCGGCCTGCCGCTCAAGACCGTCCTCGAGCAGCTCGACATCCTCGGCGAGGAGGTCGTCCCGGTGCTGCGCACGGAGTTCGCCGCGGGCCGGCCCACCGACGTACCGGACGCCCCGACGCACGCCGGCCTGCTCGCCCGCAGCCAGGCCGCGTCCTGAGCGCCACATGGCGACAGTCCCGCACCCACGCAGAGGAGATCCCATGAAGACCCTCAAGCTCGTCGTCGTCTCGGCAGGCCTCAGCCGGCCCTCGTCGACGCGGCTCCTGGCCGACCGGCTGGCGCAGGCGACCGCTCGGCACCTGGAGGACCGTGAACGCACCGCGGATGTGCAGGTGGTGGAACTGCGCGAACTGGCCGCCGACATCGCCAACCACCTGGTGACCGGCTTCCCCAGCCCCGCCCTGCGCGGCGCCGTCGAGGCGGTCACGGCTGCGGATGGGCTGATCGCCGTCACGCCGATCTTCACGGCCTCCTACAGCGGCCTGTTCAAGTCCTTCTTCGATGTCATCGACGCCACTGCGCTCACCGGCAAACCCGTGCTGATCGCCGCCACCGGCGGCACCGCACGCCACTCCCTCGCCCTTGAGCACGCGCTGCGGCCGCTGTTCGTCCACCTCCGTGCGCTGGTGGTGCCCACCGCGGTCTACGCGGCCACCGAGGACTGGGGCACCGGCGGTGACGACCGGACCGAGGGCATCGCCCAGCGGATCACCCGTGCGGCCGGGGAGCTCGCCGACCTGACAGCAGCCCTGCCCTCGGCCGCCGCCCCGGCGGAAGCCGTCATCCCGTTCGCGCAGCAGCTCGCCGCACTCGGGATCGGCCCGGCCTGACCGCGGCCACGGCCGGCGGGGATCCTCTGGACGGGCCGCAGTCGGCCCGTCCTGGAACCTGGCGGCCGGTCCGGCGCTGGTGGGCCCTTACCAAAGATCCCCGCGACAGCGAACCCGTCAGCGCATGACATCCCGCCCTGCACCAGACCGGTGCGGGTCACATCGCCGCGGCCCTGGACCTCTCGTACGGCGCAGGTCCGGGCCGGAGATGACCGGTCCCCATCGCTTGGGCTGTCGAGGTCCTCGAAGGTGGTCAGTCGACCGATGGCTGTCCCTCGTGTCCGGTCAGCGTGGCGGATCCGCCGGTTCCCGCCCGGCTTCGGCTGCGGCGGGCGCGGGTGGCCAGGCCTGCGGCGAGAGGATCCCATGGACGTAGGCGCGTGCAACCAGAGCTGTTCTGTTGGCGACTCCCCAACGCCGGGACAGGCGCGCGAGGTGGTAGTTGACGCCGTCCGCGGTCAGGCCCACCTCGGCGGCGATCCACGTGCTGGTACCGCCGGCGGCGACCAGGGCGAGGATGCGTGTCTCGATGTCGCTGGCCTGTGCGGGCACCTCTGTCCGCGAGGTGGGCGGGGTGGCCGGCTCCTCGATGGTGTGCACTGTCAGCAGCAGGTTCAGTGGGGCGTCGGGCCCGTTGCCGATCACGACGTCGACGGTCATTGCTCCGCGTCGTTCCACGCCCGCTGCCGGGCACCAGGACACCTCGACCGGATACCGCGCCCTGCGGCGCAGCCGTAGCGCTTCCACGACCGGATCCAGCCGGGTGATCGGACGGAAGAGGCTGAGGGCGGGGCGTCCGACGAGGCGGCCGGCGAACGTGCCCCATTCCGCGGCCATCGCAAGGTTGGCCGTGAGGATGGTGCCCTGCGCGTCGCAGAAGGCCATGGGAAGCGGGACGTGGTCGAACAGCGAGGCGGCCCGGTTTCGCCAGAAGACGGCCTGGCTGCGCCAGAAGTCGACCTGGTCGCTGCCCGGTGGGGGCGGGGTGTTCAGCCCGCCGTCCGACCGATCATCAGGGGTCTCCATCCGCCGCTCCCGCGCTCGTACACCAGGTGCGGAGGGGTTGGCCACCTCAGACGCGCCCGTGCCACTACGAGATCTTGTAGCACTGGGACGGCCCGGGGTATTCCGACGGAGCGAGGGTTGATGAGTGCCGCCCGGCCGAGGGCGACAGTCCCGCGATGATCGACCGCGTCCGGAGTGCGACGGCGACCCGGTCGGCATCGGACAGCCATGACGCCGAGGAACGTTTCCTGCATGAGCCACAAGCGCACCATCCGCCCCCTGATGGGCGACCTGCTCAGCAAGCGCCGCACAGTCGGCCGTGTGGCGGGCCACCTGATCACCCCGCTCCTGATCTGCCTCGGTGTGGGCCTGGCCTATATCGGCGCCTTCCACGCGCCCCAGGCCCGCGCGCACGATCTCAAGGTCGCCGTGGTCGGCACCTCGACGCGCAGCCGGCTCCTGGCCCAGTCGATCAAGGACAAGGCCGGTGACGCGCTGGATGTCACCACCGTGCCCGACCGGGCCGCGGCGAGCCACCAGATCATGGACCGGGACCTGGTCGGCGCATACATACCCAACCCCAAGCACCCCGAGCTGCTGATCGCCAGGGCCAACTCCGGCTCCACCGCCACTGCGGCCGCGGACATCTTCACGGCGGTGGCCGCCACGAAGGACGACCCGCTGAAGGTCACGGACCTGTCGCCGCCGGCCAGTGGCGACCCCAACAATCTGGGCCTGTTCTACGTGCTGATCGCACTGACCATCGGATCCAACATCTGCGCCGTGACCATCAGCACGGCCGGTGCCGCGCTCCGGGCATGGACCCGGGCTGCCATCGGCATCACCACCGCGCTGGTGATGAGCGTCATCGGGGCCGTGCTGGCCGGTCCGGCCTCCCACATCGTCGACCACGGCCTGTGGGGAGTGTGGGCGATGGCCTGGCTGTACACAGCGGGAACCCTCACCGTCGGCATCGGTCTGCACACCTTCCTCAAACGGTTCACGATGCCGGCTCTCATGGTGCTGTTCATCATGCTCAACTTCACCAGTTGCGGCGGCATCGTCGAACCCGAGCTGCAAAACGGCTTCTTCGGCGCACTGCACGCCTTCTGGGACGGCGCGGGCTTCGTCGAGGGCGCCCGGAGCCTGCTCTACTTCGACTCGGCCGGCCTGGCCGGCCGCCTGCTCTCCCTGGCGCTCTGGCTGGTCGCAGGCCTGCTGCTGGTGATCGCGGCTGCGGTGGCCGAGCGGCGCAGCCCCGCTGCGCCCGCAGCCGCCTCCCGGGTCGAGTCGGACACCGACGAGGAGATGAGCGTGGCAGCCGCCGCCTGACCGGGTCCAGTCGCCAGGAGCTTGAGCCCGCCGCTGACCTCATGGGCCTCGCAGGTGCACCAAAGGCCCGACGTTGACCACATGCCGACCCCGGTAGATGCGGACGAGGCACGCCCGGTCGACCTTCGTACGCCTCAGGCTGTGCCATGCCTTGCCCGGCGAAAACCGATCGGTTTACAGTGCGAGGAAACCGATCGGTTTTATCCGTCGACCGAAACGCTGGGAGCAGATCCATGACCGCAATCGCGGGTTCGACCGTCCTCGTCACCGGAGGCAGCCGGGGCATCGGCAAGGCCCTGGTCGAGGCCCTGTACACCCGAGGCGCCAACAAGGTCTACGCCACCGCCCGTGACCCCCGGAGCATCGAACACCCCGACGCGGTTGCGCTGGCCCTGGAGGTCACCGACCCGGCGTCGGTGGCCGCCGCAGCGGAACAGGCCCAGGACGTCACCATCCTGATCAACAACGCCGGCACCGCCATCGAGGCATCGTTCCTGACCTCACCCGTGGACGACATCCGACGCGAGTTCGAGACCAACTTCTACGGCCCCCTGCAGATGACCCGGGCCTTCGTCCCGATCATCGAAGCCAACGGCGGCGGGCACCTGCTCACCGTGCACTCCGTCCTGTCCTGGATCGCCCTCGCCGGTTCCTACAGCGCCTCCAAGGCCGCACTGTGGTCCCAGACCAACTCACTGCGTCTCGGGCTGAAGCCGCGCGGCATCCACGTCACCGGACTGCACGTCGGCTATGTCGACACCGACCTGGCAGCGCACGTCACCGCCCCCAAGACCTCTCCGCACAGCGTCGCGGAGCAGGCGCTGGACGGCATCGAATCCGACGCCTGGGAAGTGCTCGCCGACGAGCGCTCCCGCCAGGTCAAGACAGGCCTGGCGGGAGACCTCGCCACCATGTACCCGCAACTGGCAGGGTGAGGAGCAGTGAGGTACGCCGCGGTCACAGCGTGACCGTGACCGCCAGTTCGGTGCCTTCACCGAGGGCATGCTCCAGCCTGGTGATCCGGCCGGCTGCGCAGAGATCGTCCGCGGCCAGGGCCACGCGTTCCCAGAGTTCGGGTGGTGCGCTGATGGTGGCTGAGGCGACCACGGTGCGCATGGACACCTGCGCTTCCGACTTGGCCTTGCGCACCGCGGCGATCACCTCGGAGGCGGCCTGCAGCACGGTTCGGTCCGCCTCCCCGGCCTGCTGGTGCAACGGGGCGGCGTCGGGCCAGGGCGCGCGGTGGACGGAGCCGTCCTGCCACCAGGACCAGACCTCCTCGGTGACGAAGGGCAGGAACGGCGCGAACAGCCGCACCAGCACCGACAGCGCGGTGCGAAGCGCGACCCGGGCCGAGTCGGTGCCCTGCAGCGAGTGCTCACCGTAGGCGCGGGCCTTGACCAGTTCGACGTAGTCGTCGCAGAAGTGCCAGAAGAACGTCTCGGCCTGCTGCAGTGCCCGCGCGTAGTCGAAGGAGTCAAAGGCCTCGGTGGCCTGCTGGACGGTGCCGGCGAGCTGGGCCAGCATCGCCCGGTCGAACGGCTCGGTGACCGCGCTGGCGTCGGAAGCGGGCTCGCCGATGCCGAGCACGAACTTGCTGGCATTGAGCAGCTTGATGGCCAGGCGCCGGCCGATGCGCATCTGCCCGGTGTCGAAGGCGGTGTCGGTACCGAGCCGAGCACTGGCCGCCCAGTAGCGCACCGCGTCGGAGCCGTGCTGGACAAGCAGATCGGCCGGGGTGACCACGTTGCCCTTGGACTTGGACATCTTCTTGCGGTCCGGGTCGAGAATCCACCCGGAGATCATCGCGTGACGCCACGGCAGCACCTGGTGCTCGCTGTGGGAGCGCACGACGGTGGAGAACAGCCAGGTCCGGATGATCTCGTGGGCCTGGGGCCGCAGATCCATCGGGAAGACCCGTCCGAAGAGGTCGTCGTCGTGTCCCCAGCGGCCGGCGATCTGCGGAGTGAGCGAGGAGGTGGCCCAGGTGTCGAGCACGTCGCTGTCGCCGGTGAACCCGCCCGGCACCCCGCGCTGCTCGGGGGTGTAGCCGTCTGGGGTGTCCGTGCCGGGGTCGACCGGCAGGCGCTCCTCGGCCGGCACCAGCGGCCGGTCCCAGCACGGGTTGCCGTCCCCGTCCAGCGCGTACCAGACGGGAATGGGCACGCCGAAGTACCGTTGCCGGCTGATCAGCCAGTCGCCGTTCAGGCCGCTCACCCAGCTGTCGTAGCGGGTCTTCATGTGGGGCGGGTGCCAGGCGAGTTCGGCGCCGCGCTGCAGCAACTGGTCGCGCAGCCGGTCGTCGCGGCCACCGTTGCGCAGGTACCACTGGCGGGTGCTGACGATCTCCAGGGGCTTGTCGCCCTTCTCGTAGAACTTCACCGCATGCGTGATGGGGCGGGGATCGCCCAGCAACTCGCCGCGCTCCCGCAGCAGACCGACAAGGCGCTCGCGTGCCGTGTGCGGAGTCGCGCCGGCCAGGTGCGCATAGGCGGAACGGGTCTGCTCGCCGTCCAGGCCGGGCGGCGGCTCGGACAGGAACCGGCCGTCCCAGCCGATCACCGGCCGGGTGGGCAGCCGCAGCTCCCGCCACCACACCACATCGGTGGTGTCGCCGAAGGTGCACACCATCGCCAGTCCGGTGCCCTTCTGCGGGTCGGCCAGCCGGTGCGCCAACACCGGCACCTGCACCCCGAACAGCGGTGTGGTGGCGGTCTTGCCGAACAGGGCCTGGTAGCGCTCGTCGTCCGGATGGGCGACCAGCGCCACACAGGCCGGCAGCAGCTCCGGGCGGGTGGTGGCGATCTCCAGGTCCTGACCGTGGGGGCCGCGGAAGACCAGGTGGTGGTAGGCGCCCGGGCGCTCCCGGTCCTCCAGCTCCGCCTGCGCCACCGCGGTACGGAAGGTGACGTCCCACAAGGTGGGAGCCTCGGCGAGATACGCCTCGTCCCGGGCCAGGTTGCGCAGGAACGTCCGCTGGGCCGTGGCACGCGCCGCCGAGCCGATGGTCTGGTACGTCATCGACCAGTCGACCGACAGGCCGAGCCGTCGCCACAGCTCTTCAAAGGCCCGCTCGTCCTCCACCGTCAACCGCTCGCACAGCTCGATGAAGTTGCGGCGGGAGACCGGGATCTGCTCCTTGCCGGGCTTCTCCGGCGGGGTGAAGTGCGGGTCGTAGGGCAGTGAGGGGTCGCAGCGCAGCCCGAAGTAGTTCTGCACCCGCCGCTCGGTGGGCAGGCCGTTGTCGTCCCACCCCATCGGGTAGAAGACCGTCTTGCCGCGCATCCTCTGATAGCGGGCGATGGCGTCGGTCTGGGTGTAGGAGAAGACGTGGCCGACGTGCAGCGAGCCGCTGACCGTCGGCGGCGGGGTGTCGATGGAGAAGACCTCCTCGCGCGGCCTGCTCCGGTCGAAGACATATACGCCGGTCTTGTCCCAGGACCGCGACCACTTCTCTTCCAGCCCCTCCAGGAAGGGCTTCTCGGGCACGTCAGGACGACGAGGCGTAGCTGTCATGCCACGACATGCTAGAGCCGGATCGGCCGCGGAGCCCGCCATTTACCAGGCGGTCCGCGCGCTCACGACGACTGCGAACGGCCGGTGGGCAACCAACTTCCCCACTCGGCCACCCGTGCGTGGAGGGTCGGCAGAGCTGCACCGAGTTGAGGGCAGGGGCCGCAGGCGACTGTATGTCCGTTGCAGTCGACTGGACCCTTGGGTACCTTCTGCGTGCCGTACCGGTGTGGAGCGGCGCCGACGACACGGAGGTGTGCAGCAGATGCGCAGGAGCCGTCAGGACCTCGACCCGTGCTCTGCCCTTGGCCGCTTCTTGACGACGGAGACATCTTGTCGATTCGCCTCACCGCACTGACCGACCTCGATCGCAGCGCGTCCAGTCACCGCCTGGCGTGGCTCGCAGCCGGGCCCACCGGCTCACCCTTGGGCTCGGCCTTTCTGCGGTTGCCCACCGTGTCCGGCCAGGATCACCTGGCAGAACTCGAACTCGCCGTCCATCCGGCTGAGCGGCGCCACGGCATCGGCTCACAACTGCTGGCAGCGGCCGTGGCCGCTGCCCGCGCGGAGGGCCGACGTTGCGTCACCGCTCAGGCCGAGGCGGACTCCCCCGGCGATCGGTTCCTCGCGGCACTGGGATTCCGGAAGGTCCTGACCCTGATGTTCACCCGACTCGAGCTGGCTCAGGTGAGCTCCGCTGCCCTGACTGAGATCGTCCGGCAGCCGCATCCGGGGTACCGGCTTGAGTCATGGGACGGTACGGTTCCCGACCAGCTCGCCGAGAGCTTCGCGCGGTCCCGGCGAGCCATGGACGACATGCCGATGGAGGACACCGACTACGGCATCGTGGTCTGGGATGTGGACCGGGTCCGGTCAGTAGCCCAGGCCGTCGAGAATCGCGGCGACCTGCTGCACACGGTCGCCGCCGTCAGTGTGTCGGACGGTGCGATCGTCGGGTTCACCGAGTTGGTCGTTCCTGGTGACGGCAGGGGTGACGGCCAGCACTACGGCACCGGGGTCCTGCCCGAACACCGTGGACGCCGCCTCGGCCGGTGGATGAAGGCCCAGGCGATCCGACAGGCCGTCGAGTACCACCCGGAGCTCGACGGTCTGCTGACGGACACTGCCGAGAGCAATCGGCCCATGCGCGCGATCAATGACGCCCTCGGGTACCTGCCAACGCATACATCGCTCATGTACCAGCTGGATCTCTGACCACTGCCCTCACCGCCGACCACTGGCCCAGCACACAGCCGCCCCCGGGCCGAGCCACGGGGGCGGCTCGCTCTGCACAGACAGCGGGGCGGGGGGCGCCGAATCTGCTCCCTCCGGGGGCTCACCCCCGGAAGTTGTCGATCAAAGGCCGGAAGGAGCCCTCGCGGCCAAGACGTGTCCAGCGCGTGGTTCTTGGACGCGGGCAGCCTCGCCGAGTGGCTTGAGACCTGGCTCAACGGTCGAGGTTGGTACGAAGAAGACGCTGTCTGCGGAAACCTCGCATTGGTGCCCTGGCCAGACGCCTCCACGCGGCTGTAGTCGGCTCTACTCAGGCCGGGCAGGGCCGGGGCACCAGCACGGGCGTGGACAGCACTGTCCGCAGGCATGGCCGACGCCGAAGCCGGTCGTGCCCCGGGTGCGTTCCCGGTGGCGGATCCCCGCGCAGCGCAGCACGGACACGCTGCCCGCGGCACAACGTTGTACTGGGCCCTTGTGGACATCGACGTGGGGGCATGCTGTCATGTCACGTGCGCAATTTCCAACGTTGGAAGGGCGCGCTGCACGTTCGCATCGGCACGGCAACGACGAGCCATCCGGCCGACGGGAGAACGGAGTTGACATGACAGTCGCATCGAAGAGGCGACGGCTCAAATCCACCCGGCGCCAGGTCGGCGCCGCTACCGCTCTGGCCCTCGCCGCCATGACGCTGGTGAGCGCCGACCCCGCGTCCGCGGGGGATGCGCACGGCCACCGGATACCCACCGTCTCCTCCGGGGATGCCCGCTTCGAGATCCTCTCGCCGACGCTGATCCGCACCGAGTACGCCGGCGACGGGAAGTTCACCGACGATCCGACCTTCAACGCGATCGGCCGCGACGGCTTCGCGCCGACCGCCTACACCGCCAAGGTCACTGGCGGCTGGCTGACCATCAGGACGAGCGCGCTGACCCTGCGCTACCGGGTCGGCTCCGGCCCGTTCGACACCCAGAACCTCTCGGCCCAGCTGACAGCCGGCGGCACCCCGGTGACCGCCACCCCCTGGCAGCGGCTGACCTGCGGGCTCGACGCCCTGTGCGAGGCGGAGAACCTCCGGCTCGACGGACTGTCCGTGGCAGCGGACCACGTCGGCCACACCGGCACCGGCTTCGCCGCCGGGTTCGAGGGCACCGGCAGCTCGGTGTCGGCTGACATCGACGTCCCCAGCGCCGGGACCTACCAGTTCGACGTACGCTACGCCAACGCCCTCGGCGGGGACGGCCAGAACCGGACCAGGACGCTGACCCTCTCCGTGGACGGCGGCGCGCAGCAGACCGTGACCCTGCCCGCCACGGCGAACTGGGACACCTGGAACCTCGCGACCGCGAGCGTGGCGCTCGACGCGGGCCACCACACCATCGCGCTGACCCGGACCGCCTCGGACAGCGGCGACGTCAACGTCGACAGCGTGGCACTGGTGCGCCCCGGTGACGCCTACCCGCCGGCCTCGACCACCGCCATCACCGACTGCCTGCTCGGCGCGAGCTGCGAGGCGGAGTCCGGACGGATCAGCGGCACCGCGGTCAGCGCCACCGACCACAAGGGCTATGCGGGCAACGGCTTCGTCGCCGAGTTGAACCAGGGGTCGAGCCTGACCTCCCACCTGATCGGCGTGCCCGCCGACGGCACGTACACCCTGCGGCTGCGCTACGCCAATGGCGCGGGCGGGGACGGCCTTCACCAGACGCGTACCGCCTCGGTGTCGGCGGGCGGCGCGACCGGGACGCTGTCGTTCCCGGCGACGAAGGACTGGGACGACTGGCAGACGGCGTCGGTCCCCGTGACCCTGAGGGCGGGGGCGAACGACGTCACCCTGGGCTGCCCCGACACCGCGAGCTGCCACGTCAACCTGGACACCGTCTCCGTGGCCGCGACGTCGGCCGCCGCGCCGCCGCCGCACATCGCGCTCGGCGGCTACCGCCGCGGCCTGGACGGTGTGACCGGCAACGGCAACGCCCCGGTGACCACGCCCGGCCTGCTCAACCAGGACGGCTGGTACCTGCTGGACGACACGCCGTCGGCGCTCTACGACACCGCGTCGCAGAAGGTCACAGCGCGGCCCTCGCACGGCGGACAGGCCTACCAGGACGGCTATGTGTTCGGCTACGGCCACGACTACAAGCGGGGACTCACCGACCTCGCCACGCTCACCGGCCCACCCGCGCTCCTGCCCGCTTGGGCGTACGGCGTCTGGTACTCCGAGTACATCGACAGGACCGCCGCCGACTACGAGGACACCGTCCTGCCGGCGTTCCGGTCCGAGGGCGTCCCGCTGGACGTGCTGGTGACGGATACAGACTTCAAGGCCGTGAACGACTGGAGCGGCTGGGAGCTCGACCCGGCCAGGTTCCCCGACCCCAAGGGATTCTTCGACTGGTCGGCCGCGCAGGGCCTGCACAACACGCTCAATGTGCACCCGAGCATCCTCGCCTCCGACCCACAGTTCGCCCAAGCACAGGCCACCGCCAAGGGGAAACTGACAAAGGGCGGCTGCGCCTCGAGCGCCTCGGTCCAGGACAACTGCTACACCTTCGACTTCGGTGACCCCGACCAGCTCAAGGGGTACCTGGACCTGCACCGGACCATGGACCAGCAGGGCAACGACTTCTGGTGGCTGGACTGGTGCTGCGACGCCTCGCAGTCCTCGCTTCCGGGCGTGACGCCGGACGCGTGGATCAACCAGCAGTACGCCACCGCCACCGCCGAGACCCTCGGGCGCGGGTTCGTCCTTTCGCGGGCGTACGGCTCGCTGCAGGCCGGCGGGTACAGCGGGCAGCAGGCGCTGCCGACCGGCCCGTGGGCGGACAAGCGCTCCACCGTGCACTTCACCGGCGACACCTCGTCCACCTGGGGCACCTTGAAACTGGAGGTCGGCTACACCCCGGGTGAGTCCGCCGCGACCGGGATGGCAGCCATCACCCACGACATCGGCGGCCACAACGACACGACGGGGCTTACCGGTTCGGAGACCTACACCGACGGCGGTCAGACCCGCACCACGCACAAGCTGCCCGACGACCTGTATGCGCGCTGGGTGCAGTTCGGCGCCTTCCAACCGATCGACCGGCTGCACAGCAACCACAGTGACCGGCTGCCCTGGCAGTACGGCGAGCAGGCACGGCAGTCCGCCGACACGTTCCTGAACCTCCGCGAGAACCTGGTGCCGTACACCTACTCACTCGCCGAGGAGGCGAACCGCACCGGGGTGCCGATCGTACGCCCGACCTATCTGGAGTACCCGGACCAGGCGCAGGCCTATGCCACCGCCGACAGCGAGTACTTCTACGGCTCCGACGTCCTGGTCGCCCCGGTGACGACGCCGGGGACGACCGCGACCACCTCGGTGTGGTTCCCGCCGGGCCAGTGGACGGACTACTTCACCGGCAGGACCTACCAGGGTGGCACCACCCAGGACGTCACCACCGGCCTGGACACGATGCCGGTGTTCATCAAGGCCGGCGGCATCATGCCCACCCGGACGAACAACGTCAGCGCCGACGACAGGAGCCCGCTGACCGACGTCACCCTGACCGTCGCCACCGGCGCCCCCGGGACGTACCAGTTGTACGAGGACGACGGGACCAGCACGAGCCAGGACGGGCGGCGGGGCCACAGCGCCACCACGACGGTCCAGTACCGGGAGGACGGCACGCGCCACACGGTCTCGATCAGCCCGGCGCGGGGCTCCTTCCGCGGCCAGGTGGAGAACCGGCAGTGGACGCTGTCCCTGCGGGGAACGGCCCACGCGCCCACACAGATCAGCGCCGCCGGTGTCCGGTTGACCCAGCGCGACTACCACTGGGACAGCTCGACCGGGGCTCTCACCATCACCCTGCCCCGGCACACCGTGCACGGGCCGATCACCGTCACCTACCAGTAACGACAGCAGGGTACGGCCGGCCCGAACGGCGGCCGTCGGCGGACCCGCGCACCGAGCGCCCTCCGTCGGCGGCCGCCACTGTGCCGTATGCCACCGCCGGCAGTGTCCTGGTACGGCGGTGAACTGCACCTCCGACCGCTCACCAGGGCGGTTCCGTCCCGGCGTGCTCGCCCACCGTGTACGGCGCGTACCAGTCCGGCCGGTCCAGGTTCGGTTCTCGGCAAGCGGCCCGTGCCCAGGCCGGTGGGCGACGGGCAGGCGGTCAGTGTGCGACGAGCTGCTGGCCGCCGTCGATGTCGTATGTGGCGCCGGTGAGGGCGCCGTTGGCCATGAGGTGCAGTGCGAGGGCGGCGACATCCGCCGGTCCGACCACCCGGCGAATAGGCAGCGTCCTCCTCAGCTCCTCACGGCGCGCCTCGAGTTGGTCACCGAGAAGGGAGGCCGACAGGGGTGTGTCCACGAACCCGGCCGCGATCAGGTTGACCCTGACCGGGGCGACCTCCAGTGCCAGGTTGGCGGTCAGCGCCGGCAGCGCCGCGGTGAGGGCACCCATCACGGCCATCCCGGGAGCGGGCCGCCGCCCGCCGGTGCCGCCGACGAACAGCAGCGTTCCCCCGGCCCTGACCTTCTTCCGGCTCGCCCGCGCCACCGCCAGCATCGTCGCGATACGCCCGCCGAAGTCCCGCCCCGCCTCGGTCAGGTCGAGTTCGTCGAGCGGCGTGTACAGCGGGCCGCCCGCCGTGACCATCACATGGTCGACCTGCCCGGGCAGCTCTTTGAGAAAGCGTTCCAGGCGCTCGGTGTCCTGGGCGTCGAACGCGGCCGTGCGCAGCGGATTCAGCTCCTCCGCAACCTGCTTGAGGCGTTCGGCGTTCCGCGCCACGAGCACCAGCTCGCCGCCGGCCGCACGCACCTGCCGCGCGGTCTCCAGACCGATGCCCGCGCTGCCGCCCACCACCACAACCGTCTGCCCGGCCAGCTCTCCGCGCGCTCCGCCGGCTCCTCCTTCGGTCCCATTCACAGGGGGTCACCACCCTCAGCACACGGTTTCCGTACATCCCTCCGCTCGACACCCGCCCCGCGTGATCGCCTCCATATGTCGTGGGCGCTCGTTTCCCTGGTGTGGTGCCGCCCTGGCGCTCAACCGCAGTTTGCCGCCCTCGAGAAGGAAGACGTTCTGCTCGTCGACCAATCAGAAGAGCGACGTCGGCCGGGGAGTACGGCACTTCACAAGTCGTGGCCGGTTCTGATCCGGTACGCGACCAGACCGGTCACTGCGGGGACGCAGACGGGCTGAGGGACCAGGGCAAGCCCCAGGTCCTCTGGTGGAGACCGCCGATTCCGGAGCTTCAGTCTCTCACCCACCCGGCTCAACGGCATCCGCGCCGGTGGTCGCTGGCCAGGCGAGCTGGACCTCGGTGTTGCGTGATGAATGGGCTTCCCCCTGACACCAGCAGCCGGGCCTGCTCACTCAGCCACTGCACTCGACGGGGTGATGTCGGCTGCCGTGGCGGTCGGTCCCCGCGCCAGCGACCGTTAGCCCACTCGGACCTGGCGCGGTGCCCATGGGGTGATGCGCGTCCCAGCGACGATGACTACGGGGGACGACGGGGCACCGCCGCCCTCGGCTGCCGGCCACCATCGGACACAAGTAGCAGCCGCACCGTGATCGAGTCCCACCCGTACAACCCGCGCGCTCCGTCACTCGTACAGCAAGTCGCCGATACCGCGGTCTATGGCGAGCCCGCCGTAGGGCGTCACGATGGAGTCGTGCGTAGCAGACCTGCATCTCCCCGGGTGGGGTCGACGGCTGTCCCGCCGCGTCGGAGCCGGGCCAGGCGCATCGCCTACCGGACGGCCGCACTGCTCTGCGGGGGGCTGCCGGTGTTCGTCTTCCCCATGCCGGGCCTCTGGCCGGCGGCCTGGGTGGTCCTGGTGCCGCTGATGCTGCTGCTGCGGGCAGCCCCTGGCCCGGGTGAGGCGGCACTGCTCGGTTGGCTGGGCGGCACCGGGTACCTCGCGGCCACCCAGTACTGGCTGCTGCCCAGTCTCACCTTCTTCTTCCCGCTCGCCGCGGTCGTGCTGGGACTGCTCTGGCTGCCGTGGGGCGTGCTGGTGCGGGCGCTGCTGCGCGGGCGGGTGGGCCCAGCGGGGGCGGTGGCCGCCCTGGCGGGTGTACCGGCGGGGTGGGTGCTGATCGAGGCCGTGCGGTCCTGGCAGTGGCTGGGTGGGCCCTGGGCTGTCCTGGGGGCGAGTCAGTGGCAGCATCCGGCGGCGCTGGGACTGGCTGCGGTCGGCGGGGTGTGGCTGGTCGGCTTCGCCCTGGTGGCGGGGAACACCGCCGTGGTACTGCTGATCACCCAGCCGCGTGCGCCGCAGGTGGTGACCGTCGCGGTGGCCGGCGGGGTGGTGGCGGTGGCAGCCGGCCCGACCTGGTTCGCCGCGCACCCCGACCCGGTGTCGCAGGGTGCGGTGCGGGTGGCGATCGTCCAGCCCGGTGTGTACCCCAACCCTGCCTCGCGGCTCACAGCCGGGATCGCGCTCACCGAGCGGCTGGCCGGCCGGCCCGGCGGGCTGGATCTGGTGGTGTGGGGTGAGAGCAGTGTGGGCTCGGACCTGGCCACCGACCCGCAGGTGCGGGACCGGCTGATCGCCCTCTCCGCCCGGGTCGGCGCACCGCTGCTGGTCAATGTGGATGCGGTCCGCGCGGACGGCGGCATCGCCAAGGTGTCGGTGCTGCTGGACGCCCATGGTGTGATCGGGCAGTACACCAAGACGCGGCTGGTCCCGTTCGGTGAGTACATCCCTTTCCGTGCCCAGCTGGGCTGGCTGGCCGGTGTCACCCAGGCGGCCGGGGTCAACCGCGAGCACGGCCCGGGTCCGGTGGTGCTGCGCACCCGTGCGGGTCTGCCGATCGGTCCACTGGTCTCGTACGAGTCGACCTTCCCCGACATGGCTCGGACCCAGGCGGACAACGGGGCGCGGCTGCTGGTCTACCAGACGTCGATGTCCACGTTCCAGCGCAGCTGGGCTCCGGTCCAGATGGCTTCGCTCGGGGCCGTCCGGGCCGCTGAGACCGCACGGCCGGTGGTGCAGGCGGTGCTCAGCGGCGAATCGGCCGCATATGACGCACGCGGGCGGCAGCTGGGCCGGCTGGACCCCGACCGTCGCGGCACGCTGGTGGTGACGGTGCACCCGTCCACGGCCGGCACCCCGTACCAGCGGTTCGGGAACTACGTCCCGGTGGTCTGCCTGGCTCTGGTCCCCATCGCACTGCTGGTGGGTGGGCGGCGCGGCAGAGGGGCTCGAGGCCGCTGACCGTTCGGGGAGCTGGACGGCGCAGCGTTGAGGGCAGGGCAACGACCGACCGCTGAACGTCGCGGGCCACGGTGCAGTACGGCAGCGCAGCCCCAGCGGCGAAGCCGGGTTCACCTGACGGCTGAGGCGCCGCCCTCCCTGCCGACCCTGGTCGCCAGGGCCGCGACCCCGGCTCTGTTCACGACGGTGGACAGGGGCAGGGCAACGGCCTGGGGCGTCACAGCCCATGCGACTGGGATGCGAACGGATCACACCGAGGGACAGCAGTCTGCGGCGGTCGCAGGACGACCCCGATCGCTACGGGAGGCCATCGGCTGATCGGCTGCCAGGCGGTGAACCAAAGGGCGGTGGGGCGGTCGTCGTCATCGCACCAGCGCGTCCCGGCGGGCTTCGCCGGCTCCCCTCTCGGCGGGGTAAGCCTGCCGGGCCTGCCCCGAGCGAGTTAGGGATGATGGGCTACTTGCCGATCGCGTCGAGTTCAGCGATCGCGTCGGCGGGCAGGGTCAGGTCGGCGGCGGCGATGTTCTCGCGCAGATGGGCCGGCGAGGACGTGCCGGGGATCAGGACCATGGACGGGGAGCGCTGGAGCAGCCATGCCAGGGCAACCTGCTGGCGGGTGGCGCCCAGGCGCTCGGCGACGTCTCCGAGGGTCTGCGACTGGAGCGGACTGAAGCCGCCGAGCGGGAAGAACGCGGCGTAGGCGATGTTCTCGGCCGCGCAGCGGTCGACCATGGCATCGTCGGTGCGCTTGGCCAGATTGTAGAGGTTCTGCACGGTGACCACGGGGGCGATGCCCTGGGCCTCGGTCAGCTGCGCGTCGGAGACACCGCTCAGGCCCAGGTGGCGGATCAGGCCCTGTCGGCGCAGCTCCGCCAGGGCGCCGAACTGCTCGGCGATGGAGTCGGTGCTGCCGGCTTCGAGGGCGGCGGTGCGGAGGTTGACCACGTCCAGGGTCTCCAGGCCGAGGTGCTGGAGGTTCTCGTGGACCTGGGCCTTGAGGTCCGCGGGGTCGAGGGAGGGGATCCAGGCGCCCTTGTCGTCGCGGCGCGCACCGACCTTGGTGACGATGTGGAGGCCTTCGGGGTAGGGGTGCAGGGCCTCCTTGATCAGTTCATTGACGACGGCGGGGCCGTAGAAGTCGCTGGTGTCGATGTGGGTGAGGCCGAGGTCGGCCGCCTCGCGCAGCACGGCGATCGCCTGGTCGCGGTCCTTCGGCGGCCCGAGGACGCCGGGACCGGCGAGCTGCATGGCGCCGTATCCCATGCGGGTGATGGTGAGGTCCTCGGCGAGGGTCAGGGTCTGGAGCTTCGAGGTGGTGGTCACGGGGTGTCCTCCGGGGCTTTCTTCATCCATCAGTATCTAACTGGATAGATACATCGTAGGCATGCTTGCCCGAGTAAGTCAAAAGTTAGTTACACAGGCTAGGGTGGCCTCATGGCTACGCACGAGACGGCCCCACGCGCGGCCCCACGCGCCCCGCGCCCCAAGAACTCCGCCGCCACCAAGGAGCTGCTGCTGTCCGCGGCGACAGCGGAGTTCGCGGACCACGGCCTGGCGGGCGCCCGGATCGATCGCATCGCGGAGCGAGCCGGAGCCAACAAGCGGCTGCTGTACGTCTACTTCGGCGACAAGGACCAGCTCTTCGAGGCCGTGCTGCAGCGCCAGATCGGCAAGCTCGCCGAGGAGACCCCCCTCACCGACGGCGACCTGGTCTCCTACGCGGCAGCCCGCTTCGACTTCATGCTCGCCCACCCGCAGACGGCCCGGTTGGCCGCCTGGCGGCGCTTCGAACGCAACGACCACTGGAGCGGGACCGAGGTCGAGAGCTACCGGGCCAAGGTCGACGCCGTGGCCGCAGCCCAGCGCGAGGGCCGCCTGGACGACAGCCTCCCCGCCATAGACCTGTTCGCGATCGTCCTGCGGATCACCGAGAGCTGGCTGGACGCGCCCCTGGCCCTGACCACCGTCTCCGGATCCGAGCCCCGGTCCGCCCAGCGGCTCGCCGAGCACCGCGCCGCCCTCCTGGATTCCGTCCGCCGCATCACCGCCCCCCGAACCCCGTCCGCACCGACCGGCGCGCACGCCTGAACCCCCCCACCGACCCGGACAGCGCAACCCCGCACGGCCATCACCCAGCTCCCCCACCTGCTCCTGGGCGGCACGGCGCGGGCCCTCGCGGTGCTCGCCATGCAGCATTGACCGCTCGACCATCGGGCCGACCTGGCACATGCCCACCCCGCACCCCCTCCCCCAGGTGACGATGGGACCGTCGGCGCCCGCAGGCTCACCCCACCGCGAGCGTGCGGGTGCCTCGGGACGACTGGGTCGCCATCCCGGAATCGCGTACCTGGCTGGCCGCTGAGATGAGTACGCGGGCAACGGGCTCGGCCTGGAACACCGCGACCGCTGCGTCGTCGGCACCTCTGGCTTCGCTGGACATCCCCGTCCAAGCACGCTCGCAGGTCTGCTGAGCTGTCAGCGAACCACCGCACGGCCGCCCGGGCCACCACGCAGGCTGGAGCCATGGATGTGATCGAGGTGGTGCCGGGACTGCAGATGCTCCGCTTCCCGGTAGCGGCGGCCTATCTGTGGCGGGACGGCAACGAACTGACGCTGGTCGACACCGGGACGGCGGACTGTGCTGCGGCGATCGAGGAAGTACTGGACGGCGAACTGCGGCGGATCGTACTGACCCACTGGCACGAGGACCATGCAGGTTCGGCCGCCGAACTGGCCCACCGGCACGGGGCGGAGGTGGTGGCGCACCACCTGGAGGCGCCGGTGATCCGTGGGGACGTGGTCGGCGCCCCACCCGAACTGGAGGACTTCGAGGTGCCCATCCGGGCGGCGCTTCCAGCCCTGCCGCCGGTTCCGGCGTGCGTGGTGGACCGGGAGGTGGAGGACGGCGATGTGCTGGACTTCGGCGGCGGGGCGACGGTGGTCGCGGTGCCAGGGCACACCGACGGGTCGATCGCACTCCACCTGCCCGGGCGGGGAGTGCTGTTCACCGGCGATGCGGTCGCCAACGTCGGCCGGACCATGCTCGGCGTCTTCAACACCGACCGGGCCCGCGCCATCGCGTCGCTGCGCCGACTGGCCGAGCTCAAGGCGGAGACAGCGCTCTTCGGTCACGGTGAGCCGATCCTGCACGGCGCTGCGACCGCCCTGCGGGAAGCGGCTGACGCAACGATGTGACAGCGGCCTGCTCATCGGTCGGGCGATGTGATCACGGCGGCGAGGCGACCGACTCGCCCATCCGGACCCCTCCGGGTCGCAGCCGCCGCATCCTGCACATTCACGGTCCGCCACGAGGCGACCGCCTTTGTGGCCGCCGTCAACGAGTGATCGTGACCGGCATCGCCACCCTCGGCCCAGCCGCCCCTACCCGACCTTGGCCGCACGCAGCGAGTAGACCTGCGGGACGGGCTGCCCGCCGGGGAAGCGGAAGTGCCCGCAGGCGGTGGGCGGGCCGCCCTCGCCCACGGGCGGCGAGTAAACGAGCGTCCTGACCCGCATGAACACGGCTCCTGGCACCCGCGCGGTCTCGACACCTCACCCGCCGTCTCCAGGGGCATCGGCGGATCCCACTCCGTGTCGGCGGTGGTCACCCGCGGTCGTGGGCATGGGACGCCGTCACGGACTCGCACTGCACGCAGGGCCGAGTCCGCAGAGCCCCGGCCGGGTCGTCGTCGGTGTTGCACGGCACACTGGCCCACATGACGCCCGACGCACTCAAAGCCATCTGTCTGGGACTGAACGGGACGGCCGAAACCTTCCCCTTCAATGCGGAGACCTCTGTCTTCAAGGTCAGCGGGAAGATTTTCGCGATCAGCGCCCTGGACGCCCAGCCGCTGAGTGTGAGCCTGAAGTGCGAGCCCGAACTTGCGCTGCGGCTGCGTGCGGCCCACCCGGAGATCACCGCCGGCTGGCATCTCAACAAGCGCCATTGGAACACGGTGCGACTCGACGGATCGTTGCCCGACGACCTGGTCCGCGAGATGCTCGAGGACTCCTACGATCTGATCGTCGCCAAGCTGCCGCGCGCCCAGCAGCTCCTGCTGGACTGGCCGGGGACACGCAAGGCCGACGAACGCTGAGGCGGCCGGAGCAGCCCCGGTGTGACGGGTGTTCTGATTCCGGTCCCGGACCCGCGGTCGCCGCCGCGTGAGCTGTCCGCCCCGGCACATTCCCCGTCATCAGGCCGTCGACCGGGGAGTACCAACACGTGCCGACATTGACCCCGACGGCGTCGGGCCCTGCTGCCCCGCACCTGGAGCCCGGTGTCACACCCGACTGGGACGATCCACCCTGAGTTCTTCCGCTGCACCGACTGCCTGACCGGCCCCGCGCGCCCGGTCAGGCAGCGGCTGCGCAGGGGCCCTACCAGCGCAGGGTTGTGGCAGCGGCCGGGCTGCGGCGCCCGCTCACCGACACTGCCTCCAGCTCAAGGGTGGTCGTCGCGCCGTCCGTACCGCGTGCCAGCAGGGGCACGCAGTAGGCGCCGTCATAGGTGCGGCCCAGCCACTGCCTGCCGGCGGGCGTGCGGCGCAGAATGTCGTAGTGTGCCACCCCGTCGGGCGCGAACTTCCAGCTCAGATAGACGCTCGCAGCGTTGCCCGAGATCGTCGCGCGGTCGACGGTGAATCCGGTCGGGGTGGCCGGGGCGGGTTCGCGTCCGGTCTCTCCGATCCGCAGCTCGCCGAGGTTGATCGCGATGCTGGAGGCACCGTCGGGGCCGGCTGCCAGCGAGACGCTCACGGCTGCCACCGTGCGACCGGCCCACTGCGCCAGCGGTGCCGACCAGCGCGACCAGCCGGTGCCGGTGGTCCCGGTGACGGTCAGCCACTCCATCTCCGGGGCGTCCTGGAAGGCCAGCCAGACCCGTAGTGTCGGGCTCGCGGTACCAGGGGGAGCCGGTGGCATCCGCCGCACCAGGTCCACCGCCGTGCTGCCGGTGAGCTTCAGGGCGGTCTTGTAGAGCCGTACGAACGCGGACTGCCCAGGGCCGAGCGCGCCGCTGAGCCTGAGCGACGATCCGCCGTCGTACGCCTGGGTGTGGTCGTAGTCCACCCGGATCGCGTTGCTCGGGGCCCCGGCGAGGTCACGTACCCACCACTGCCAGGTGGGCAGCAGGTCCTGGATGCCGATGTTGAACCACGGCTGCTCGCCGACCTGTTGGCCGTCGATGAAGAACCGCTCGCCGGTGCCGGTGCAGAAGCGGGTCACAAAGGGCAGCGCACCGATCGGGGACTTCTCCACGATGTTGTGGGCCGTGCCGTCCCAACCCGACGGATCCAGTGGGTGGTTCCGGTCGGGCTGCTTCGTACGTCCGGAGCGCGAGGGGTCCTCCATCGGGCCCGACCACAGCTGCCGCTCGCGGGCGTAGGCCCGAGCCTGCCTGGCGATGGTGCTCTTGTCGCCCTCAACGGTGGTCCAGACCATCTCGGAGCCGAGGAACGCCCAGCTGGTGCGGGGAGCGGTCTTGGTGGGGAAGATCGCGACAGGGTCGTACTCCTGGGCGAATTCATCCTTTCCGATCTCGCTGCCGGCGTAGACGACCGCGAAGGGGTCGAGCTTCAGGGACTGCGCGGCATAGTCGTGCGACTCCTGGAGCAGCGTGGCATTCCACCAGTAGTTGAGGAAGATGCTGCTGCTGACCCGCTGTCCGCCTGAGACCACCCACGGGGCGTTCTGATCGTCGAGCGCGTTCTGGTAGTCGACCTCGCCGTCCGTCGTCAGGGAGTCGTACCACTGGAGGTGGAATGGCTTGGGGGCCCTGCGCATCATGTACGTGAGCATCTGCATCAGCAGGGCCGCCTGCTCGCGGGTGACTCCCACCTCCTGGTTGATGAAGTACCCGTCGAAACCGAACCAGTCGGCCATGGCGATGAGTTTGTCGGCCACCGGGAAGGTGCCTTGAGCTGTCTTCTCGACGGCCGCGGAGAAGTCGTCGCCCTCGCGCCAGAACCAGCAGCCCAGGCTCAGCACACCGTTGCGGTGCGCGGCGTCGGTGTATCCCGGGTTGGGCGGGTTGATCAGTCCGTACGGCGGGTCGGGGTCATGACTGTGGCCCTCCAGCGGCAGTCCGTGCCAGGAGGCGAAGAGGTCGGCGTACTGCCAGAACCGCAGCGCGTAGGCGTCAACTCCGATGCCGTAGGGGTAGCCCTCGACCTCGGAGCCGGGTTGCACATAGTCGCCTGCGAGCACCGCCAGCCGCGGGCGGGCATCCAGGCCGCGCCGGGACTGCGTGGGCTCGAAGGGGGCGATCCGTGGGGCGAGCGGTACGCGAGAGCGCAGATACCGGGCGTTGCCGTCGGTCTCCGGCGTCCACGCTTTGATCTGCGGAGCCGAGTACCCGTGCATCAGAGGCGGTTCGGGACCGTAGGGACCACCTGCGCGGGCCGAGGCGTCCTCGGTCCGGGGGTGGCCGTGCACCACCGTGGTACCGGCGTTCGGGAGGGCGCGTCCACTCGGACCTCCGAAGCGGGCCTGCGGTCTCCCTGAGGGACCAGGGCGCTGGAATGAGCCGGTGTCGTCAGCAGGCATGAGACTCCCATCGCACCGGGACCAGCCGTGCACCATCGGGTACAGGCCGGGACCGGCAGTGAAGCACTGGGTCGGGTGTGGATATGCCTCGTCCGTCTCTTCCACCATGACCGGCCATGCAGCTGTGGGCAATCGGGGCACATCGACATGCGGGTTGCGGGCAAGGGTGGGCGGGGTACGGCGCAGCTCGGTGACCGGCTGATGCCGGATGTTCCGGGCCGCGAGGGTGTCGTGCGCGCCGTACCGGGCGGCTGCGGCCCGCTGGTCGGCGACCGTTGCGGCGAGGCCGTCAGGGTTCACCGATGTCCGGGGCGGTCTTTGAACCCGAGGACCGCGTCGTCCGGCGTCGCCACGGCTGGGCCTGGCAGCAGCCGGCCCACCCGTCGTGTCCGGCGCAGCTGCCGGGAGGTGTGCCGGCCGGCCCGGCCCTGGTCCATGAGTCCTGGTCCATGAGTCGCAGGGCTGCGCCCGGTGTCGGATCTCAGCCGCGGGGCGGGGCCTGCGAGTGGCCGGTCCGGTGTGTGGGGCTGCTCCAGCTGGCGAGGAGTTTCAGGCGCTCCTCGGAGGGCGAGCCCGGTTCGGCGGTGTAGATGCCGAGGGTCTGGTCGGGGTCGTCGGTGGCGAGGAATGCCTCATATCCCAGGACCATGTCGCCGACCAGGGCGTGGTGGTAGCGCTTGGTGCCGTGAGTGCGCTGGAGGACGTCGTGGTCGGCCCACCAGCTGCGGAAGTCGGGGTCCTGGACGGAGAGTTCGCCGACGAGTTCGGCCAGGGCGGGATCGTGGGGGTGGCGGCCGGCATACAGGCGCAGGGAGGCGACCACTCCGCGAGCGCCCTCCTCCCAGTCGGCATGGAGGGTGCGCACCTGCTCGTCGAGGAAGATGAGCCGGGCCATGTTGCGGCAGCGTGCGGGCAGCGCTTCGAAGTCGGTGTAGAGGGCCCGGGCGAGGTGGTTGCTGGCCAGCACGTCCAGGCGCCGCCCGAGCACCAGGACCGGGACGTCGGTGAGCGTGTCCACCAGCAGCTGCAGGCCCGGGCGGACGCGCTGCGGAGGCAGCGGACGCGGCCGGGCCGGAGACCTGCGCGCAATCCGGAAGAGATGTGCGCGCTCCACCTCGCTCAGCCGCAGGGCGCGCGCGAGGGCGTCCAGGACCGTCTCCGAGACATGGGCGTGACGTCCGCGTTCGACGCGGATGTAGTAGTCCACGCTCACCCCGGCGAGCTGGGCGACCTCCTCGCGCCGCAGGCCGGGCACCCGCCGCGTACCGGAATGCGGCGGCAGACCCGCCTCCTCGGGGGTGATCTTCGCGCGGCGCGAGCGCAGGAATTGCTGCAGCTCCGTGTTCGGCTCCTGACCCATGCCACCACGGTAAAGCCGGCCAACCCCGGCACGGAGCCACGAAGGGGGCCCTGCTGTGCCCCCGGTCGGAGCAGGTCTCCCGCCCCGGTCGGTAAGCGTGTTCGGCTTGGAGCACAAGCACCAAGGCACCAGGACACAGGAGGCGGTCTGCGATGAAGCGCAGGATTCTCGGCGGCACCGGCATGTCGGTGAGCGAGTACGCGCTCGGCGCGATGATGCTGGGCGCGATGGGCAACACCGACCACGACGAGTGCATCCGGATGATCCACATCGCGCTCGACGCCGGCATCAACCTCATCGACACCGCGGACGTCTACTCCGGCGGGGAGTCGGAGGTGATCGTCGGCAAGGCCCTCAAAGGCCGCCGCGACGGGGTGGTGCTGGCCACCAAGTTCGGGCTTGCGATGGGCGAGGACCCCAACCGGCGCGGCGGCTCCCCCCGCTGGATCCGGCGCGCGGTCGAGGACAGCCTGCGCCGCCTGGACACCGACCACATCGACCTCTACCAGATGCACCGCCCGGACCCGGACACCGACATCGACGACACCCTCGGCGCCCTGTCGGACCTGGTCCGCGCCGGGAAGATCCGCGCCATCGGCGGCTCCTTCTTCGCCCCCGAGGAGACGGTGGAAGCCCAGTGGACGGCCCAGCGCCGCGGCCACCACCGCTTGCGCACCGAGCAGTCCCCGTACTCCATCCTCACCCGCGGCGTGGAGAGCCGTGTGCTGCCGACTGCCCAGCGGTACGGCATGGGCGTGCTGACCTTCGGCCCGCTGAACTCCGGCTGGCTCTCCGGCCGCAGCGACCCCACCGCCGGGCACCGCAATGCCGGGCTCGGCTCGAAGATGTTCGACCTGTCCAAGCCCGGCGTGCAGGCGAAGGCCGAGGCCGTCCAGAAGCTCACCGCGCTGGCTGCCGAGGCCGGTCTGCCGCTGGCCCACCTCGCCATCGCCTTCGTCCGCGCCCACCCTGCGGTCAGCGCCGTGCTGATCGGCCCGCGCCGCCCCGAACAGCTCGCCGATCTCCTGGCGGGCGCCGACGTGAAACTCAGCGACGACATCCTCGACCGTATCGACGCCATCGTGCCGCCCGGCGCCGACGTCAACCCGGACGACTTCTACATCAACCCCACCCCGCCGATCACCGACAAGCGCCTGCGCCGCCGCTGACGCGGGCCACGGGGCCGGTGCGGAACCAACCCATCATGCCCAGCATGGGGAGCCACTGGGGGCGAACCCGTGCTCCAGAGGGTCACTGTCACCGTCGGCGGTAGGGGCAGGCCGATACCGGCGCTCGCGGTGAAAAGGGCCGGCGTCATGCTGATCGACAGACACAGAAACCCCCGGATCAGGTGGAACCCGGTACACCACTTCCCTGGACGCAACCGAGCATTCGTTGTGGGGGGCGGGGATTGCTGCTGCAGTGGGGCCTCGGGGATGATCGCTCATCATGGACGCAGAGAGGTTCGACAAGATTTTCGATCGGGGACGGGAGGCGGTTCTCTCGGGGACGGTTCAGCGCCAGGTTCCTGCTGTCGATGACGGATCGAGATGGGGCATGTCCGTCGTTCTGCGCCCTGACGCCTCCGCCTCGCACACAATCGGCCGACTGACCTCCGAGGCCATGGCCGTGGCGGGTGAGGGGCACTGGCCCACGGGAGCGGTGGCCACCTCGCACTTCACCGTGCGTGCGCTGGAACGGCACCGCAGCCTCGTCCCGGACGGCGATATACGCACGGCCCGGTACATGGCCGCGTTGCGCAAGGCGTCAGCGGGCATTGGGACGGTCCGCTTGGCGCTGAAGGGCCTGACGCTGGCGCCGGGAGGCATCATGGTGTGCGCTCATCCGCAGGATGACGCGATCGACCGCCTGGCCGGCTCGTTCGCTGACACACTGGGTGACGACGGCTGGTACGAGGCCGAGTTCGAGCGCACCGTCTGGTACTCGACGCTGGTCCACTTCACCGAGCAACTCCACAGCCCGCAGGCTGTGGTCGACTGGGTATCCGCGAGACGGGAGCTCGACCTGGGCAGCGTTCAGAGCTCCCAGGCGGACCTCGTCGTGTATCGGTACAACGGAACGGGCATGGGCGTCGAGACACTGGCCGCCGTGCCGCTGGACCACTAACCAGGGCTTGTCCCGTAAATATCAGGTTCAACCGCGGTGGCGCTCCGGCAATCACGTCGGCGGCACCGCCTGCGGCCGACCGCCCGCTCCACCACCGATCCGGATAGTCGCCTGCTGCTCCTGCTGCCCGCATTCGGAGAGGCCGCCGCACCCGCGGTGGCCGCCGAGTGGGCGCCGCGTTGCCCGCAGGCTCGGCTGCCACCTTCCGCCACGGCCCCAGCAGCCGTGGGTCTTCGCCTGGGCCTCGGAGCACCATCCGTCCTTCCGCACAGCGGGCCCCCGGCCGGGGGCCCGCTGCGGTCAGGGCTGTGCAGAGTCGTGTCCCCGGCCTGGCGGATGGCGGATGTCTCCGGTGGCGGTCACTGGGCCGTCGCTGCCTCCAGGTCGGCGAGCAGTTCGGAGGCGGTGAGCGGGTCAAGGTCGCCGAAGCGCAGCGGATAGTGCCGGCTGGACCAGTAGTCGCACGGCTCCGTGTCCAGCCAGACCGTCTCGAAGGTCTGGTCGGGGAACATGTCGACGACACCGACGGCGATGCCCTCGTCCAGGGCGATGACCAGGTGGCGGCCTTCGGCGAGCCGCTTGGAGAACCACCGCTCGATGCCTGCATCATGCGGCACCCCCCGCTCCCACCCCCGCTTGGTCAGTCCGAGCAGGCGGCCCACCGGCACCTTGCACCCTTCGAACCGGTGCAGGCGGTTGGCGGTCTCCTCCTCCCGTGTCAGCCGGAGCACCGGCCGGCCGAGCTGCGCGAAGGGCTGCAGGATCTCGTAGTCCGCGAACAGCTCGGACCACTCCGGCAGCGTGTCGCCGAGGTGCAGCGGGTGGGCAAGCCGGACCGTCGCGTCGTCGGCGAGGGTGAACGCATCGTCGTTGACGTCGGCGAAGCTGCGGTCCTCCGCGACCCGGAAGGAGGTGGCCGTACCGTCCACATCGGCGAGCCAGACCAGTCGGCGTGCCAGATGCCAAACCAGCGGGTGCTGGACGAACAACTCCCGGAACTCCGCCGCAGTCCAGCTCCGCTGCGTGACCATGGCAGCCTCCAGACGGCGGATCTGGTCGGAGGCCACGGTGCGGACGTCCTTCTTCAACGCCATGAAGCGCTTGCGCTCGGCCGGGGCGAGCTCCTGGTCGTCCTTGGCACCGGGGGCGGGCAGATCCTTGCGGCGCTTCCCGTCGGCGTCCAGCACGAAGGGGCGCAGCTGCTCGTCGAAGCCCACGGTGAAGCGGCGTGTGCCGTAGTCGACCACGGTCGTGCCGTCCGGGTCCAGGCCGAGGTCGGGGACGAGGCGGTCCGACAGTTGTTCACCAGTCAGGCCGAGCCCCTCCGCCACCTCGGAGATCTTCTCCTGGGCCCGGACCTTGAGCGCCTTGAACTTCGCCCGCTGCGCAATGCCGTGGAGGTGCATCAGGGCGGCGTCGCTGCCGATCTCGGCCAGCACATTCAGGCCCTCGACCGCGCGGTGGTGCGCACCCTGACCCGGCCAGTCGCGCAGGATCGGGGTGAGCCGGCGCACCGTCTCGTCGTTGCCCCACGGACCGAGCGTCTGCAGGATCCAGCTCTCCTTCGCGGGCATGGCGGCCTGTCGCCACTCCTCGAACAGGGCCCAGGCGAAGGCGGCCAGTGAATCGGCGCGGCACGCCTCGCTGACGACGGTGAGCCCCGGATACGGGTCGCCGGGCCTGGAGAGGGCAAGCATGGTCAGCACATGGCGGACCGCCTCGTCCGGGAGTGCCTCGCCGGAGGTGAGCAGGATCTGCGGGAGCACCGCGGGCTGCACCCAGGAGGGCAGCGCCGGTATCCGGGTGGGGAGCGCCTGCTCCAGCGGATCCACGGCCAGCGCCTCGGCGACGATCTCAGCTGCCTGGCCGCCGTGTTCGGCGGCCACGGCAGCAAGGACAGCGTCCGCGCCCTCGGTGGACGCGACCAGGCGCAGCGCCTGTTCGGCTGCCTTCCGCGCCGGACCGGGCTGCCCGAGCGCGTCCGGTACGAGCATCAGGCCGGCGGCGATCCCGTGTCGTGCGAACCAGGAACGGGCCGTCGTCTGCACGGACTTGAGCCGGATCAGTCCGTCCGCCATCAGCCGGGCCGCACCGAGGTCGAGGAAGGGCATCAGGAGCGGGGTCAGGTGCGCCGGATTGGCCGCGGCCACCTTGAGGACCAGCGGCAGCGCCGCCATTCCGTACTTGGCGACGACGGGCGTGAAGGACTCCTGGCCGCCCCAGAGGTCTTCGGGTCTCCATGTCTCCAGCCACGGAGTGAGCACCTCGACGGGGCCCTGTTTGAAGAGCCGGGTGGTTTGCCAGAGGCCGTAGTTGCCCTTGAGGATCTTGCGGGCCTCCTGGTCCCAGTCGGTCGTCGGCGGGTACTCCCAGCCCCCGGAAGGGTGCCCGGCCCACTGCTCCCTTTCGCCCTCACGCCATTCGAGCCGGCGGGTGTCGTCCGGCTGCAGGCCTGAGAGCACCTGCGGCTTGCGGGGCGTTCGCTTGCGTGTCCAAGGCGGTGAGGCGAGCAGCGGCGGCAGCGCTTGCGGCGATGCCTCGGCTACGCGCTCGCGGGCGCCGTCGAGTGACCGGACCAGTTCCGCCGCCTTGGCGTCGAGTTGCGAGAGCAGCTGCGGCAGCAGGGTGCTGTTGAGGGTGACATGGGTGTTGAGGAGCTGGCGTGCTGCTGGGGCGTTCTTTCCGTCCTTCAGGCCTGCTTCGGCGAGCAGCCGCAGAGCTCGGGCCGGGCAGCGCTGCATGGCCTCCTGGAGCGCGGGGCGGATGTGCTTGTTGTCCATCCGTGCGAGCAGCAGTCCGAACGCCGCATCGGTCGGGAAGTGTGCCACCGCCATGGAGATGCTCCGCAGGTGGTCGGAGTTCCAGCAGCGTTCGACCGCCTCGTTGAGGAAGGGGACGCAGTCCGTGCCGAGGCCGTCGGCGAGTGTGGCGATCAGGGCCACTGACCAGCAGGACCAGCCGAGCTTCGGGGCCGGGCCGAGCCGGGCGACCTGCGCGGGGTCGTCGAGTGCGCACAGCAGCAGGGACCGCAGGGTGTCACCACCGGCTCCGTAGCCTGGCTCCTCGGCGATGCACTCGTCGGCCCATTCGGGGGTGCCCGGGGCGAGATAGGCCGCAACGACCCGACGCCGCGGGGTGGTTCGGCACTCGCGCAGCGCGGCGACGGTCTCCTGGTAGGTCTCCTCGTTCGCGCTCGCGAGGAGCGCCCGTACCCTGTCCGCCGGCGGACGCGCGACAACGCCGCGATGTGGTCGGTCGGGCCCCGGAAGCGCAGCGCCCGGTTGCCCTGGCTGCGTGCGTACTGCTGCCAGTCGGAGTCGATGTCGAAGGCCTCCACCACGGCGCGGGCAGCAAAGGCCAATCCGTGCTCGGCAACCCATGCGTCAACGAACGGAACATCGTCCGCCCCAGCGGTGGACCGGCCGGTCACCAGGCTTGCCAGGGCGGCCGCGCCGAGCGCGTCCGGCTTCCCCGCAAGAGCGGCGCGCGCTGCCCTGACCAGCGCCGGATCCACGTGCGGATCCGTGAGGACCTGCTCGATGCGGTGCGTCTCGGCCCGGATCCGGCCCCGAGTCCGATCAGCCGCGTCCGCCGCCGGAGCGGCGACGCCCCGCGGGACACCGCCGCGCCGCGGGTGGAGCACCCGGCGCCATGAGCTCGGCAGGACGAAGGTGTCCTCGTCGGGAGGCCCGCTCTGCGGCGGCGCCTCCGGCCCCCGCTGCGACAGGGGCGGCGCCGCGGCCACGTCCTGCTGCTGCGGTGCAGGCGGGCCGACCTGCGGTGCGGACGAACCGGCCTGCCGTGCGGACGAACCGGCCTCGAGGTAGCCCTTGCGCTCCTTTTCGGCGACGAGCTTGTCGAAGTGCACCAACGCCGCCTCGGCGGACTCCAACTCCTTCTCCTGGGAGCGCCCCTCGGCGCCGATGCGGCCGTAGCGCACGGTCACCAGAGCATCCTCAACCGCTGCCTCCCAGAATTTCGCCGATCCACCACCGACGAGTTCCCAGCGCCGCACAGCAACCCCTCCCTACCTTCGGCCGGACACCGGCGGCATGACTCGCTCGGTGATCAGTGGGCGTCACCCTAGCCACCGCCTGTGACAAGCGGTCCAGCAGACAGGCAAGGCAGCCTTGGTCGAGGCTCCGCAGCCGCCGGAGCCGTCCGGTGTTCGTGCGCCCGCGGGACGGCACGACCTCCCTGTAGCAAGCCCCGTCGGCTCCTTCGTGGCAGTGGGCGGCTTGGCGGTGGATCAGCTGTCCGCTCGCGGGGGTCCGCCGGGAGGCTGGGGTTGGGGCTGCCCGGCGGGCCAGAGCCGGCGGACGCCTTCGCGTACGGCGTCCCAGTCGGTTGCCACAGCGCGGTCCAGGGCCCGTTGCAGCCAGGCGGCCCGGTCCTGATGCTCCTGGTGCGGCTGCTGCAGGTCCAGGCTGACGCCGGGCGGTGGGCCCTGGGTCTCCAGTCCGGCGACGCCCAGGTCCATGGCGGCGATCAGGTCACGTTCGAAGGCGGTGAGGGCGGCGAGGAAGGCGTCGGTGGCTGCGCTCACCTCCCCCGTCGCGGGCGACGGTGAACTCGATGTCCGGGTCCGGGCCATGTCGCCAGGCGAGGGTGGGGGCCGCAGAACGGCGGATCACTGGTCGTCCACCCCGCAGAGCCCCGCTGCGTCTTCGGTCGTTTCCGCGAGTTGGTCCGTCGTGTCCAGCATGCGCCAGCCGTTCTCCGTCCGGAGCGTCGGGGAAGCCGGGTCCCAGCCACCAGCAACCGCATGGTCCAGCAGCGCGCGGACCGTGCCGGGCTGGTGCAGGTTGAAGTAGCCCCCGGCTGCCGCGGCGAGCCCACCGCTGTGCAGATAGCCGCCAGACGCCGCCCCTTCGGGGCCGTTGGGGAACTCGATCCGCAGACAGCCACGGGCACCCTCAGGCCGAATGATGAGAACCTCCCGGCAGCCCGAGTACCGGCCGTCCCGGACCTGATGCGCATGCCGCACACTCCAGCGGTAGCGCTCGTCTCCGACGACCAGGCGCCGGCTCTGCCTACGGTTGCGTGGCATGCCTTCTCCTCTCGATCACTGCCGCGGGCGCCCCTCGGGAGGCCCGGGCAGATCAGCAGTCCGGAACCCGATCCTCGGGCTCAGCCACCCGACCGGCAGCCAGGACCAGCCGTGAGGTGCGGTGCACCGCCAGGGACCGAATGGGCGGTCGGGGCAGTGGTGAGTGCCGGTCAGACAAGGATTCGGCGACACGGCCACCGAGGCTGCTCATGAAGTGAGCACCATCGACGGTGCTCAGGCGGACCTGGGTGAGCTCGGCCGGCCTGAACACCCTGGCGGGGCAGGCGACTCGGAGGTCGGCGGCGCTGTGCCGCCTCGGCCGGGTCGTCAGCGCGCGCCGGTGGCGTCGCCCGGCTGCGCATCGGCGTCCCGTGTGGGCGCGGACGCCAGCAGGTGCTCGGGCGCGGCCTGCCTCCAGGAGTCGACGAGGATGTCGTACAGCTCCTCCACGCCCTCCAACGCCTTGAGCCGCACGCGAACCCACGAGGATCCGGCCTCGTGCGGCGGGACCCAGAACTTCTCCGGCTCCGCCGCGATCAGTTCCGTGCGCTCGTGCCTGGGACAGCGCACGGCGAAGGATGTCTCGTCGTCGGGCAGAGTGATGAACATCCTCCCCGCGACACGGAAGGTGGGCATGCTCCACGCTTCCTTCTCCACCGTCTCGGGGAAGGACAGCGCGATACGTCGCACGTCGTCGGCACCCATCACGGGACCACCCTAGACGGCGCGCCACACAGGGGTAAGCCGGGCCACGCTCAGCCGGTCGTGCGGCGGACGTCCCGCTCCCCTGCGGTGGCGACAGGCCTGCTTCCGGGGCCGGGCCGCATTCGCCTGCCGCCGGTCCTCACTCGAAGACGATGACCTGGCGCCCGACGACGTCGCCGCGGCCCAGCGCCTCCAGGTTCTCATTGATGTCCTCGAGTTCGACCTTGGTGACGTTGTGCTTGACGAGCCCGGCCTCGGCGAGGGACAGCACCTCGACCAGGTCCAGGTGGTTGCCCCAGAAGGAGCCCAGGTAGGACAGCTCCATCCCGACGAAGGGGAACTGCCGGTGCTCGACGCGGTCGCTCATGAGTCCGACGGCCGCCAGTGCTCCCTCGGGGCCCAGCAGGTCGAACCCCATGGAGATGGACGCCTCGGCGCCGACGCAGTCCAGGATCGCATCGATGGTCCTCCGGCCGGTGAGCCTCTCCAGCTCGCCCTGGATGGCCTCGATGGACTTGTCCCGGATGTTGATCCCGTGGTCCGCGCCGTTCTCCACCGCCACGGCCAGTTTGCCGTCGGTGCGCCCCAGCGCCACCACGGTCGCCCCGCCTCCGAGCAGCCTCGCGTACTGGACCGCGTAGCTGCCCAGACCGCCGATGCCCGTGACTGCGACGGTGCGGCCGGCTCCGAGTTTGCCCGCGTCCCGGAGTTTCCTCATGCCCCGGTACGGGGTCATTCCCGCGTCGGTCATGGGCGCGAGGTTCGCGGGCTCCTTCGCGGCGTCCTCCGAGACCGGAATCGCATGACGGTGCTCCACGGCCATGTACTCGGCGAAGCCTCCCGGCGGGCCGAACCCCACCCACCTGCCGTTGCCGCTGCACAGCTGTTCGTTGCCTTCGCGGCACTGCCGGCAGGTGCCGTCCCCCCAGCTGGGATTGACGACGACCATGTCGCCCTCGGCGTAGCCCACGGTCGCCGGTACCGCGCTGCCCAGCCCCGCTACCCGGCCCGCGACCTCGTGACCGGGGATGTAGGGGAGGTCCACGGGGAACGGGCCCTTGAAGTAGCCGTCGACGAGCTGGTAGTCGCTTCGGCACATGCCTGCTGCGGCGACCTTCAGCAGGATCTCGTCCGGCCCGGGCTCGGGCACCGGAACCTCTTCGATCCGGAGGGGTTCCTGGTATCCGTGCATCCGAGCTGCTCGCATCTGCATGGCGTGGGCCTCGCTTTCGCCGGCAAGCCGGAAGCGGTTCGGGCCGTGCAGGGTGGCAGGAGCCGGGTTCCGTCGTCGGTCACCGTGGCCGCCGCTTCGGACATGTTCAGGTTCCCACGCCCGCCACCGGGACGCATCCGCCGTAGTCTCTCCTCACCCGGGGCAACTCCACGACGTCACACCGTCCCGCGGTGGTCCCGCCCGGCTGTGCAGCACCACCCATCAGTGACGCCTCCGTGACATACGGTCATTCGGTGTGGCCGTCGTCGTCACCGGGTCGCGGACGGTGGCCGATGACGTGGACAAGAACCACAACCGGCAGCTGCTCGTCGTGTCCCGGGCGCCGGGGCAGGCGTACAGCAGCGCCTTCTGGTCGTCACCGCTGCGCAGGGCTGCCGGGGCCTGGGGGCGTGACTCCCCGCGCCGCCCCGGCATCGGCCCGCATGGAGCCCGGCCCCGGTGAACACCGCCTGGACGGCGGCCGAACCGGACGGGAAACATCCAGTTGAGCTGCGGGTATGTCCGTGCCCCCCGCTACGGTAAGGACTGTGAGTCACCCTCAACCAGCCACTCCGCACCGACCCGGCGCCAACGGCGCGATGAGCGGGCCGGTCCGCTCCGGCGTCCCCGAGCACGGCCGGCTGCCCAAGTACTACGCGGTCAAGGCGCAGCTCTCGGAGCTGCTGGACGAGCTGGGCGAGGGCGGCCTGCTGCCCACCGAGCGGGATCTGGCAGTCCGCTACGGGGTGGCCCGGGAGACGCTCCGCCAAGCGCTGCGCGAACTGCTGCTGGAGGGCAGGCTGCGACGCCGCGGCCGAGGCACCGTGGTCGCGGGCTCCAAGCTGGAGCAGCCGCTGTCGCTGGCCAGCTACACCGAGGGGGTACGGCGCCAGGGCCTCAGCCCGGGCCGCCGGCTGGTAGCCCTGGACCGCTTCCCGGCCGACGCCGATCTGGGCGCCCGGATCGGCGCTGCGGCGGGCGATCCGGTGTGGCACATGGAGCGGGTGCTCACCGCGGACGACGAGCGGGTGGGGCTGGAGAGCACCTACCTCCCGGTGGCGCGGGCCCCACGGCTGGACGAGGAGTTCGACCCCGACTCCTCCTTCTACTCCTACCTTCAGGAGCGGCTCGGGATCATCGTCGGCGGGGCAACCGAGCGGATCGAGACCGTCCTGGCCACTCCGCGGGAGGCGCTGCTGATCGGGACCCCGCCGGCGCTGCCGATGCTGCTGCTCCAGCGGACCAGCCGGGACCAGCACGGTGAGCCGCTGGAACGGGCGCGGTTGCTCTACCGCGGTGACCGGTTCAGCTTCACGGCCGAGCTTGCGCCCCAGGGCTGACGGTCCGTGCACGGTCACGCCGAGGAGGGGCGCGCCCTTTTGATAACAGAAAGATAACGGGTCTAGTCCATGTTTCGGCCGTCATTCACCTCGCGTTCGCTGCCGGATGGCCACCCCTGCATCTGATCCGCGCAGCCTGTGGGGCATGCGAGTGACAATCGTCGGAGCAGGCGTCCTGGGCACCATGCACGCCTGGCATGCGGTCGAACGCGGCCATGAGGTCGTCCACATCGAGCGGGAGGACGAGGCGCGCGGCGCCTCCGTACGCAACTTCGGACTGGTCTGGGTCAGCGGCCGGGCCTCAGGGCCGGAGCTGGACACCGCCCTGCGGGCCCGGGAGCTGTGGGAGCGGATCGGCCGGGACGTCCCCGAGCTCGGCTTCCGCCCCAACGGCTCGCTGACCGTCCTGCGCACCGAGGCCGAACTGGCCGTGGCCGCCGAGGCCGCCGCCCGCCCGGACGCCGCCGTCCGCGGCTTCAGACTGCTGGACGCCGCCGAGGCCCGCACCCTCAACCCCGCGCTGCGCGGCGAGTTCCACGGCGCGCTGTGGTGCGAGCGGGACGCCGCCGTCGAGCCGCGCACCGCGCAGCGGGC
Organism: Peterkaempfera podocarpi; assembly: GCF_042466665.1. Taxonomy (GTDB): domain Bacteria; phylum Actinomycetota; class Actinomycetes; order Streptomycetales; family Streptomycetaceae; genus Peterkaempfera; species Peterkaempfera podocarpi. The sequence goes on from NZ_CP162102.1 coordinate 200,160, forward strand.
GCTGCGCGCCAAGCTGCTCGCCTCCGGCCGTTACACCTTCCTCGGCGGCCGCGAGGTGCGCGAGGTCGTCGACGGCAGCACGGTCCGCGACGACCACGGCGAGCTGCACACAGCCGACGCCGTCGTGCTGTGCACCGGCGCCTGGCTCGGCGGCCTGGTCCGCGAGCTCGTCCCCGGCCTGCCGGTCCGCCGGGTCCGGCTGCAGATGATGCAGACCGACCCGCTCGGCGAGCAGCTCACCACCTCGGTCGCCGACGGCGACAGCTTCCGCTACTACCCCGGCTTCGCCGGCCCCGGCCTGGACGCCCTCAAGGCAGCCCACCCCCAGCACCCTGTCGCCGACGAGCACCGGATGCAGCTGCTCATGGTCCAGCGCCGCGACGGCGGGCTGACCATCGGCGACACCCACGAGTACGACCAGCCGTTCGGCTTCGACGTGGTCGAGGACCCGTACACCTACCTCGCCGAGGTCGTCGAGCGCATCCTCGGCCGCCCGCTGCCGCCCGTCCGCCGCCGCTGGGCCGGTGTGTACGCGCAGTGCACGGACACCACCCGGGTCGTCCACCGCCAGCAGGTACGCGACGGCGTCTGGCTGGTCACCGGGCCCGGCGGCCGTGGCATGACCTGTTCGCCCGCGATCGCCGAGACCACCGCCGACATCCTCGGCCTCTGAACTCCTCCACGCGCAAAGGAACACATCGCGATGACCACCAACCACCCCGCCATCCGCCTGGTCGTCCTCGACATGGCCGGCACCACCGTCGCCGACGGCGGCCTGGTCGAACGCGCCTTCCGCGCCGCCGCCGCCGAGCTCGGCGTGGAGGACGGCAGTGCCGAGCACACCCGGATGCTCGACCACGTCCGCGCCACCATGGGCGAGAGCAAGATCTCCGTCTTCCGCCACCTCTTCGGCGACGAGGACCGCGCCCAGCAGGCCAACGGCGCCTTCGAGACCGCGTACCACGACCTGGTCGACGAGGGCCACTGCGCGCCGCTGCCGGGTGCCGCGGAGGCGATCGGCGAGCTCCGTGGCGCCGGCCTCAAGGTGGTGCTCACCACCGGATTCTCCCGCGCCACCCAGGACCGCATCCTGGCCGCCCTGGGCTGGCAGGACCTCGCCGATCTCACCCTCTGCCCCGCCGACGCCGGCCGCGGCCGCCCCTTCCCTGACCTGCCCCTCACCGCGCTGCTGCGCACCGCCGTCGCCGACGTCCGCGAGATCGCCGTGGCCGGCGACACCGGCTACGACATGCTCAGCGGCCGCCGTGCCGGTGCCCGCATCGTCGCCGGTGTCCTCACCGGCGCCCACGACGAGTCCCGGCTGCGGGCCGACGGCGCCACCCATGTGCTGGCATCGGTGGCCGACCTGCCCGCCCTGGTGCTCGACAAGGCCTGAACCACGACGCCGGTCCGCGCCACTCCCCCACCGCGCGCCCCCAGCCCTGCGGACACCGCCGACCGGGTCCAGGCCCGCTCCGGCTTCCGCTGCCGCGGCGCCCGCGTGTCCGGCCCCGGCGGCGTCGTGCGGGCCGACAAACTGAGCCCCGCCTCCAGCGGAGGACTCGCCTGGCCGCCCTGCCCTCCCGGGCGGGGCGGCCTTCGTCGCATGTGCCCGCAGCCCACCGCCGCGAACGTCCCTCGTACGGCGCCTGAGAACGCGATGCCGCACCGCCGGCTCGGGCACCGGCGGCCTCAGGCTCCGGGCTGTTCCACGACCGGCGCATGCAAGACCGCCCGACAGCGAACACGGGCGGTGAACGAGCAGGTCGGATGCCTGGGGGACGGGCAGAACCCTACCGAGCGGTCCCAAAACGACGATCGGCGGAGACGGATACGTCTCCGCCGCCGCCGTACCGGGTCGGGTCGGGCCGGATCGGGCCGGATCGGGTCGGATCCGGCCCGGAACCTCGCGGCCGGGCATCCGGGGCAGAGCCCCATGCCCGGCCGCGAGCCTTCGTCAGTGCCCCGTCTTCTCCAGGAAGACCGGGTTGGTCAGCGCGGCCATCGGGCCAAACAGCAGCGCGTCACCCATGGTGTTGCCCTGCCCCGGGGTGCCGTCCGGCATCGGGTGGCGGACCTCGGCGCGCACATAGGCGGCCAGCGAAGCGGTCGTCCGCCAGGTCACGGTGCCGGTTCCGGAGGCGCTCAGCGACTGCTGGTGCATCTGGCCCTCGTCGGTGATGAAGCGGACCGTGCCGTTCGGCACACCCTCCACATCCAGGCGGATGTCCACCGGCACGTCGGCGGGCACACTCAGCTTCTCGCCGATGCCGGCCTGCTTGCCGTTGCCGCTGGCGGTGAAGGTCAGCTTGACGGCAGAGGACTCCGCGATCCAGTTACGGCCCGCACGGATACCGTCCATGATCGAATCGGTGGCCAGGTCGTCCGCGTAGACGACATTGTGCGGCAGGCCGATGACCTGCGGGTCGCTGTGGGCGTCGCTGTTGCCCATAGCCGGCAGCCAGCGCTTGCCGGTGCGGACGGCCTCGCCCAGCTTCTGGTCCCAGGTGCTCACCGCGTGCTCGTCGTCGTAGGTCCACGGGCCGGTCCACACCTCGGTGGCATCGGCGTCGTCGAAGCCGAACTTCCACTGGCAGGCCACGTAGGCGCAGTACATGTGGGCAGGCACCACCAGGCCGCCGCTGCGGCGCACCTGACGCGAGAAGCGGGCGAACGCGTCGTCGCGGGAGCGGTAGCGCCAGTCGATCCACTCACCTGCCGGGATACCGAGGGCCAGCCAGTGCCCGTTGCGGGTGGTGACCTCCTCGCCGGTGATGATCAGCAGGTCGGGTCCTGCGTACTGACCCCACACCGCGTGCGAGGCAGGGGTGTTGTGGTCGGTGGAGACCATGAAGTCCAGGCCCGCAGCCCGGGCGCCGGTGGCGACCTCGACGGGCTGGCGCTTGCCGTCGGAGTACACGGTGTGCAGGTGGCAGTCACCGCGGTACCAGTCGCGGCCGCGGCCCTTGGCCCGCTGCGGCGGGTAGTTCTTCACAAAGGCGGGCCCGGGCTCACCGTAGGTGAGCGTGACCTGGACCTGGTAGTTCATCCCCTGCGGCGCCACCTGGTAGGGGCCGAGGACGATGTTCCACGTCCCGGGGTTGATCGGACCCGGCAGGTAGCCCGGGGTGGCCTCACTGTTGCTGATCTCGAACGAGGTACGGAATCCGCCGGACCAGCCCCGGAAGCCGCGACCGCCGAGGGCGATCCCCCGCTCGTCGAACACACCGATGTCGCAGGAGTTGCCGGGGGTGCCCGAGGGGACGGCCGGCTTGTCATAGGAGTACGAGACGGCGATCTTCTGGACCCCGCGGGGGATCTCCACGGGGACGTAGACGAAGTCCGCGACTCCGGTCTCCAGGTGCCCGGTGATGACACGGGTCACATCGCCGCTGCTCGGAGGGGTGCCGACGGACGACCCGTCGGCTGCCTGGGCGAAGGAGACCGGGGCGAGGGTGAGCGCGGCCGCACCGGCCACCCCCGCGGTCAGCAGCCGGCGGCGGCCCAGTCCCGCACGCGAGTCGTCGACAGCCGAGTCATCGGATGGCAGGACATCTGCATGGTGCTCGCAGTGACCGTCCAGGCACATGGTGGTTCTCCGTAAAGTCGGTGACGGGTGCATCACGGATGCACCGGAAACCTCTAGACCTTCACCCCGCTCCACGAACAGCCGATGATCCCCGGATGGCCTGCCCGCTAAGCGCGGAGGGCTGATCAGGCAATCCCCCGAGTGCGGCACCGGTGGTTCAGGTCGAGTTCAACCGTGATCCGCCTGGACGTCGCACGCCTCCCCAGCAGCGCCGTTCCCAAGCCTGTCCGGCTGCGGTGGTCCGGCAGCGGCACCTCGGCGGACGTGGACCGCCGCTGGCGGGCGTGCCGGGAACCGGCAGAACCGGCACGACACGGCCGGCGGTGAAGGGATCGGCCCGCCCGGCCCTCATCCCCTTGGGTCGAAGGCCGGGCGGGTACCCGCCCGGCTGCTCGCCGTCAGGCGACAGCTCCGACCGCGGGCCGCCCCGGGTACCGCGAAAGCTCCCGGGGCACGACCCGTCAGCGACTCCGGCGGGCGTTGATCCGGGCGGCCTGGCGTGTCAGATGGTCGCGCTCGGCGAGGTTGGGTGCCTTCAGCGCCGCCTCGGCGTACAGCCGTGCCGCCGTCTCCAGGTCACCGTCGCGCTCATGGAGGTACGCCGCCACCGCGGCGTGCCGGGGCAGGGAGTCGTCCAGTGCCGCGAGCGCCGCCAGTCCGGCGCGCGGTCCGTCGGCCTCGCCGACGGCCACCGCGCGGTTGAGCCGGACGACCGGGCTGTCGGTCAGGCGCGCGAGCTCGTCGTACCACTCGACAATCTGCACCCAGTCGGTCTCCCCGGCCGTGGGCGCGTCAGCGTGGAGTGCCGCAACGGCGGCCTGGGCCTGGAACTCACCCAGCCGGTCGCGGGCCAGGGCCGCCTGCAGGATCGCCACGCCCTCGGCGATCGACTCGGTGTCCCACCGGCGACGGTCCTGCTCGGCGAGCGGCACCAGGCTGCCGTCGGGCGCGGTCCGGCTGGCACGCCGGGCGTGGTGGAGCAGCATGAGGGCGAGCAGACCCGCCACCTCGGGGTGGTCGATCGCGGCCGCGAGCTGCCGGGTGAGCCGGATGGCCTCGGCTGCGAGGTCGATGTCGCCGGAGTACCCCTCGTTGAAGACCAGATAGAGGACGCGCAGCACGGTGGCGACGTCGCCCGGCTGGTCGAACCGCACGCCGGAGACGGTGCGCTTGGCACGGCTGATGCGCTGAGCCATGGTCGCCTCGGGTACCAGATAGGCCTGGGCGATCTGGCGGGTGGTGAGTCCGCCGACGGCGCGCAGCGTCAGTGCGACCGCGGACGACGGCGTCAGCGACGGGTGGGCGCAGAGGAAGTAGAGCTGGAGCGTGTCGTCCACGGCGGGTGCGGGCCCGGGCGCCGGCTCCTCGTCGACCCGGTCCTCACGCCGACGGCGGGCGGCGTCCGACCGGGTGGCGTCGAGGAACCGGCGCCAGGCGACAGTGATCAGCCAGCCCTTGGGGTCCCGTGGCGGGTCGGCCTGCCAGACGCGGACCGCCTCGAGCAGTGCGTCCTGCACGGCGTCCTCGGCCGCCGCGAAGTCGGCTCCGCGGCGGACGAGGACCCCGAGGACGCTCGGCGTGAGGCTCCGGAGCAGGGCCTCGTTCATCGGTGAGGTCACTCCGTGATGGTGGGCGGCGCGGCCATGAACCGGCGCACCTCCAGCCACTCGTGGATCGGCTTTCCGCCCGCGCCGGGGGCGGCCGACAGTTCACCGGCCAGCTCCAGGGCGCGCTCGTAGCTGTCGACGTCGATGATCATCCAGCCGGCGATGAGGTCCTTGGTCTCGGCGAAGGGGCCGTCGGTGACCGGCGGGCGTCCCTCGCCGTCGTACCGGACCCACGTCCCCTCGGGGGCGAGCCCCTGGCCGTCGACGAACTCACCGGTGCCTTCGAGCCGGGCCGCGAAGTCGTGCATGTACTGGACGTGCGCCGAGATCTCCTCCGGCGTCCACTTGTCCATCGGCACGTCATTGACCGCTGCCGGGGCGCCCCGGTAGTGCTTGAGCAGCAGGTACTTGGCCATGGTGTGTCTCCTCGGTACTGGTGCGCCCCATTGTGGTCGCGTTCACTGCAGGGACGGAGCCCGTCGCCGGTTCTCGACATCGCCGTGCGGAAATTTTTTGGCTCTGCTGGACGGGCCCGGGTGAGATGAGCCGTCTCATCGTGTCCGGGCTCTCGACCGGCCTCGTGCCGCAGATCTTCGCCCAGTGGCCCCTGCGTGTCCGCGAGAACATCACCCTCGGCCAGCCCCGCAGCAACAGCGATGGGCCGGTGTGGGAGGCCGTCGACGCCGTAGGCATGCGCGAGGCCGTCGAGGACCTCCCCGGCGGCCTGGACGCCCTCCTCGCACGCGACGTCTTCGGCGGGGCGGAACTGTCCGGCGGCCAGTGGCAGCGTGTCGCCTGCTCCAGGGCCCTGTACCGCCGGGCTGGGCTGCTGATCCTCGACGAGCCCACCTCCCAGATGGACCCCGGCGGTGAACATCAGATCTTCGAACGGATCAAGGACATCGCGGGCGACCGCATCACCGTCGTGGTCACCCACCGCATGGAGAACACGAGAATCGCGGACCACATCGTCGTGATGGAACACGGCCGGATCACCGAACAGGGCACCTACGACGACCTCGTCCACGGCGGCGGAACCTTCGCCCGACTTGTGGATCTCTCCCACGACCGCTGACCGACCCGACCCGTCCCCCGTCCACCCCGGCTGTTCCGCCCGGCCGGCCCCGCACCGAAGCGCCCAACCGCTCCGCAACGAGATGCCGCGCGGCGTCTGTACGGCGAAGCACATCCGCCCGCCTGACGACTCCTCCCGGCGTCAGGCGGGCGCATACGATGCGGGACCAGTCCGGCCGGCTGCTTCCGTTACGACCGGTAGCGGTAGCGAATCCGGCCGCGGGTGAGGTCGTAGGGGCTGAGTTCTACGAGCACCCGGTCGTACGGAAGGATCTTGATGTAGTTCTTCCGGATCTTCCCGCTGATATGGGCGAGCACTGTATGCCCGTTCTGGAGCTCCACCTTGAAGGTGGCGTTGCGCAGGCACTCGATGACAGTGCCTTCGACTTCTATGCCCCCTGCTGTTTTCGTCATGGTCTCTCACTTCTCCGTTCGATGACGGTGTGGTCGGTGGCAAAGCGAACGCGGTAGGTGGCCGGGCACGGTGCCAACCGTCGGTGGCCGCACCTGGCCGAGCCGTGGACGGCGACGAGCCGGTGCTCGGTCGCTCACCGACGGGCAGGACGGCGCATCAGCGCCGGACAAGCTCCAGGGTGCTGCCGGCGCGCCGGGCGCCGATCCCCTGAAACAGAGCGGTGGCCGCCGCGTTGGACTCGTCCACTTCGGCCCATGCCGCAGCGGTCCCGGAGCGGTGCAGCGAACCCAGCGTATGGGCCAGCAGCGCCCGGGCGACCCCGCGCCGGTGCCGGTCGGCACGCACGCCGATCAGCCCGATCCGTGGCTGCCGGGGCAGCGGCACCACCCGGATGAGTCCTACGTACTGGTCCGACTCCCGCGCCACCGCATACTTCGTCGGATCGACCACGGTGATCCCCGCCGGGCGGGGCAGCACTTCGGCCGGCATCGTCCGCCATCCGACGGTGGCCTCGACCTCGTCGCGGATGACGCGGTCCAGGGTGCGCAGCGGACCCTCCTCCGCCTCACCGGCAGGCACGATCGAAACGCCCGTCGGCGGCTGCACCGAGCCGAGCCCGGTGATCTCTGGGTCGGTGGGTACGAGAACGCCCCACTCCCGGCGTGCGGCGGTGAAGCCGACCCGTTCCCAGGCAGACGTCGAGTCGTAGTCGGCCTCGTCGACCACGGTGTACAGCGGTGTCGGCAGGTCCGCCAGCATCGCGTCGGCGATCCGGTCGAAGAGCTCGCCGTGCCAGGCGTCGATGCTGATGAAGAGCCGCCCGTCGGGCCGGTGCGCCGCGTCGCCGCAGCCGACGACCTGGTCGTCCTCCACGGCCTGCCACTGCAGGTCCGAGACCCGCGTCACCACGACCGCGTGGTTGCCCGCGCCGGAGATGGAATGCACAGAGTTCATAGGTTCTGCCTCTCAGGAGTGCCTGTTCTGAGGCGCTCCCGGCGACACCTACGTCAATCGCCCACCGTGACGACAGGGGGGAGCACCCACACCAGTACTGCCTTCATGGGTCTCACCTCCTCATGTTCTCTCACGGCTGCCCAGACGGTATCAGCCCGGGCCCGGCGGCCCAACCTATTTGGAGCCGACCGATGTTGAGCGTGGCGTCGTTGCCGCAGAGCGAGCAGCCGAACTGATCAGCCGCGAGGGCGCGACCCGGCCGTGCTGGGGCTGTGCGGGCACACAGGTTCTGGCCGTCCTGGTCCCGGCCTGCGCGGCAATCCTGCTGCACGTCGGACGCACGGTGCCGACACACCTCGTCAGCACGACCGGCAAACCGTCACCACCGCCCAGAAAGTCGCGAGTTCTCGCGGATCTCCTCGGTCCAGACCGACTGAGGATCCTCGGCCGCGACTGCTTGCTGCTGTGCCGGGCACCGAGGAGGAGCGCTACGGGCAGATGACCCTGCCGCTGTCCACGTCGAGAAGGACGCGGTCGACGTGTCCGTACTTCGGGGTGACGGTCCACCGCTGGTAGTCGTGGCCGTTCTCTTCCACCACGGGGTTGTCGAGGTGGAGTGCGCGCACGACGGAGCTCTTGCAGTGCTGCTCGATCCAGGACTTGGGGGCGATGTCGTGGCTGGCGTCGGTAATGCTCACGTGGCTGGGGTCGCCAACACTGGTGCGCAAGAGCTTGGGCATGCCCAGCCCAATGCCGATGACAGCCAGGACGACCAGCGCGAAGCGGAAGAGTCGTGAGTACCAGGTGGTCGCCGCGTCGAAGATTGTCGGCCCTCGTTTGAAGAACGGCCGGACGCTGCCAGGGACGGTTTCCTCGAGTCGGGGCCGGAGCCGCAGGCGCCACAGAGGGATCACCGCCAGACCGAGTGGCAGGAGAACGACGCTCGCGCAGGCTACCGCTGCCCAGCGCCTGCGGCTGAGCCGCGCGGCCGGCCAGGCGTGCGGAGCGACCGAGACCATGTCGGCCAGCGTCAAGATATTCGCCACCAGGAGTGCAGGACCGACCAGCACGAGAGCGAGGATGGCGAGGACGAACAGGTTGTCGCTCAAGGAAGTCCCGTCGATCGAAGTGTCGCCGGATCTTGCCCCGGCGACGACTGGTTCCTCAAGGCCTTTGGGGAACCGAATTGATCACAAAGCCCCTCGCTGTCATCCGCTTGGTGGAACTACGGTCAAGGCTTGGCGCCGGAGCTAAGACCCAGGAGCCATTGAGGACCTCCCGGCCGGTTTTCAGGTGTTGACACCTTGGTGGAGCGATGGTCCTCACCTCGGCGGGGGTGGGCGCGAGGGCGGCCAGGACCTCGACGACCCCGGAGACGCAACGGAGGGCGATGGCCGGAGCCCGACGTCGAATCCTGCGGAGAGCGGGCCGAAGGTACGGCCGCAGCGGGTGGCCCGGCCCGGACGGGTGTATGACAGCACCGCGGCGCCGTCGGGCGGCGCCGGTCCATCGCTCGTCATGGCAGACACTCGATCAGCCGGTCGACGAGCTCGATCGGGCGCGACAGCGCGACCAGGTGACCCCCGGGCATCTCGTCGGCGGTGATCCCGAGGCGGTTGCGGGCGACTCTGCGCTGGAACTCCACGGGGAAGAGCCGGTCGTCTGCTGCGGCCAGCACGCGTGTGGTCACGTCCGGCCACTGGTCGATGTCGCAGGGCTGGCTGAAGGCGATGTCGGCCTCGGGCCGCTCGTGCGCCTCGCCGGCAGCAGCGACCTCGGCCGGCACGTCGTGCAGGAAGTAGGTGGCCGGGTCGAACTCCGCGCTGTATCCGCCTGCTTCTGCCGCTGCGACGCGGGCTGCCGGCGATCCGGTGTTGCCCCACCACTGTCCGGGGGTCTCGCCCGGCACTGGGATCATCGCGTTGACCAGCACCAGCAGGTCCACCGGCACCCGAGCGCAGGCCATCGCGGCGGTGAAACCGCCCATCGACTGGGCCACCAACACCACGTCATCGTGATCCCCGATCGCAGCCACCACCGCGTCGGTGTACTCGGGCAGCCCGGCCGACTCGTCGGCGCCCGGCAGTTCGACAGCGACCGCCCCGTGTCCCCTGGCCTGCAACTCGGGCACCACACGGTGCCAGTACCAGGCCGCACCACCGGCTCCGGGAACCAAGACAAACGCGCTCATTCCTTGTCCTCCACTTCGCTCCTGGAACGTGCAGACCACCCGGAACGGCGAAAGTCATCGGTAGCAACGGTTTCGGCACCGCTCAGCGCCCGGCCTCGGGCCGCCCCGGCTCGACCAAGCTCTCGCCATCGCCCGAGCGACTTGCGGCCGCACGGGCAACGGCATCAGCGCCGGCGGGCGCGGTGCTGGAGTTCACCAGCAGTGATCGACCATTGCGGACATGACAAGGGTGTCCTACGGTTACGCGCGTCAACCGGCTCCTCGTCGAGCGGAGTCGGACGGACACCCGCCGCCGGGTCCGGACCCGTACGGGAACCACGGCATGGCGGCCGGGTGCACGGCTCCGCCCACGGTGGCACCGGCCGCCACACCCGGATCCAGAACGGCTGGTCCTGCCGCCGCCCGAGCAACGACATCCCCTCCGCACGCCCCCTGCCCCGAGGAGTAGCCATGCCCCGCCGCCCCTCCCTCCTGCGCGCCCTGCGACGGTTCGCCCCGCTCGCGGCGGGCCTCGCGCTCACCGGCCTGGCCGCCGCACCCGCGGTTGCCGGGAACGTCTGGCAGATCCAGACCGCCAACTCCCCCACCACCGGTGAGCCCATCACTGGGGGCGGGAGCTGGATCGTCAACAAGCAGAGCGGCTACTACCTCGGACGCTCCCTGCCCGGCTGGGAGTTCGACAACGAGCAGACCACCCCGGCGAACTGGCACTACGGCCGCGCGGTCACCCGGCTCAACATGTGCGGCTGGGCCATGCCCGGCTCCATGGGCACTCTTGCCCGCAGTGTCAGCGACTCCTGCTCCGACACCACCAAGGACATGTTGTCGCACCGGCTGAACATCGGGCGTGACTTCAACGCTCCTGCCCACGCCACCGGCGACGGCACTGCCTCGCCTGCCAACACCGGCTGCACCCTCTACTACAACTACTTCTACGGCACCGACTTCACTTCCAACGGCGGCCACTGGGCGGACGCCGCCGGCGCACCGTCCGGCACGGTGATGTACCGCTTCGCCACCCGTGACGGCCAGGCTGCCGTGGTCCGCGACCCGGCGCTCGGCTGGGGCTTCCTCCCGATCAGCTGTGTCACCAGGCCCGGGGCCCTCTACAACGACAACGACTGATCCACGACGGCCCGCCTCCGACACTCGCCCGGGCCCGGGCTCCGGCCCGGGTCCGGGCGAGCTGCGCGGCGCCGGAGGCGGCCAGGTCGGGGACGCCGCACGGTGGGATTCCGTGGCTACCGGGACTGTGCACGCCGGCCCGGCCGACGCTGCCGGCATGGCCGGAGCGTCGCCGGGCAGCACCCGGTACAGGACCGACGATGACGCCTCGCCATCTGCGAACGTGCTGGTCGGAGGGGCTGGCGTGATGGCTCTCCGGGCTGCTCGTGCTGGTCACGGGCGGGAGTCTGCGGTCCTGATCGTCTGACGGGGCATGTCGGGGCGGTTTCGCCAACTCTTGCGCGTCGCGGCTTGTGTGCCGCCTGCCACCCGGTTGTGAAGCCATCTCATTTGCTGAGCCGGTAGCGTGCGCGGCTATGGGTGAGCTGATAGTGATCAGGCACGGCCAGACCGAGTGGAGCCTGTCCGGCCAACACGCCGGCCGGACCGACGTTCCGCTGACTGACGTGGGCGAGGCTGCGGCCAGGGCTCTTGCCCCGAGGCTGGCCCGCCGCCGTCTGGTTGCCGTGTTCAGCAGCCCGCTGACCCGCGCTATGCGGACGGCCGAGCTGGCCGGCCTGACCGGCGCCAAGCCCGATCCCGACCTGTTGGAGTGGGACTACGGCGGCTACGAGGGCCTGACCGCCGAGGAGATTCGCGAGTCGAGGCCGGGCTGGGACCTGTGGCGGGACGGCGTCATTCCCGGCGATGCCGAACATCCTGGCGAGCTGCTCCAGCAGGTCGCCGCGCGCATTGACGCGGCGCTGGACCGTATACGTCCCCTGCTGAGCGACGGCGACGTCGCCGTCGTCGCGCACGGCCATCTGGCCCGCGTGCTCACCGTGCGCTGGCTGGGCCTCGACGCGTCCGCGAGCCGACTGCTCGGCCACCCGCATCCCGGCACTCTCAGCATTCTGGCTGCGGAGGACGGGCAGCCGTTCATCTCCGCCTGGAACGTCCCGTAGCGGACGCCCGCTGCGTCACGGCTGACGCGAGAGGCGCCGGAACCAGGTGAGGGCCACAGCGAAGCCGGCGAAGGCAAGGCGGGGGTCCCCCGCTCGTTCTTCGAACGTGCTGGCCGGAGGGGCCACCGGGGCTGCTTGTGCTGGTCACGGTCGGCAGTCTGCAGTCTTGATCGTCTGTCAGTGTCAGACCTGTAGGTTGGTCAGGGCTGGCAGGCTGTAAGGGAGTTGGGTGACGCGGCCGGGGGCAGGTGCGGAGCCTCGTGAGGATCCACCGGGCCTTGAGGTGCGCGAAGCCGTGTTCGACGGGTTCTCCCAGTCCCGTCAGGTCCGCGGGTCCACGTCGAATGTGCCGGATTCGGCCGGGCCCGAGGATGCCTTGCTGTCCGGTTCGATGGACACCGCCAGGTACTGGAACACTCCCCCGGCCCCGTCCTGCTGGGAGTAGGGCCGCCAGTTGAGGGGGTAGGTGCCGCGCAGGACCCGGGTGTTGCGAGGGTAATCCTCCCCACCCCACAGCAGCGTGCCGGCCAGCGTGCCGCCCTGGTGCAGCCGGAACTCGTGGTCACGGGACCGCTGGCCCGACGGCTTGGGTCCACGCCACAGGGCCGGTTCGTTCGTGACCATCAATGCCAGACCGTTCTGGTCCGGCCGTTCGCAGAACCGCTCCAGCCGGGCGATGTCGAAGACGAAGTCCCGCCGGGCCTCGTCTGTGGCGCCGTGCGACTTCAGCACGTACTGCTCGCCCAGAGGGCCGGCGCCCACTGAGCCGCTCCAGGCGTGCTTGATGTACTTGAACTCCACCGCCGTCCGCCCCCGCGAACCGATGCAGAGCAGGTCCAGGTGCTCGATACCGTCCGAGGTGGTCTGCCGCACCTCCAGGCGGCACCTCACCTCGCAGTCCAGCTCCCACAGCACGCGTGCGAACCCATGCTGCAGATCTGCCTCCGAATGAAGGACCGGTCGCTCCCGGGCCAGCACGGCCATCACCTGGGACAGCGGCACCTGGCCGGCTATCAGGTCCACAGGGGCACCCGGCACCGGAACACCCGTCGATGCCTCGGGCAGGTCTTCAGCAGACATGTCGGCCCCCTCCGCTAGGTGGTAGCGGTCCAGCATGCCCCAACTCCGAAGCCCTGCGGCACCTGAGAGGGAAATCGACGTCCCTGCGTTACTCGGCCCCGGAGAACCTGAGGCGGGCCGTGCGCAGCCAGGCCTCGACAGCGGCGAAGTCAGCGGCGGTCAGACCAGTGGCAGCATCCACCCGGTGCAGCAGGGCCGGCTCCGGATGGTGCGTGGCCACCCAGGCCCGGTCTGCGTCGGTGATCTCGTCGTCCAGCCAGACAAAGGGACGACCGGCCGCCCAGTCGAGCAGGCTCCGAGTCTTCCAGTGCAGCCCGTGGTGCTCGACCTCGTCCGGTGGCTCGGGCGACAGCGCCACGGGCAGCTGTGGCAGGCCGATGCGCGGGCCCACGCACTCGTTCGCCTCGTCCATCCAGGTCGTGGCCCACACCAGCTCGCATCCCTGTGCGATCAGCCGGGGCCCGAGAGCAGGATCTAGCCTGTCCAGCAGTGGATTCGCATCGACACCACACCATCCGGGCTGTGCAGGGTACGTCGGATAGCCGCCCGGCAGTTGACGCGATGTCGCACCGAACGGGATCAACGGCCCGTCCACATCCAGGAAGAGCAGTGGGCGCCGCGCAGAACTGTTCATCGCGGCACCCCAGCGGTCAACACTCGATTGACCCCAGAACAGGATGTGGGGCGAGGCCGGTCCGGGTGTGATGTCCGGGTTGCGGAGCGAGGCTGCTGGCAGGGTGGGGCCGCCGAGCCGTCGCCGCTACCACTGTCGGCCCAGTCGCTGATCGCCGCGTAAGGGGTGTCGTTGACGGCAGCCAGCAGTCCGTGGCGGGCCCTGGGTTCAACCTGGTACGACACCTGCCGTCCGCCCACCGGATCCGGTGGGTGTGGTTGCAGAACGGTCGTTCGCGCCGTGGCTACTGCTCCCACTGCTCCTTGGTGATCTCGTACCGTACGCCTCCGTGCTCGGAGCCCTCGATCATCTCCATGTCGGAGGGAGTGGGGATGGCGTCCACGAGCGTCATGTCGAGCTTCTTCATGATGTTGCGCGAACCATGGTTCACGGACATCGTCTCGGCCCAGACCATGCGCACATCGAGCTCCGTGAACGCCTTGCCCAGCAAGGCCCGCGAGCCTTCGGTGGCATAACCCCTGCCCCAGGCCGCCTGCCGCAGCCGGTAGCCTAGCTCGACTTCGTCCAGCGGGCCCTCCGGCTCGGGACGCAGGATGAACCAGCCGATGAATGCGCCGCTGTCCTTCTCGTGCGCGGCGAACAGTCCGAGGTCGCCGCCCCACTTCTCGTAGCCCGCGAGGATGTTCGGCAGGTGCCGCTCGCGGACAATCTCCGGCGCGGTGGGATTGCCGCCGGTCAGGTAGCGCATCACCGCCGGGTCGCTGTCCAGCTCGATCAGCAGGTCAGCGTCGTCGGCAGTGAAGCGGCGCAGGGCCAGGCGCTCGGTCTCCAGATAGGTGTCCACGAGTCGATCATGCCTGAAGCAGGTCGGACGGCCCAACGGATTTCCTCGGCAACTCAAGGGCGTCGCCATGAGGTCGCAGGATATGGAGACGGGCGCGGCCTGGTGCCGGGAACGATCCTTCGGGGGCCATGGAAACAGGCTCCGTCGTGCCCGTCGTGCGGCCGCCTCCGAGCGCCACCGGCTGAAGAAGCTCGCGGGGGCAGGCAGTCTGCGGGTGCTCCGGCACATCCCGCCGGGACATTAGGGTGTTGATCGTGACGAGACAACGGTGGACACTGGGCGGCGACTTGAGCGTCGCGAGGATCGGGTACGGCACGATGAAGCTGACCGGTTGGCCGAGGGGCGACCGGCCGAGCAGGGAAGCAGCGCTGGCCGTTCTGCGCCGGGCCGTGGATCTCGGGGTGAACCACATCGACACCTCGCACTACTACTCGCGTGACGGGGTGGCGGCCAACGAACTGATCCGGGAGGCGCTGCATCCGTACCCGGACGATCTGGTGATCGTGACCAAGGTGGGCGCGCTGGTCGAGGGCTCTGATCTCGCCCTGCCCCCGAGCGAGAAGACCGGTCTCACACGCGACAACCTGCGCCGTGGCGTCGAGGCGAACCTGCGCTCGCTCGGCGTGGACCGCCTGGATGTGGTCAATCTCCGGATGGGCGACCTCGACCGGACCGAGACACCCCTGACCGCGCCCCTGGAAACCCTGCTCGCGCTGCGCGAGGAGGGGCTGATTCGGCATTTGGGCATCTCCAACGTCACGGCTGCGGAATTCGCCGAGGCCAGGAAGATCGCGCCGATCGCCTGTGTCCAGAACCTCTACAACCTGTCCCGGCGCGATGACGACCCACTCATCGACGCCTGCATGGAGGCTGGTATCGCCTACGTCCCCTTCTTCCCGGTCGGTGGTTTCCAGCCGATCGCAGCCGAGCGCCTGGACACCGTCGCCGCCCGCCGCGGCGCGACCGTGCCGCAGGTGGCGCTGGCCTGGTTGCTCGCAAGATCGCCGAACGTGCTGCTCATCCCCGGCACCGGCTCACTGGACCATCTGGAAGAGAACATCGCCGCCGGCGCGCTGACGTTGAGCAAGGAGGACATCGCGGAACTCGACGAGTCCCCCAACTGAGCAGCGGGCGGCGAATGAGCGGCCGCTCCGCCGCGGGGCCGGCTCGGCGGTGGTTCCGGCCCGTCCCCGGGCCGGAACCACCCGGTCGGCGGCGTCGCCGCTCAGCCGCCGATGGCCGTGTTGCTCGTGATCGCACCGGTGGCCCCGTCCACCGTCACCAGGTGACGTACCCCGTCGGGGCCCAGCACCGTGGCCTGCCAGGCGCTGCCGCCACCCTGTTCGGGGACCGCCTGCAGCGACTCGACCCTGCCGCCGGCCACGGCACCCTCCGCCTTCTTCAGGCCCTGGTCGGCCGGGAGTTCCGGCAGAGGCGCCGGGGCGACCTGCGCGCCAGGAGCTCCGGGGCCGGGCGCCTGCTCCAGGGGAGGCAGCGGCACCGTTGCGTCCTGCCCGCCCTTGACCACGACGGCCTCGCGCCCGCCCTGGGCGTCCGGGACAACGCGCCGCACGCCCGGAACACCGCGCAGGCCGAGGGCGGGCCCAACGGCGTGGACGCTGAAGCCCCTGTCCTGGTGGTGCACCACGGCCGCGGTCGCCACAACGGTCGCACCGACCACCACAACGGCCGCCGGCCCGGCCACGACCCACCGTGACCGAGGACCGCTCACCCAGCGGCGGACCACCGAGCGCTTGGGCCCCGGCTTCACGGCCTCCTCCTGCACGGCCTTCTCCTGCACGGGCTTCTCCTGCACGTCCGGCTCGTCATCGGGCGGGCCCGGCACCACGGGTTCGGTCATCTCGGCTCCTTGTCTGAGGGGGACCTGCTTCGTTGGAATGCCGAGGATGCACCAGACGCCCTGAAGGCAAGCTGAAGAACCTGAAGTCCCCTTCAGCTGTCGCCGAGCTCGACCTGTCATCCTGGACCCGTGCGCGTACTGGTGGTCGAGGACGAACGGCGGCTGGCCGCCGCACTGCAACGGGGACTGGAGCTGGAGGGCTTCGTCGTCGACGTCGCCCACGACGGCCTCGCCGGCCTGCACCAGGCGGGCCGGAACCCCTACGACGTCATCGTCCTCGACATCATGCTGCCCGGCCTCAACGGCTACCGGGTCTGTTCCATGCTGCGGGCGGCGGGCAACGACGCGGGCATCCTCATGCTCACGGCCAAGGACGGCGAGTGGGACGAGGCGGAGGCGCTGGACACCGGGGCCGACGACTTCCTGTCCAAGCCGTTCTCCTACGTCGTCCTGGTCGCACGGCTGCGCGCGCTCGCACGTCGCCTCGGCAGCCGGCCCCCACGGGTGGTGCGCCTGGGAGACCTGGTCATCGACGTCGGCGCCCGCACCTGCACGCGCGCCGGGGATCCCGTCCGGCTCACCGCGCGGGAGTTCGCCGTTCTCGAGCACCTTGCCCTGCACGCAGGTCAGGTGGTCTCCAAACGCGACATCCTCGACCACATCTGGGACCTGAACTACGACGGCGACCCGAACGTCGTCGAGGTCCATGTCAGCGCTCTGCGCCGGAAGATCGACGCCCCCTTCGGCCGGACCGCGGTGCAGACGGTGCGAGGCGCCGGCTACCGGCTGGCGGTGGACGGTGGCTGAGCGGACGACCCGCGGGAGGTTCCGCAAGGCCAGGGCCGGACGAGTGGGCGACCGCCTGAACGGTCATCGGCAGGATACGGATCGCAGGCCCAGCACTGCCGAGCCCAGCGAAGACAGCGACAACGACAGCAACGGGATGACTATCCGTTCCGACCCCGGGGAGCCCGCGGCGGATCCAGTGCCCAGTCGGAGCCCGCTGCTCCGACTGGCCTGGCACCGGGCCCGGACCGTCCGCGCCCGGCTGGTCCCTGGATCGGTACGCGCCCGGGCGACCTTCGCCGCCTGCTCGGTGGTGGCCGTCGCCCTCACCGGAGCCTCGCTGGCCCTGCTCGGCCTGCTGCACACGGACCTGCGCGCCACCGCCGAGCAGGGTGCCCGGGAACAGGCCGAGGCGGTGGCCAGGCTCGCAGCCGACGGGCAGCTGACCCGGCTGCTGCCGCTCACCCACGGCACCGACTTCGTCCAGGTCGTCGACGCCAGCGGACGAGTCCTTGCGACCAGTCAGAACATCGCGGGCCGCCCGGCCCTTGCGCCCCGTGCCGCGCCTGGTCCCGGCCCTGCCGCCTGGGATCTGCGCCCTCTGGGTGTCGAACTCCACCAGCAGGTCACGACCGTTGTCGCCACCGCCCCTGACGGCCAGGTCGTCGTGCACGCCGGTGTCTCGCTGCGCGCAGCCGACGCCGCCGAGTCCACGACCGCCTTCACCCTTGTCCTCGGCTGTCCGCTGCTCCTGCTCACCGTCGCCTTCGTCACCTGGCGCGTCACCGGCCGCGCGCTGCGCCCCGTGGAGGCCATCCGCGCCCAGGTGGCCGCCATCGGCGAGCAGGCGCTGCACCACCGGGTGCCCATCCCGCGCGGCAACGACGAGATCGTGCGGCTCGCAACGACCATGAACGCCATGCTCGACCGGCTCGACGTCGCCGGGCGGCGACAGCGCCAGTTCATCGCCGACGCCTCCCACGAACTGCGCAGCCCGATCGCGGTCCTGCGCACCCAGCTCGAAGTCGCCCTCGCCCACCCCGACCCGGAGGTCCGTACCGACCTGCTCGAAGGCGCCCTCGAGGACACCGACCGGCTGCAGAGCCTCGCCGCGGACCTGCTGCTGCTCGCCCGGCTGGACGCCGGCGCCGTCGAACGTCCGACCCGTCCGGTGGACCTCGCAGAGATCGTCCGAGGCACCGTGCTCAGTCTCGGGAACGAGCCGCACAGGGTGACCCTGGATCTGCAGGAGGAGGTCCTCGTGCTCGGCAACCGGCAGTGGCTTGTACGGCTGGCGACCAACCTGGTGGTCAACGCCCAGCGCCATGCGCGGCACACGATCACTGTCCGCGTGTATGCCGACGCGGACCCGCGTACCAGCGTGCTGGAGGTCCACAACGACGGCCCCGCGATCCGACCCTCCGACCGGCACCGCATCTTCGAGCGTTTCACCCGGCTTGACGACGCACGCAGCCGCGACCACGGCGGAACCGGCCTTGGGCTGCCGATCGCCCTGGACATCGCCCAGCACCACGGTGGAACGGTCGCGGTCGTCGACTCACCCCGGGGCGCCACCTTCCAGGCGCGCTTCCCCGCAGGCGGCCACGCCGTCTGACGTCGGGTCCCGTCGTCGATGCCCCGCCCTGGCCCGGCAAGCGGCCGCCTCCCTCGACGGTCGTTGCATGGCCTGAATGCGGGACCTGCAGCCATGGTGACGATGCATCACATATTTGCCCTGGCGCATACGTCTTGACGATGTCGAGTCAAGCGCTGATACCTTCCGTGAGAGCGCTCTCTCAGGCTCGGTGGCCCGGCACTCACGCACTCTGCGCCGGGTCACGCGCCGCCCTGTTCACCTGCCGGTCCCACCCCCCAAGGAGAACTCATGTCACAGCGGCACCCCCATGCCGACCCGGGGAGCCCCCCGGGCCGCAGAGCGCGCGGGCTCCTCGCCCGAGTGCGCGTCTCCACCGCGGCCCTCGCCGCGGGCGTCCTCAGCGTGGCCGGCCTCGCGCTCGCGGCCGCACCGCAGGCCGTCGGCGCCGTGCCCGCAGCGGGCACAGCGGCGGTCAGCCCCGCGGCGATCCCCGCTGCACCCGCGGGCTTCAGCCTCACCTGGAGCGACGACTTCAGCGGCGCCGCCAACACCGGTGTGGACACCGGCAACTGGAAGTACGACACCGGCCCGGGCAGCAGCTTCGGCACCGGTGAGATCGAGACGATGACCAACAGCACGTCCAACGTGTTCCAGGACGGTGCCGGGCACCTGGTCCTCAAGGCGCTGCACTCGGGCACCAACCCGACCTCCGGCTGGACCTCGGGCCGCATCGAGACCCAGGCCGCGACCTTCGGTGCCCCCGCGGGCGGCGTCGTGATGATGCAGTCCTCCATCCAGCAGCCCAACCTCACCACCTCCAACGGGGCGGGCTACTGGCCGGCGTTCTGGATGCTCGGCTCGACGCTGCGCACCGGGACACCGTGGCCGACCTCCGGCGAGGTGGACATCCTGGAGGACATCAACAGCCGCAGCTCGGTCTTCGGGACGTTGCACTGCGGGACCGGCTCGGGCGGCCCCTGCAACGAGACCACGGGCATCGGCAGCGGCGAGCACGCCTGCTCCGGCTGCCAGACCGGCTACCACACCTACGCGGTGCAGATCGACCGCTCGGTCTCCCCGGAGCAGATCCGCTGGTACCTCGACGGCACCAACTACTTCACCGTGAAGTCCAACCAGGTCGACGCGACCACCTGGTCGAACGCCGTCGACCATCCGTTCTTCATCATCTACGACCTGGCCATGGGCGGCGGCTTCCCCAACGCCTTCGGCGGCGGCCCCAACTCCGCCACGGTCTCCGGCGGCCAGATGAACATCGACTATGTCGCCGTCTACAACAAGCCCCCGGGCGGGGGCGGCGGCGGCGCCACTCTGCTGTCGCAGGGTCACCCCGCCACCGCCTCCTCGGTGGAGAACGCCAGCTTCCCCGCCACCGCCGCGGTCGACGGCAGCACCACCAGCCGCTGGTCGAGCGCCTTCAGCGATCCGCAGTGGCTCCAGGTCGACCTGGGGGCGACCCACACCATCTCCCAGGTCAATCTGAACTGGGAGGCCGCCTACGCCAAGGCCTTCCAGATCCAGACGTCCACCGACGGCACCAACTGGACGACGATCTACTCCACCACCTCCGGTACCGGAGGGGTCCAGAACCTCTCCGTCTCCGGTT
This sequence comes from Peterkaempfera podocarpi, assembly GCF_042466665.1. GTDB lineage: Bacteria > Actinomycetota > Actinomycetes > Streptomycetales > Streptomycetaceae > Peterkaempfera > Peterkaempfera podocarpi. Next base: position 220,545 of record NZ_CP162102.1, read on the forward strand.
CCGGCCGCTATGTGCGCATGTACGGCACCCAGCGCGCCACCCAGTACGGCTACTCCCTGTACGAGTTCCAGGTCCTGGGAAGCTGACCGGTCCGCCGGGGGAGGGCGGGGCGGCGGCCCTGCCCTCCCCCTCGGGCACCGGGTGCCGCTGCCCGCGGAGGGCGGCGGGACGCCGCCGTGCAATCCGCGGACGCAGTCACCCCGCGTGAGACGTGACGCATGATCAACGCTCCCAGCCCCAGCTCGCAGCCCCACCTGCCCGCGCCACCTGCCCGCGCCGCCCAGGACCCCTCGGCCCCCTCGGCCCCGAGCCGGCCCTCGACAGCATCCTCGCCGCACTCCCGCACGGGCCGGCGCCCGCCCCCACCGGGGACCTAACACACACCGCCCCGCCACAAGAACCGCCCGCGGACGATGCCGGACGGATGCCACGGCACGCCATCCCTCGCTCAAGCCGAGGCGGCCGCGCATGCCCGGGCAGTGTCCGAGGACGCCGGGCGAGCCTCCGTCCCTCCCCCGCTGCTGGTCAGCCCGGTCGGCGACACACCTCAAGGCAGCAGCACACCACGCCGCGGCCCCGGACATCGGGTGCTGTAATTGCAGCAATCTCGTGCAATTCGTGGGAACGGTGGAATGTGACGGAAATCCAGTGGGGTGCGGTGGTCCCCCAGGGTTGGCGACTCGATCTGGCCCACCTGCCGGATCCGGTGGCACAGTTCGAGGCCATGGTCGGCGTGGCACGTGAAGCCGAGGCCCTGAACTTCGACTCGGTGTGGTTGTACGACCACCTCCAACCGGTCCACGGCGAGTCGGAGACCACCTTCGAATGCTGGACGAGTCTGTCGGCCATGGCGCGGGAGACCACGCGGGTCCGCCTCGGACAGCTGGTCACCTGCAACAGCTACCGCAACCCGGCACTGCTGGCGAAGATGGCCGCCACTCTGGACGCGGCCAGCGGCGGACGCGCTTTTCTGGGGCTCGGCGCCGGCTGGGACCAGCGCGAGTACGAGGCGTACGGATACCCGCTCCCGTACCCGGCCACAGGCGAGCGGCTGCGCCGGCTCGGTGAGGCCGCACAGGTGGTGAGCGCGATGCTGAGTGCACCCCGCAGCACCGTGACGGGCAGTTACTACCAGGTCCGCGATGCGCTCAACGTCCCCACCGGCGTCCAGCAGCCACGCATCCCGCTGCTCATCGGCGGCAGTGGGGAGAAGGTCACCCTGCGACTGGTGGCGCAGCACGCGGACGCCTGCAACCTGACCGACCACACCGACCCCGGGTTCTACCGGCACAAGCTGGAGGTGCTTGCCGGGCACTGCGACGCGGTGGGCCGGAACTACGACTCCATCCTGCGGACCGCGTCGCTGTCCGTGTTCGCGGCACCCAACGAGTCCGACCTCAACCGTCTGCTGGAACCCCACCTGCGTGGACGCGACCGCGCGGAGCTGGCAGCCGGCAGTGCGGTCGGCACTCCCGGGCAGCTGGTCGACATCTTCAACGGGCTGGTCGAGGCCGGCATCCAGTACTTCATCCTCTACTTCCATGAACCCACGCAGCTCGAACCGATGCAGCTGTTCGCCCGCGAGGTGATCCCGCACATCGGTTGAGTCGCCCCTCGCCGCGCACACGGGGCGCGGAGCTTCGGGCCGCGTAGGCTCCGGCCTCGGAGCCTCGGGCCCTTCGGGGGAATGCCGGGCGCGGCACAGAGGAGCACAGGGGCACGGCTCGTACAGTCCGTGGATATGACCCATGCATTCCCGGACCGGGTGTCCGGCCCGACCCGGCGTGCCGCCCTGGCCGGACTCGTCGGCGGGGCCGGAGCCGCGATGGTTGCCGGGTGTGCGCGCCGGCATGCGTCCGAGGAGGTGCTCACGCCGGATGCCACCGCGTCACCGTTGCCGGTCGGCGGTGCCACGCCCGGAGTGATGACCCTCTTCCCGGACCCGGGGTTCAACTTCAACGGGCTTCTCGCGCTCGGGGCGTCCGGCTACGGGGCCGCCGAGGTGGGCGAGGTGCTCACCGCCGTGAACGCGATCAACAAGGCCGGGCTGTCCGCACAGACCTACACCCGGACCTTCCAGCAGCTCGGCGACCAACTGCTGAAGGCCCCCCAGGGCGGCAGGCCCGGGCGCGAGACCACGCGGCTGCGCGCACTGCGGGCCGCGCAGTACTACGGCCAGGCGCTGTTCTTCGTCCTGGGTTCCGACGAGCCGGGCGATGAGGAGCAGCTCTACCGGGCCGGGCGCGGCGCCTGGGACACCTTCTGCAAGCTCTGCGATCCGGCTCCGGTGACGGCGGGCATCCCGTACGGGAAGACTCCGCTGCCGGTGTGGTTCTTCCGGCCGGACCGCTCGGGAGCCCGGCGCCCCACGGTGATCCTCACCAATGGCAGCGACGGGCAGGACGTCGACATGTGGACGTACGGCGTCCAGGCCGCGCTGGAACGCGACTGGAACGCCTTGGTGTACGACGGACCCGGCCAGGGACAGCTGCTCTTCGTGGACCGGGTGGTCTTCACACCACGTTGGGAGAGGGTGGTCACGCCGCTCGTGGACTGGCTGGTCGCCCGCGCCGATGTCGATGCCGACCGGATCGCCCTGACCGGTCTGAGCATGGGCGGCACACTGGCGCCCCGGGCCGCGGCGTTCGAGCACCGGATCGCCGCCCTGGTGGCGATGCCCGGGTGCCTCGCGCCGTGGCTGGGCTTCCCGGCGGAGATCCGGGAGATCCTGACCCCGGACAAGGAGAAGACCAACGCCTTGTGGAACAAGGAGGTTGTTCCCGCGCTGTCCCCGCTCGAGGCCGCGACGATGAAGAAGCGCATGGAACCCTTCTCCGTCCAAGCGATGGTGGATGCCCGCGAGGGCAGGATGTTCACCGACTTCCACACCCCGGCCGAGCGCGTCAAGGCTCTGGACATCACCGACGTGGTCGGCCGCATCAAGGCACCGACCCTGGTGCTCGACTACGAGTTCGAGCAGTTCTACCCGGGCCAGCCACGCCAGATGCTGGACAGGATCACGGCCCCCAAGGAGTACGTGAAACTCACCGCGGCCACCGGTGCGCAGCTGCACTGCTCCCCCATGGCGCCGCAGCAGCACTGCGCGGTTGTTTTCGACTGGCTTCAGGAGACGCTGTCGGCCCATTGAGGTCGGGGCGGAAGTCACCAGGCCGCGTGGGCGGAATTCCCCGAGATGGCACTTCCAGGTTCAGCTCTTGCCTGACCTTGGCCTCTCATGGCGGAACTCATGAAACACGGGTTGCCCGCCTCGGGCCCGGCGGCACAGCCGAGGTCGCTGCGTTGCGCGGTTCACGGTCTCACCGCTGCTCATGACGTTCAACGGCCCAGCCTCCTGGCCGGAAGCCTGGAAGCGTTCGCAGGCCCCGGACCGCTCCGGCCGCCTGCAGAAGGGACAATGCGATGGATCCTGATATCCGGATCAGGGCCGCACTCGAGGAGCACTGGCTGGCATCGGAACGTGGGGACACCGAAGCCGAGCACGCCATCTACGCTGCGGACGCGATCCTCGACTACCCCCAGTCAGGTGAACGATTCCGCGGCCGCGCGACGATTTCGGCGCAACGCGGCGGTCACCCTGCCGACCGGCACTTCGCCGTCCACCGGATCGTCGGCGGCGGAGACCTGTGGGTGAGCGAGTGTGTCATCACCTACGACGGGGTGCCCACGTACTCGGTGAGCATCATGGAATTCGCCCAGGGGCATGTGGTGCACGAGACGCAGTACTTCGCGAATGCCTTCGGTGCCCCCGAATGGCGGACGGCACTCGCAGAACCGATGCCGGGCAGGACCATCGCCAGGGCCTGACCCGGAATCAGCAGCAGCCTGGCCCCGAAGCAGGCCGATGACCCAGCCGTTCCGAGGGTCAGCGCCGGGTTCTGCCGCTCTCCCGGTGGTGAGGGTGCTTCACCGAACGAGGCGCTGGAAGGCCCTCCGGTGGGGCGGCCGGCCACTCGCTGCGGCGGCCTGACCGACCCGGCACACGACTCACAGCACGAGCACCCTTGCCCTACACCTGAGGTGTACCGTCCCAGCGCCATGTGGGTGGACGAGGGTGCCCAGGCAGTTCGGCGCGTCCGCGGACGGGCGGCGGTTACTCCTGACCGATCGGGACATGGCAGGACTGCACAGGCCGGAGGGAGCCACACCTCCGGGCGGATTGCCCAGTCCACTGTCCGGACCTGCACAGATGCAACCCCATGCGCGGGCCGGCGGCCGGTGCCGCAGCCCCGCATCGGGACTGGCCGACGGCGCCGGACCCGTCACCCGTCGCCGCCGAGCGACTGCGCCCTTCGCCGCGATGCACCAGCCCGCATCTCTCCGAGGTCCACTCGGGGGCCAGGGCGGAGCACAAGAGGCGACCCTCCGGGAACCAGTGGCTCGGAGAGTGTCACCACCTTCAAGAGATGAACGCAGTTCGATCTATTGACGGCGCGTCGGCTTCTTGGCTTGATGGTTGGCGGCGTCGAACCGGCAGTCGACAGTCCACAGTTTTTATTCGGGCCATCCCGTTGGGGTGCGCCTCGACAAGGGATGGGAGCGCTCCCACTCCACCTACTGCGGACGAGCTGCCGGACCCCACCCGCTCGGCGCCGCCGGAGATCGAGCTCTCAGCAGAGGAGCGCACAACGATGATCCGCCTTCGTGGCCGCACCAGACGATGGGCCGCCCTGCTCGCCACCCTCATGGCGCTGCTCACCGCACCGCTCATGGCCACAGGTTCCGCCCACGCCGCCACCACCCCCGGCTCGGGCTACTGGCACACCAGCGGCCGCCAGATCCTGGACGCAGGCAACCAGCCCGTGCGCATCGCGGGCATCAACTGGTTCGGCTTCGAGACGTCGAACGATGTCGTACACGGTCTGTGGTCACGCGACTACAAGAGCATGATCGACCAGATGAAGTCGCTGGGCTACAACACCATCCGACTGCCCTACAGCGACGACATCTTCAAGGGCACGATGCCCAACAGCATCAACTTCTACAACATGAACGCCGACCTGCAGGGGCTGAACTCGCTGCAGGTGATGGACAAGATCGTCAACTATGCGGGGTCCATCGGCCTGAAGGTCATCCTCGACCGCCACCGTCCCGACGCCAGCGGGCAGTCCGCGCTCTGGTACACCAGTTCCGTGCCGGAGTCCACGTGGCTCAGCAACCTGACCGCAATCGCCACCCGGTACGTGGGCAACTCCGCAGTGGTCGGCATCGACCTGCACAACGAGCCGCACGACCCGGCCTGCTGGGGCTGCGGCGACACCTCCACCGACTGGCGGCTGGCCGCCCAGCGCGGCGGCAACGCGGTTCTGGCCGCCAACCCCAACCTGCTGATCTTCGTCGAGGGTGTGCAGACCTTCAACGGCAGCTCGACCTGGTGGGGCGGCAACCTCCAGGGCGCCGCACAGTACCCGGTGCAGCTCAGCGTGGCCAACCGCCTCGTCTACTCCGCCCACGAGTACGGCACCAGCGTGGCCTCGCAGCCGTGGTTCACCGACCCGTCCTTCCCCAGCAACATGTCGGCCATCTGGGACAAGAACTGGGGCTACCTGTTCAACCAGAACATCGCCCCCGTGTGGGTCGGCGAGTTCGGCACCACCCTGCAGTCCGCCACCGACCAGACATGGCTGAAGACGCTGGTCCAGTACCTGCGGCCCACCGCGCAGTACGGTGCCGACAGCTTCCAGTGGACGTTCTGGTCGTGGAACCCCGACTCGGGTGACACCGGCGGCATCCTCAATGACGACTGGAGCACGGTCAACACCGTCAAGGACGGCTACCTGGCCGGCATCAAGGCACCCGGCTTCGGCGGCGGTGGCGGGAGCACCGGTGGAACCGGGGGTACCGGAGACACCCAGGCCCCGACCGCGCCGAGCGGGCTCACTGCCACCGGCACCACCTCCAGCAGCGTGTCGCTGTCGTGGACCGCTGCCACCGACAACGTCGGGGTGACCTCCTACGACGTCTACCGCGGCAGCACCCTGGTCGGCTCCAGCGCGACCACCAACTACACCGACACCGGACTGACCGCGTCCACCACCTACAGCTACACCGTCAGGGCCAGGGACGCCGCCGGCAACAGCTCGGCGGCCTCGACGGCGGCCACCGCGCAGACGGCCGCTGCAAGTGGCGGCGGCAGCGGCTGCACCGCCGGCTGGCACATCGACACCCAGTGGAACAGCGGTTTCAACGTCACCGTCACCGTCACCAACCCCGGCACCGCGCCCACCTCGACCTGGACCGTCGGCTGGACCTGGCCCGGCGGGCAGACGGTGGCCAACGCCTGGAACACCACGCTGCAGCAGAGCGCAGCCGTGGTCACCGCCAAGAACGCCGCGCAGAACGGCAACCTGGCGGCCAAGGGCTCGACCACCTTCGGCTTCCAGGCCAACGGCACGGCCGCGACCCCGACGCTGACCTGCACCGCATCATGATCCGCCCGTAAGGAAGGCAGGGATTCACCACGGAGGGGCGGCCGGGACCGGCCGCCCCTCCGCACGTGCACGCCGCACCCGGTCGACGACCTCGGTAGCCCATGCTGCATGTCCCCGCCGGGGCACCATTGTTGACGATGTCACAGCTGCTCCGCCGCACTATCTGACGAGCAGTCATGTCGACTGCGACCTCGACGGCAAGGGCCGCCCGCACGGCCCGGACTCGCCGGGGCCGGGACTGCGCCGGACAGCGCGGCCCCGGGGCGGGGCCGCAACGGCGTCCGGTCAGCGGGTGGCGAGGAGGCCGAGCGTGTCGACGACGCGGTTCGAAAAGCCCCACTCGTTGTCGTACCAGGCGACCACCTTGATGTGGCGTCCTTCGACCCGGGTGAGCGCCGAGTCGAAGATCGACGAGGCCGGGTTGCCCGTGATGTCCGAGGACACCAGCGGGTCGTCGGAGTACTCGAGGATGCCGGCGAGCGGCCCCTGCGCCGCGTCGCGGTAGGCCGCCAGCACCTCGTCACGCGTCACATCGCGGGCGACCGTCGTGTTGAGCTCGACGATCGAGCCCACCGGGACCGGCACTCGGATCGAGTCGCCCGACAGCTTGCCGTCGAGGTTCGGCAGCACGAGGCCGATCGCCTTGGCCGCCCCCGTCGTGGTCGGCACGATATTGACAGCGGCGGCGCGGGCGCGGCGGGCGTCGCGGTGCGGACCGTCCTGAAGGTTCTGCTCCTGGGTGTAGGCGTGCACCGTCGTCATGAAGCCGTGTTCGATGCCCGCGAGCGTGTCGAGAACCGCGGCCAGTGGCGCGAGCGCGTTGGTCGTGCACGAGGCGTTGGAGACGACGGTGTGCACGGCCGGGTCGTATGCGTCGGTGTTGACCCCGAACGCAAGCGTGACATCGGCGCCGTCCGACGGTGCGCTGACGAGCACCTTCTTCGCGCCCGCGTCGAGGTGGGCGCAGGCGGCCTTGGCCGAGGTGAAACGGCCGGTCGCCTCGAGCACGATGTCGACGCCGAGCTCGGCCCACGGCAGCTGTGCGGGTTCGCGCTCCGCGAGCACCGTGATGCGGCGGCCGTCGACCACAAGGGTGTTCCCGTCGACACTCACCGGGCGGCCCAGCCGGCCGGCCGTGGTGTCATAGGCGAGCAGCCGCGCCAAGGTGGTGGGCTCGGTGAGGTCGTTGACGGCGACGACCTCGAGGTCGGTGTCGCGTTCGAGCAGTGCGCGCAGCACATTGCGTCCGATGCGGCCGAATCCGTTGATGGCGATACGAGTCATGAATGGTGTCCCTTCCGTTCGCCACAAGGTTCGCGTGCGGCGTCCGGCCGGGACAGCGGCATGATTGCCATGGTCCGCAAGGATCGCGCCAAGCGCGCCGGCGGGCTACTCGCCCCGGGCGAAGGTGCGCCGGTACTCACTCGGCGTGGTGCCAAGGATGTGCTGGAAGTGCAGCCGCAGGTTCGCGCCGGTGCCGAGGCCGACATCGGCGGCGATCTGCTCGACGCTCCGCTGCGAGCGTTCCAGCAGCTCCCGGGCGACGTCGATGCGGGCCCGCATGACCCACTGCATCGGCGTGTACCCGGTGTCCTCGGCGAAGCGCCGCGAGAACGTACGCGGGGACACCGCCGCATGCCGGGCGAGCGCCTCAAGGGTGAGGGGCTCGCCGAGTCGGTGCAGCGCCCACTCGCGGGTGGCAGCGAACCGTTCGCCGAGCGGCTCGGGCACGCTGCGCGGCACGTACTGTGCCTGACCGCCGCTGCGGTAGGGGGCGGCGACCAGGCGCCGGGCGGCGTGGTTCGATGCGGCCACCCCGAGGTCGCCGCGGAGAATGTGCAGGCACAGGTCGATGCCCGAGGCAGCGCCGGCCGACGTCAGTACGCTGCCTTCGTCGACGAAGAGGACGTTCTCGTCGACCCGGACGAGCGGGTGCTTCAGCGCGAGTGCCCGGGTGTAGTGCCAGTGCGTCGTGGCCCGCTTGCCGTCCAGCAGTCCTGTGGCGGCGAGTGCGAAGGCGCCCGTGGAGATGGCGGCGAGCCGCCCGCCCCGGTCGTGGGCGGCGATCAGCGCGTCGACGACGGCCTGCGGCGGGTCCTCACGGTCCGGGAACCGGTAGCCGGGGATGAAGACGATGTCGGCCCACGCAAGGGCGTCGAGGCCGTGGGCGACGGCGTAGGAGAGGCCGTCGCCGCCGGTCACCAGCCCGGGTGCGGCGCCGCACACCCGTACTTCGTACGGCATGCTCGCGCGGGTCGTGAACACCTGTGCCGGAATACCGACGTCGAGCGGCTTGGCGCCCTCGAGCACGAGGACGGCGACGCGATGGCGGCGGGAGGCGGCTGACACGGGGAAAGGGTACGTGGGGGCGCGGCGCGGCCGCGTCGGCTGCTTCTGCACCGGCCGGGCCGCTCGGGCGCGACCTTCTGGCCGGACAGGCGGATCGAGGTCTGTTCGGCTGCTACCGCCCGGTGCTCGCTGACGGGGCGCGCTCCGGGCGGGGCCGGGAGCTCACAGCGTCTTGACCTGGCCGCCGTCGATGGTGAACTCGGCTCCCGTGATGTTGCCGGCGAGCGGGGAGGCGAGGAAGAGAGCCAGATCGGCGACTTCGTGGGCTTCGGTGACCCGGCCGGTGGAGATGCCCATGCTCTGCGGCACCACGGTGTCCATGGCTTCCTGCGCGCTGGTGCCGGACTGGGCGGCCGTGGAATGGGCGAAGCCACCCGGGTCGGTCCAGAAGGGAGTGCGGACCGGTCCCGGGGCGATCGCATTGACCCGGAGGCCTCGCGATGCGAACTCTTCGGACAGTGACTTGGTCAGGCTGGCCAGCCCGGCCTTGGCCGCGGAGTAGTCCACGATCCTGGGGAACGGCAGGCGCGCGTTGATGGAGCTGATGTTGACGATGGATCCGCCGTCCGCTTCCAGCAGGTGGGGAATCGCCGCGCGGCTGGCCCGGACCGCGCTGAACAGGGTCAGGTTGAAGATCCGCTGCCACTCGGCGTCGTCGATGTCCAGAAAGCTCGTACGGGACGTGGCGGCACCCAGATTGTTCACCAGGATGTCGACCCTGGCGTGCTGGTCCATCGCGACCCGGACGAGGGTGTCCGGGCCGTCCGCGGTGGACAGGTCGACCGGGATCGCGGTGACACCGTACTGCTGGTGGAGCGCTTCAAGTTCGGGAGTGACGCTCCGGCTGCCGGCGATCACATGTACGCCTTCACGGGCGAACGCATCGGCGATGGCGAGGCCGATGCCCTTGCTCGCTCCGGTGACGAGGGCAACTTTGTCCTTGAGCTGGAGGTCCATGCCGGTCCTTTCCCTGGGCGGTCACACCATGGATCGAGGCTAGGCGGAACCGGCGTCGCCGGCTCGGCCGAGCGGCCGGTGCCACCGCGCGGCACTCCCCCGTCCGCCGTCCCGGCGTGCACCTCCCGCCACCTCAAGTGCCCCACCGCCCACTGAGGCGCGCCGTCGCCGGGCCCTGCCCGGTCGCCTGCGTCGGAGGTCAGCAGAGGTCGGCACCGGGTAGCCCATGCCGGTGAACTGCGCCTCCAGGGTCGGGCGCCGGAGAGCCCTGCTCGTGGAACCCGTGCGGCAACAGACTCGGGCGCTGCATACCGCGGTCCGGGTGGCGGGTCCCGGGTCCGGGTCGGCGTCCTGGGCGGCGGGGAGGCAGGCGGCCTGGCCCGCACGATCCGCCTGGAGTCTCGACGGCCGGGGAATCCAGCCGTCGGCAGGCGGAGGCCCGGAACCCTGGTGCCGCGCGGCAGGGGAACCGTTCAGCGGATGCTCTGCTGCTGACCTGCCAGCGACAACTGATGGAGCGTCCAACCGCGCTCCTGCGGATCGAGCGGGCGAGTGGCCGCTCGGAAGATCTCCGCAGCACGGCGGTACGAGAGTCGGCCGCGGCTGGTGGTGAACAACGGCCCGTCGACGCGGCCGAGCACCAGCAGGGGAAGCAGCCTGGCCGTCCCCTCGCCCCAGTGCAGGGACGGGTGATCGCGCCGGCGCGTGCATCGGCGGGGCAGATTGAGGTTGTCGATGTCGAGGGCGAGTATGCGCTCGATCGGCGCTCCGGTCTCGTACAGCAGATGCCAGAAGGTCTGCTCACGCAGCGGGGCGGGCAGGTCCAGGACGCCCTGGGCCTGGCGGGCGCTGATCCGGGGGTTGCCGCCTGACGGCCCTGGTGCCGGGCGGGGGCGCAGTGCGGTCGTGGGATCGCCGGTCAGCCAGCCCTGTGCCCGCCACCAGGCGACCGCGCCGACGAGGACGGACAGCTCCCGGTTGGCCGTACGGGCGCCGATGACTGCGCACCGTGTGTCGAACGCCTTGCGGAGCCGGATCGCAGCGAGGGGGTCGTCCAGCAGGGCCAGCGGGAGGACGGGCGGCGCTGCGTTGCGGCGGCCCTCGCCCAGCGGTGGGGGGCGGTCCGCCAGTGCCCAGGCCCAGGTCGTGAGGGCGATCCGGTAGATCCGACGGGAGCCGCCCGCCAGCGTGGCGGCGGCCAGGAACCGGTCCACGGCGACGGCGTACTCCACAGGCTGACTCACGCGCCCGCCTTCCATCAGCGCTCACCCGACACTTTGACCCCCCAGTTTCCGCAGTAAATGAGCTGCGGATCGCGCTTCAGTCCATCATAGGTTGACTTGACCTGGCTCAAGTTTTTGCGCCGAGCTTCTGGCGTGTCCCCGTTGGCGCCTTGCATCCTGCGGCCATGACCGTTGCCCGGCGACTCTCCGTGATGGGTGAGCGCGACTTCCGCCGTTTCTTCCTCGGCTACAGCACCTCGATGCTGGGCTCCGCGATGGCTTCGATCGCGCTGGCCTTCGCGATCCTGGAGACCGGCGGCGGGGGCACCGAGCTGGGTTGGGTGCTGGCGGCCCGGACCCTGCCGTTGGTGCTCATGCTGCTTGTCGGCGGAGTGATCGGCGACCGTGTGGGGAGCCGCCGGTCCATGCTGGCCGCCGACGGTGTCCGCTTTCTCACCCAGCTCGGCCTTGTCGCGGTCCTGGTCGGCGGCAGGCCGAATGTGTGGGCCCTGGTCGGTCTTGTCGCCCTCTGGGGCGTTGCGGAGGCACTGTTCACCCCGGCCCTGGGCGCCCTGCTGCCGCACATCGTGCGGCCGGACGCGCTGTCCGACGCCAACGCCCTGCTCGGGATCACGCGTTCGGCGACCGCCATCGCCGGGCCGGTCCTCGCCGGCCTGTTGACCGCCGCGGTGAACGCGTCCTCGGTGATCGCGCTGGATGCTGCCAGCTATGCGGTGAGCTTGGTCGTGCTGCTGCTGTTGCCCCGCACACCACCGTCGACCGGGGCAGCCTCCTCGTTCTTCGCGCAACTCGGCGACGGCTGGGCGGAGTTCAGATCCCGCACCTGGTTGTGGGCCACCACGGTCCAGGGCTGTCTCTTCAATCTCCTGGTCTGGGGGCCGTTCCTGGTCCTCGGCCCGGTCGTCGCCGAGCGCCGGCTCGGCGGGGCGAGCGCGTGGGGCCTGGTCATGGCCCTGCAGGGGTGCGGCGCGGTGGCGGGGGGCCTGGCCATGCTCGGCCGTCGGCCGCGCCGGCCGCTTTTGGTGGCCATGGTGGCCGCCTTCGGCTGGTCCCTGCCGTCCGCTGCCCTCGCCGCTGACGGCTCGCTGCCGTGGGTCTGCGGCGCCGCACTGGCCGCCGGGGTCGGATCGGCGGTCTGCGGCACTCTCCATGCGACCGCAGTGCAGCGTGGGGTACCGCCGGACATGCTCGCGCGCGTCAACGCCTACACCACCTTCGGGGCCTTCGCGCTCGGTCCCGTCGGGTTGGCCGCCGCCGGGCCGATCTCGGTGCTCGTCGGCACCACGGGGGTGCTGGGCTTCGGCGCGGTGTGGCAGATCACGGCGGTCGCGGCCGTCCTCGCCCTTCCCTCGATACGCGCCGTGCTCCCCGCGTCATCCCCTGAGGCACCGCAGAATCCGCCGGAGAATCCACCCGGCGGGCGGCGGCACGGCCCCGGCGAACGCGCGCCCTCGGCGCCGTAGAACGGGCGAGGCCGGCCGAAGGCGCCGCGTCAGCGGGCTGACGACGCCCATGGCGCCCCACGGATCGGGGCGGCAGGGCCCGCCGCGGGGACGTGGCCCGGAGCGCGACGGCGGGCCGGGCCGGCCCGGAGCGCGACGGCGGCCCTGTGCACACTCACCGCAATCGACGGCCTCGACGAGGCGGCGGCTGCGCTGCCGGTCCCTTGGTGACCGTCGTACGCAGGCGGACGGCGGCCGGATCTCTCCGGTGGCTCTTCGCTCGAACGGCCACCCGGCTCCGTGGTGCTGACGATGCGTCGGCAGGTCGCGGCTCTCCCCCGGCGTCAAACGCTCGCGCTGCAAAAAAGAGAGCGCTCTCACCTCATTGACGAGTGGTCATGACAAGTCGATAGTTGCTCCTGCATCCGACATCTGTCCGGTCCGAGCCGGAGCGTTTCGGCCCTGCGCCGCGCCACCCCCTGCCCAGAAACCGGACCACCGCATGATCTCGCGACGCATGCTCCACACGCCATGCCCATCTTCGCTCCGGCGACCCGAGCTCGGACTACGGGAACGTCCACCGGTGCACCGTCCCTTTCGGCACACCCGGACATGGACCGGCCCGCAGCGGCCCCTGCCCCAGCCGACGCAGGTGACGTCCACCGGAGTGGACCGCCCCCGAGACACAGCAGCAGCCCATGCCGCCGAGTCCTCCGCCCTGCCGCAGTCGTCTCCCACCGTGCAGCCCCGCCACCCGCACGGCCGGGGGCCCCCTCTCCCTCCGGCCCAGCAGCGTGAACCCTCATGAAACCCCCCGTCGCCGCCACCGCCCCCTCGCGGAGCGGCAGCGGGAGCTCGGCACGCCCGGCCGCCACTGACCGGAAGTGGCAGCCCATGGATCCCCTGGGAGCCGTACATGACTTCTCGCACCAGCCAACCGCGAGCGCCGCACAGGCTGCGCTCACTCTTCCGACGCTGTCGCCAGGTCGGAGCGTTGACGGCGGCCGCCGTGTTCGCCGTCTTCGTGTTCCTCCCGGCGCCCGCCAACGCGGTGACGGTCCCGGCGCCGCCCTCCGGGTGGACGACGGTCTTCAGTGACGACTTCGCGGGGTCGGGGGGCACCGCCCCCAACTCGTCGAAGTGGACCTACGACACCGGGCCGGGCTCCAACTTCGGCACCGGTGAGATCGAGACCATGACCAACTCGACCAGCAACGTCTCCCTCGACGGCAGCGGTCATTTGAAGATCACCGCGCTGGGGAGCGGCAGCAACTGGACGTCCGGGCGCATCCACACGCCCACTGCCGCCGTCGGCGCCCCTGCCGGAGGCAAGCTGCAGGTCACCGCGTCCATCATGCAGCCGAACCCGGGCAGCGGCCTGGGTTACTGGCCGGCCTTCTGGATGCTGGGCCAGGGACAGTGGCCGGAGAACGGCGAGATCGACATCATGGAGGACGTCAACGCGCTCTCCCAGGTCGCCGGCACCATCCACTGCGGCACCTACCCGGGCGGGGTGTGCAACGAGGGCAACGGCATCGGCAGCGGGCTGCGGGCCTGCTCCGGCTGCCAGACCGGCTACCACACGTACTCGATGATCCTCGACCGGACCAACACCTCGGCCGAGTCCATCACCTGGTACCTCGACGGCAACCAGTACTTCAGCGTGAACGAGAGCCAGGTCGGAGCCGCCACCTGGCAGCAGGCCTTCGATCACAACCTGATGATCATCTTTGACCTGGCCATCGGCGGCGGGTTCCCCAACGGCGTGTGCGGCTGCACCACGCCCACCGCCGCGACCACCTCGGGCGCGAGCATGAGCGTGGGGTACGTCGCGGCGTACACCACCACCGGTGGGGGCAGCGGAGGCGGCGGGGGCGGCACCGGGACGGGTGGCGCGATCACCGGGTACGGCGGCCTGTGCCTGGACGACCGCTCGTCCGACGCCACCAACTACAACCCGATCCAGATCTACACCTGCAACGGCACCGACGCGCAGAAGTGGACGTTCGTCCAGGCCGGCACGACCCTCCACGTGCTCGGCAAGTGCCTGGACATCAACGCGGGCGGTACCGCCAACGGCACCTTGGTCGACCTCTACGACTGCAACAACACCGCCGCCCAGGTGTGGATCCCGCAGTCCGACGGGTCGCTCTACAACCCGCAGTCCAACAAGTGCCTGGACGATCCCGGCTGGTCCACCACAGCGGGCACCCAGGTGCAGATCTGGGACTGCACGGGCGGAGCCAACCAGAAGTGGACCCTGCCCTCCTGACCGGGTCGGCGGTCCGGGCCACTGCGGACCACCGTAACCAGTAGGCCCGGACGGGCCCGCACGGGGGACTTCCCCGTGCGGGCCCGTCCGGCCGACCAGAGGTGGGCCGCGGACCGGTGCATCCTGCACTGCCGGATGGACGGCGGTTCGGAGCGACGCCGGGGGGCCTCAGCGGTGCACCGGGAAGGATGCCTGGAACGCCAGGCGCTGGTCGGCCCCGTCGCCGATGCGGGCGAGAACCTCGTCGAGCGCGCTGAACTCCTCCCATGCAGCCCGGCCGCTCGCCTCGGCCAGCCGGGCCACGACGAGGTCCTCCAGGTCGGTCACGCGCTTGTTCTTCCAGATCTTGTCGGCAAGGCTGACCATCAGGTCCTCAAAGCCGATGTGCGGTTCCGTCCATGACGCATGGGTCGCGGCGAAGCGCGCCAGTTGCAGGCTGAAGCCCCGGTCGAGGAGCAGCGTCCGGCCCGCCTCCTCGTGGGCCGACCCGGGCCCGGAGAGCTCGGCGGGGTGCACAGTCTTCCCCACATCGTGCGTCGCCGCCCCGAAGAGCACCGCTTCACGGTCGAAGTCCACAGCGGGCCGGCGCTGTTCCACCCAGCCGACCAGCTGATGCGCGACGTCATGGACTGCTCGCAGGTGAGCCGCCAGCCGCGGCGGACTTCCGAGTTCCAACAGAAGCTCTGCGATGCGATCCGGCAGAGGGAGCAGGCGCGGGCTGACGGTGCCGTTCATGGCTCTCGACAAGAGGGGGTTGGTCGTCACCGCGTCAGGCTACTGACGGCCGGCTCCCCTGTCCGCAGGGAGAACCCCCATCCCCACAGCCGTGATCCCGCATGCGTCGGACTTGCGACCTGCACTCACCGCGCCACATGTGGGGCCAGAGCTGCCTCCGGTCACTGCACCTTCGAGGTCAACGGCGGGTCGGCACCACCCGCGCTCGCCAGGGAGGTCGGGGCGGTGAGGGTGCGCCCACCGCCCCCTGGACGACGATCCAGCACCACCTGACCGCGCCTGCCCCGGAGTCAGGCCAGGAATCGGGCCCGGAATCGGGCCCGGCGCCTGGAGGTCAGGCCTCGCCCCGGCGCACCCGAGGGGTTCCGGTCACCGCCATGACCAGGGAGTACACCGAGGTCCCCGCGGTGATGAAGAGACGATTGTTCTTGGGCCCGCCGAAGGTGAGGTTGGAGACGGTCTCAGGGATGAGCAGTCGCCCGATCAGCGTGCCGTCCGGGTCGTAGCAGTGCACGCCGTCGTCGAGGGCCGCCGCCCACAGCCGCCCTCCGTCGTCGAAGCGGATGTTGTCGAAGCTGCTCTCCCGGGCCTCCGCGAAGACCTTGCCGTCCGAGAGGGTGCCGTCCTCGTGCACGTCGAAGACGCGGATGTGCCTCGCCCTGCTGTCCGACACGAACAGCTGCCGCTCGTCGAGCGAGAAGACGAGCCCGTTGGGACCGGTGAAACCGTCCGCGACGAGTCGCACCTCACCGCTGCCCGGATCGATGCGGTACACGTTGCAGGCGCCGATCTCGCTGTCGGCGCGGTGGCCCTCGTAGTCGCTGGTGATGCCGAAGTCCGGGTCGGAGAACCAGACGGAGCCGTCGGAGCGCACCACGGCGTCGTTCGGCGAGTTGAGCCTCATGCCCTGGTAGCGGTCGGCCAGGACGGTCACCGAGCCGTCGTGCTCGGTGCGGGTGACCCGGCGGTTGCCCTGCTCGCAGCTGATCAGACGGCCTTCGCGGTCCAGCGTGTTGCCGTTGCTGTGGCCAGCAGGGGAACGGAAGACTCCGACCGTGCCCGTGGACTCGTCCCAGCGCAGCATCCGGTCGTTGGGGATGTCGCTCCAGATCAGCTGACGCCAGGCCGGCAGGTAGACCGGGCCCTCCGCCCACCGGCAGTCGCCGTGGAGCTTCTCCAGCCGGAGGTCACCGTTGGCGCACTTCCCGGTACGGAAGCGCTCATCCAGGATCTGGTACAGACCGTACTTGATGTCGCCAGACACAATCCACCCCTTGATGCCCATAACTGAATGCTGTTCGGTGCGACACGATTATGACCGAAGACGATATGGTTCCACCATGGCATCGGAGAACCTGGACGAGATCGATCGCGCGCTGGTCGCGCTGCTGCAGCAGGACGCCGGACAGGCGTATGCGGCCCTTGGCAAGGCGATCGGGCTGTCTGCGGGTGCGACCCACGAGCGGGTCCGCAAGCTGCGCGAGCGCGGGGTCATCCGGCGCACCACCGTCGACGTCGACCCGAGGGCGCTCGGGCTCGGCGTACTCGCCTTTGTGATGGTCGAGTCCTCGGCCTGGATGGGCGACTCTGCCGAGGCCTTCGCCGCCATCTCGGAGATCGAGGAGGCCCACATCATCGCGGGCAGCGCCTCGGTCCTGGTGAAGGTGCGCACTGCCGGCACCGAGCAGCTGCAGGACGTGCTGCGGCGGTTGTACGCGATCGAGGGCGTGAGCGGCACGCAGGCCACAGTCACCCTGGAGACCTTCTTCGAGCGTCCACCCGCGCTGTAGGGCCGCTGCCGCTCTGGGCAGGGTCGGACGGCAGGCGGGGTCGGTGCCATGAGCTGCGGCCACCACCCCGTCATCCGCTGTCCGCACGACAGCCGCGGGGTTGCCTGCGTCCCCGGGCCGCTCCATGAGCGGCCCGATCGTCACGTCCCTTCGGAGGAGCGGTGGCTCGGCCAGGCAGCGGTGATCGCGGCCGCCGACTCCTCGGCCGTGCGGTCGTCCGTGGCGATGCAGAGGTGGCCGAGCGCGGCCCGGTCCAGGGCCTCGGCTGTCGCGGCCGCCTCTTCGGCGGTGCGGAGCAGGTCGGCGACGGGCCGGCCCTTCAGCGGGTCGCCAGGAGCGGCCCAGCTGCCGCCCTGGCCACGGGAATTGATCCGTTCCAGCAGGGTGGTGCGACTCGCACGCAGGCGGCACAGCGTGACGGAGACAAGCGGCAGCGCGGCGGTGTACAGCAGAGCGGTCGCCTCGTCATCGACCTGGCCGGTGACGATGAGAGCGCGAGCGCCGGCCGCACGGTAGGCGTGCCACAGGGCGGCCAAGTTGCTTGCCTTGAGCCTGTGGTGGGCGGGGTCGTCGGGCGGGGCGGGGCGGAGGAAGGCGAGTTGGTCGAGATCCAGGTAGGCGGCACGGACGGAGTTGTCGACGCGCTGGTAGACCTGCCAGCCGATGGTCGACTTGCCGACCCCGGTGGGGCCGCACAGCCACAGCACCGGCAGGCCGGGCGCAGAGGCCCCCGACTCGGGCGGTCGTGAGGCCGCGCCGCCCGGGCTCGGCCGCCTGGGGAGCAGCGGTCGCGCAGACCAGGCCTCTGCTCCCGGCTCTGCTCGGGCGGGGATGTCCTCGCGCCCCGTGGAACGCCCGGCCGCAGCCTGGGCTGTCTCGCCGTCCCCAGCCGATCGCCCCGGGACCGGCCAGTCGCCGATGCGCTCGGCCATCTGTTGGAGGACCTCGGACACGGCGAGGCCGGTCGTGTCGATGCACACGTCGCCGACGCCGCTCGCGTCCAGGACGTCTGCCTCGTCGAGGGTCTCCTGAACCATATGCGGCGGCATTCCGCGCCCTGTGAACCTCCGCGCCAGCTCCTCCCGGTCGGCGCGGAGCCGGCACACCGTCACGTCGGTGCCGGGCAGTTCGTGCACGTACACGCCCTGCACCGGATCGACGACTCCCGACACCACCACACACCGGGCGCCCCGCTCACGGAAGTTCGCCAGCACCGCGGCCAAGTTCTGCGTCTTCATCCGGTGCCGGTCCGGGTCCTCGGGAGGTCCTGGAAGGAAAACGCCCAGCTGGTCGATGTCGACGTAGCCGACAGGGAACCCCGATGCGGTGAGGCGGGAGAAGAACTCCCAGCCCGCCGTCGTCTTGCCGACGCCTGCCGGCCCGCAGAGCCAGAGGACCGGGAGCGGATCGGATGCTTGCGGCATGACGGGATTGTCGCGGGCACCTGGGAGGTACGTCGACTCGATTAGCGCCCAGCCGCACCCTGCCGAGTTACTCACCGGGGCCTCCCATCGCGGTTTCACCCCGGGCGCGCTACCCGGCTTCGCCCGGGAGACGCCTACTCCGCTGTCGGCCCGGACTCACCCTCGCAGCCTGAAGCACCTCTCACCCAGGACGAACTGCACCTGGCCAGGAAAGCGCGGACGGTATCGGCGAACTCGGCGGGCGCATCGCGGTGCACGACGTGCCCGGCGGGAAGCTCGACCAGTTCCGCCTGGCCGGCCCGGCGGGTCACCATGGCACGGGCGTGGTCGGCGGCCAGTTCGTCGCTGCGCCTTCCCCGCACGAGCAGGGTGGGGCACCCCACCTTCATCCAGTCGTCCCAGTGGTCACCGTTGAGCGCCTTCTGCGACCACACCGTGTGCTCCAGGTCGAACGAGTAGCCCCAGCCGTCCCCGGACCGCCGTACGGAGCACTCCAGATACGGTGCGGTGGCGCCGAGCGCCGTGATCAGAGCCTGGCGGGACGGCGCACCGCGGGGAAGCCGCTCGGTGAATGACCAGTCGCTGTTCACCACCGCGCCGATGTCCTCAACGATCAGGGCGGTGACCTGGCCCGGGTGCCTTGCGGCGTACTGGTAGGCGTTGACGCCGCCCAGTGAGTGGCCCACAACCGCCACCGAACCGATGCCCAGATGGCGCTGGAACGCCGCGATGTCAGCGACGTAGTCGTCCCGTTCGTAACTCGGGGCCCGGTCGGACTCACCGTGCCCGCGCTGATCGAGCGCGATCACCCGCCACTGCGGCGCCAATGCCTCGGCCAGCGGCACAAAAGCCGAGGCTTCGTTGTAGTGCCCATGGAAGGCGAGCAGGGGAAGACCAGGACCACCGAAGTCCAGATACGACAGCCGCCGCCCACCCACCACGAAGAACTCACGCATGCCGTGCATGGTAGGCGTCCACACCGACACCGGCGTACGGCAGCCGATACGAGCCCGCGCCCGGCACCGGCCGCCCCTCCGAACGAGCCGCGCCCAAAGCAGAGGCAAGGAGAGATCTCTCCTTGCCACTCTCAACGTATAACGCACCGGGGGGCTTGCGGCAAGGCCCGGGTCACGGCGCAGAATCATCGGCCGATGCCACAACCTGCGGAAATGAGGGCACGACGTGCGTGAGCTGTTGTCGACGTACGGGGGATGCGGTGACGCCGAACCCGACTGGGCGGCGCGGCCGGCCGGCTCGTCGAAGGGAGGGCACCCAGGGATGAGGATGTGCTCGACAGGAGGATCGACAGAGTTTGGGGCGTCGCAGATGGGTGATCGAGCGCACGGCCTCACGACTGTCTCGGAGGTGTCGCAGTGATCGAGCAGTACGTGTGGGATCTTCACCGGATTGACCAGACGCAGATCGCGGTCGTCGGCGGCAAGGGTGCGCACCTGGGCGGTCTGTCGCGGATCGAAGGCATCCGGGTGCCGGCCGGCTTCTGCGTGACGACGGACGCCTTCCGGCGGATCATGGCGGAGGCGCCGTCGATCAACGATCGGCTGGATCAGCTGTCGCACCTGAACCCGGACGACCGGGAGGCGATCCGCACGCTCAGCGCGGAGATCCGCCGGACCATCGAGGGGATCGCCATCCCGGGCGATCTCGCAGCGGCGATCACCGGCGCGCTCGCCCGGCTCGGCGAGCACACCGCCTGCGCCGTGCGGTCCAGCGCGACGGCCGAGGACCTGCCGACGGCCTCCTTCGCCGGCCAGCAGGACACCTACCTGAACGTCGTGGGGCCGGCGGCGATCCTCCAGCACATCAGCCGGTGCTGGGCCTCGCTCTTCACCGAGCGGGCCGTGACCTACCGCCAGCGGAACGGCATCGACCACCGTACGGTCCACATGGCCGTGGTCGTGCAGCAGATGGTCTTCCCGGACGCGGCCGGCATCCTGTTCACGGCCGACCCCGTCACGGGCAACCGGAAGGTCGCCACCGTGGACGCCGGCTTCGGACTCGGCGAGGCACTGGTCTCCGGCCTGGTGAACCCGGACGTCTTCACGGTGCGACACGGCGAGGTCGTCGCCAAGGCGATCGCCTCCAAACAGCTGGCCGTTCACGCCCTGCCAGCCGGTGGTACGCAGGAAGTGGCGATCGACTCGCAGCGGCAGGAGCAGCCGGCGCTGACGGATGCGCAGGTCGTACGGCTCGTGCAGCTCGGGCGGCGGATCGAAGCGCACTTCGGCCGCCCGCAGGACATCGAATGGTGCCTGGTCGACGACGACTTCCGGATCGTTCAGAGCCGGCCGATCACGACGCTGTTCCCCGTCCCCGAGACCGACGACCGGGAGAACCACGTCTACGTCTCCGTCGGCCATCAGCAGATGATGACCGACCCCCTGAAGCCCCTGGGGCTCTCCGTGTGGCAGCTGACGGCCATGGCACCGATGCACACGGCCGGCGGGAGGCTGTTCGTCGACGTCACCCGGCGCCTGGCCTCGCCCGCGAGCCGCGCCGGCCTCCTGGAGGTCATGGGGAGAGGCGATCCGCTGGTCAGGGATGCTCTGGAGACCGTCCTCGACCGCGACGGCTTCGTCCCCTCGCTCCCGGACGCGGGTCCCGGCGGGCCGCCGGCCGGCGGTGCGTCCGCCCCGGTCGAGGCCGATCCGGCCATCGTCACCGAGCTGATCGAGCGCAGCCGGCGGTCCATCGCCGCCCTGGAGCGCGACATCCGTACGAAGTCCGGACCGCAGCTGTTCGACTTCCTGCTGGAGGCCTTCGAGGAGCACAAGCGAGTCCTCGGTGATCCGCTGAACTTTCAGGCGATCATGGCGGGGATGGAGGCCACCTGGTGGCTCAACGACAAGCTGCAGGAGTGGCTGGGCGAGAAGAACGCGGCTGACACGCTGACGCTGTCCGCCCCCGACAACGTCACGTCGGAGATGGGGCTGGCGCTTCTCGACGTCGCGGACGTGGTCCGCGCGCAGCCGGAGGTGGTGGCGTTCCTGCAGGGCGTCGAGGACGAGGGGTTCCTGGAGGAGTTGCCGAAGATCCCGGGCGGGACCGAGGCGCGCGACGCCATCGAGGCCTACCTCGACCGGTACGGCATGCGCTGCGTCGGCGAGATCGACATCACCAGGCCACGGTGGCGCGAGCGCCCCACCACGGTCGTTCCCGTGCTCCTCGACAACGTCAGGAACTTCGAGCCGGGCGCCGCCGAGCGACGCTTCGAGCAAGGGCGGCGGAAGGCGCAGGCGAAGGAAGAGGAGGTGCTGTCGCGCTTGCGGGCCCTGCCGGACGGGGACCGGAGGGCCGACGAGACCAAGCGGATGATCGACCAGGTCAGAGCCTTCGTCGGGTACCGGGAGTACCCGAAGTACGGCATTGTCAGCCGCTACTTCGTCTACAAGCAGGCCCTGCTGGAGGAGGCCGAGCGCCTGGTGCAGGCCGATGTGCTTCCGGAGAAGGAGGACATCTTCTACCTCACCTTCCAGGAGCTCCACGACGTCGTACGCTCGCGCCGGGCGGATGACCGGCTCATCCGGCAGCGCAAGGACGCGTTCCGGTCGTACCACGCGCTCACACCGCCCCGGGTGCTCACATCCGACGGCGAGGCCCTCGCCGGGGCGTACCGGCGCGACGACGTGCCGGCCGGCGCCCTGACCGGCCTCCCGGTCTCCGCCGGGACCGTCGAGGGGAGGGCCCGCGTCATCCTTGACATCGCGGAGGCCGATCTCGAAGCGGGCGACATCCTGGTCACGACCTTCACGGACCCCAGCTGGTCGCCGCTGTTCGTCGGAATCGCGGGCCTGGTGACGGAGGTGGGCGGCCTGATGACCCATGGCGCGGTGATCGCCCGGGAGTACGGCTTGCCCGCCGTCGTGGGCGTGGGGCGGGCCACCCGGCTGATCCGGGACGGGCAGCGGATCCGTGTGCACGGAACCGACGGGTATGTCGAGATCCTGCCTTGACCGCCCGCGCCGGGAGGCCCCGCGCGTAGCGTCCGACCGAGCAACGCCGGGCAGTTGATGACCACCCCACGACCGCTGCCCGCAAGGCGCCCGCACAGACACGACCCGTAACCGTTCGTCACCTGGGAAGTGCCTCTGCCGCTACCACGTACAGGACCCACGGCACGTCCTGTCGTTGCAGCTCAGAGGCACTTCCTGCGTTCCCGGCCAACCACCGGTGCCCCTGGTGGCAGCGCAGGGCTAGGCTGCGCCGATGACGCGTACTCCAGGCTCCGATGCGCTGCTGGGGCGGCTGTTGGCTCATCGCCGGTTCGGCCTCGGCCTGCTCTCCCAGCAGTGCGAGGTCGAGGAGTCGGAGCTTCGGGAGGTGTGCAGGGGTGCGGTGCCCGACCCCGCGCTGCTGCGGCGGATCGCGCTCCTGCTGGACCTGCCGGCCGCCGACCTGTTCGTGATCGCCGGCGTGCCGGTGCCGGAGGATCTGATGCCCTTGGATGCGACAGCCGGGGGCCTGGTGGTTGCTCTCACGAGGCATGTCGTGCTCCTGCCCCCTGACGGTAGAAGTCGGTTGCGCCAGTACGTTCGGACATTGCCGCAGGAGCGTCGCACCGTCCCCGTTGGCGCGCTGCGCAGCTTCGAGCGGTACCCGACAGGCTTTGGCGGCGTGCTCCTTCGCATGCTCGCCAACCGGAACCTGGGCTGGACGCACTCGGCTCAGGTCTTCTCCGTACTGACCGGCCTGTATGTCAGTGCGGCCACGATCGGCGCAGTGGGACGCGGGCGGGTGAAGGTGACCCACGACCTGCTGCGCGACTTCGCGGTCGTCCTGGGGTTCCCCGTCGGCGACCTGGCCGCCATGGCCGGCCCGGTCGCCGAGGTCGGCGGGCTGCCTGCCCGGCTGCCGCTCCAGTACACGGCTGGTCCGGACATGGCCGGGCTGATCAGGGAGCTGAGCCGCCTCACAGCCGACCAGATCCGGCGGGTCGGCACCGCGGCAGGGGTGGAGTTGCGGTGATCGACGGCCGAACCGGGGCCGGATCACCGCCGTACCGCGGGCCCGGCACCGGCACCGTTCCTGGCAGCAGCCGACGTCTCGGACTCGACAACTCACAGCCTTGGGATGCAGCGGTCATCTGACGGCCGACAGGAATCTAAGCCATCCCCCTGCCGCCGACGGACCGAACCGCTCCGCCGCCCCCAGCGGCCACGAGGGGACGAACCCTCCACCTCAGGGCCGTCTCCCGCCGGCGATCGGCTCGGTGCAGCGCCCCCGCGCACGGCGCGGCCCGCACGCGGGACCCGCAACCGCACCCCCGCGCCCGGACGGGAGGAGCTCAGGACGCCGTGGGCCGGATGAGGCGCTCGTCGGGGATGACGGCGACTCCAAGGATCTCGCTCCTGGCCTCGGGCTGCCACAGTTCCGTGGTGCCGATGCCGGCCATCGCGGGACAGACCGGCCCGGCGAGCTCGCGCCAGACCGCCCCGATCTCCCTGCCGTGCGCCTGGTAGTCGGAGATGTCGGTCAGGAAGATCGTGATGCTGACGAGGTCCTGCGGGATGCCTCCCGCCTCCGCGGGCGTGCACCGGTTCGAGTGCTCACCGGGAACCGGACGATGCTGCCGCTGCCTGCGTCGGCGCAGGCAACGGCAACGGCAACGGCAACGGCAACGGCAACGGCAACGGCAACGGCAACATACCCATGGCGGTCGGGCGTCCCTCCGGCCGCCCGGGTCGCATGCAGGGCGGTCAGCGCCAGGTCGTCCCCAGCCAGACGGCCACGGCAGCAAGCACCAGCAGGGCGATGTTCAGTCCGATCTGCCGGGTC
This sequence comes from Peterkaempfera podocarpi, assembly GCF_042466665.1. GTDB lineage: Bacteria > Actinomycetota > Actinomycetes > Streptomycetales > Streptomycetaceae > Peterkaempfera > Peterkaempfera podocarpi. Next base: position 245,000 of record NZ_CP162102.1, read on the forward strand.
TCACCCCGCGAGACATGCACCGCGATGCCCCCGACCTGGATCAGGACGAGGCCGCTGGCCGCGGCTATGGCGAGCCAGGCCGCGACCCCGGTCAGCGGCGGCAGGATCAGGCCCGCCGCGCCGAGGAGTTCCAACGTTCCGATGACCCTGACCAGCGGCATGGGGACACGGTCGACCCATCCCATCATGGGTTGGAGCTGCTCCTGGCTCTGCAGGACCTTCTTGCCTCCGGCGTAGAGGTAGAACACCGCCAGCAACGCGGCGACGATCCAGTAGGCGACGTCCACAGTGCCCCCATGTGCACATAGTTACCAGTGAAAGTTGCCCCATCATGGGTCACTGTCCGGAGGCCTGCAAAAGGCACACGCATGTGCGTTGGGTACAGGGAGTTGTCATGTCGCGGTATGAGCACACATGCATGATCCGGGGAGACGGCGGGCAGACGATCCGCGCAGTGCTCGACCGGATCTGCGACAAGTGGACACTGCTGATCGTGGCGACCCTCGACCAGGGACGCCTGCGCTTCAGCGAGCTGCACCGGCAGATACCCGGGATCTCGCAGCGGATGCTGACACTGACACTCCGGAACCTGGAACGCGACGGCCTGGTGTCGCGGACTGCGTTTGCGGAGGTCCCGCCCCGAGTCGAGTACGCACTCACGCCCACCGGGCGGAGCCTGATCCCGCCGGCGCTCGCGCTCGCCGGCTGGGCGATCGAGCACATCGCGGAGATCGAGGCCAGCAGGGCGGCCTACGGCGACCGGAACGGATGATCGCGGCGCCCGGGACATGCCCCGGTCCGCAACGGCGGGGGCTGGGTCGGCATGCGACGCTTCCGTCGCACGGGCCGCGGTCCCCTCGGCTCGGGCGCGGCCTGACGGGCCGCAGCTCCCGATCGGGTCGTGAGCTGCCCGGAACGGACGTCCGTGCCACCTCGTCCCGCGACTTGACGGGCAGTCCCCCTCGCATCGACTGCGCACCGCGTGCTCGCGCAATGGTGATCCTTCGGGGACACCGGTCACGACGGCCGCAGCGGCAAGGTCCGTGATCCCCTCACCGCCGATGAGTTGGGCGTGGGGCAGCCGGTGCGATCGGCCGGTCTGCACAGCCTCAGCTCTCCGGCCGAGGGGTGACCCGTCTTCTCCCCATGGCCGCTGCGCCAGGTCGTCCGCGTACTTGGGTGTGCTCGCCGGACGCTGCATCGATGTGCGCCGCGGCCTGCACCTCGATCAGATCCAGCAGGATCCGCTGAGCCGAGGAACCGATCAACTCGTCCGCTCCACCTGGTGAAATCGCCCAACTGTCGTGGGAGTTGTGGCGCGGTGCGCATGACGGACCATCGGTTTCATCGGAGCGGGAGGTCACCGACATGTCCCTCGCCGAGCCCGTTGCAGACCGGAGCCCGTATGGCGACCGCGGTCGGAACTGCCCCCGTATACAGGCGCGAAGACGAACACTGCTTGACGTAACTCCTGCACCAACTGCCCCTTCAGTCCCTCCGGTGGCACACGCACCACCTTCCGTGCAGACTGAGTCACGCAGGTTCGACCCGCCGTCCGGTGACGCGGAACAGGTCCGTTTCACCGGACCGGAAGACTCCACGAGACCACATCACGGAGGACCCGATGAACCGCACGTCCACCTCCCGCTGGGCCAAGCTTCCTGTAGTTGCCGGTGCCGCTGTGCTGCTCGCTGTGAGCGCCCCCGTCACGGCCTGGGCCGCCAACGGCCCCGTGCAAGTCACGGTCATGCCGGAGGGCAAGCACATCACCGTGAACAACCCGGCGGACGGCCACTGCTACACGGTCAGCGAGGTGTTGCCCGGCTCCACGGGCTACTTCCGGGCGCTGGCCAACAGCACCGACAAGAGCTTCTACGTGTACGGCGACAGCGCGTGCGGCTCCGAGGCCCACACGCCGATCCCGGCCGGTGGAACCCTCATCGGCCTGGACTTCCGTTCGTTCAAGCTCGGCTGAGTCTCAGCGCTCGCTGAGCACCCCGGCCGCCGCCACTGGGTTCCGACCCGGTGGCGGCGGTCGGCCGTTCCACGAGCGGCGGGAGTTGCCCTGCGCCCGGCAATCACGGCGTGGCAGGGCACACCGGGCGGCCGACCCTGTCGCCCTCGCCGGCCTGCGGACGCATCTCGCCCAGACCACGCGACATCACGGGCAACCAGCAATCGCCGAGTCCGTGCCGCGTCACTGGCGTACCGTCAATCGACCTGCCGGGTGGGCACAGCGGTGCCGCATTCGAGGGAGGCCAGCCGGCCGAAACACGGACGGGCCTCATGACGCCTACGCCGCCCCGCAACAGATGCTGGTCGAACGCCGAGGTCCTGCCCAGGTCGACCGACCAGGCAGCCTCCAACCATCGGCCGCCCGCAGTGACGAGACGTCAACTCCGCTGGGGGACCGTTGCCTCCGCCTGTGCCCGGCCACCGTCGATCCACCGCGTGTGTCCGTCGCGGAATCCCACCGTAGGCAGGCCCGACCGATTGGCTGCCGGGCCCCACCTCCACTCCCCCACGCCGGTTCGAGAGCGCCGTTCGCTCACGCCACTGCCATCGCGCGGACCCGGCAGGGACTTCACCAGGCCCTGCTGCCTGTACCGACCAGCTGACCTCCACCCCTGCCCCCATTCGGGCGCGGTCGAGTTGCGGCCGGTGAGCGGCTACGTAGCGTGGATGCCAGCGACTGCCGCCGCGTACGGCCCCGGTCGCCCCTCTTCCCGCCGCTACGTCCCCAGCCTCCGGCCGATGCCGAGGCGGACAGGGAGACCGGCATGTATCCCAAGAAGACCGCAACTCTCGCCGTCACACTCGCGATCGCCGCAGGGATGGCGTCGGCCGCTCCGGCCCAGGCCGTCGGCAGCGGCCCCAAGTCCCCCGCGGGATGCGCCTCGGACCTCCTGTGCGCCTACGCCAAGGCCGGATACACCGGCGCGGTCTCCACGTTCGCGTTCCACCACAGCGCAACCCGCTCGGAGCCCGCACTCGTCAGCGCGAAATCGCTGTACAACAACGTGCCCCTCGGCACGGACGAAGAAGGCCGCCCGGGCGGCTGGTGCTGGAAGATCTACAACGGGGTGAACTTCACCGGCCGCACCATGACGATCAGGCCGAACACGGGCGTCACCACGATTCCCAAGTCGTTCGGTGCCATCAGGTCCGACCACACCCAGTGGTGCACGAAGTAACGCGCACTGATCCGACTTCTGCATCTCCGGGTGAGCCGTCATGACTTGACTGCTGGCTCCATCGGCTCGCTCACGCTCCGTCAGGAGAGGTCGCCAAGACAGCACCCTCGCCGCCCGGGTTCCCGGTTGGCCGACCTGCGGGCGGTGTTCTGCACCTTGGTTCGAGGGCGAATTGCCCACGACAGTCCGCCACGTGATCGTTGATTGCGGCACCGGCGTCGCCGCTGCTCAGCCCAGCTCTTCCTACGCATGACGGCTGCTGCAAGCGCGCGCCCCGGTGCCGTTAGTGGTGGGCCGCAGGGTGTAGCGGGGGCGCGGACGGGGAGGCGAAACCCGGAGAGACGGACAAGTGGGGAGGTGAGGCATGGCCGTGCCCGATGTCGATGTGAGCAGTCGCCTGCGCGTGGACGGCATCGCGGTGGTGACCGTGGTGGGCGATCTGGATCTGGACACATGCGCCGTGCTTGAGGCGTGTCTGACGCGGTTGGTGTGGTCCCGGAGTCCGAAGGTCGCACTTGACCTGGACGGGGTGAGTTACCTGGACTGCAGCACGGTCCGCCTCCTCATCGGGGCGCACACCCAGGCAGGGCAGGCGGGCGGATGGGTGCGTCTGGCAAGGGCACGGACGATCGTCCTGCGGCTGTTCGAGGTGACAAACACGACGAGGACCCTTGCTCTGTACGACACCGTCGACAGCGCCGTCAAAGACACCTCCACCACAAACTGAACCCGAACGGTGCCCACTCCGCGCCGCACCCCCGGAGCGCCCTCAGCCGCGGCGTGATCCTTCGGAACATGACGTGTCCCGTGATCCCGCCCAGCGGCGTCCGGTTCCGCTGCCGCCTCACCACGGGCCTCACCCCCGGAGGGGCGCAGTCCCCGGTCGCCCCGGCCTGTTTACCGCGCGGATCGGCGGAAACCCGACCCCTATGCGACTTCCACAGCTCATCCACGCGACGCTGCCCGGGATCGTCTCCGGACCCGGCAGACACGAGCGCGCCACTCCGGACGGCAATCCGGCCGTCCGCGCCGAGCGGCTGCTGGCCGCGGTCGACTCACTGGAGCGTGTCGCAGGCCTGGACGCCGTGGCACGGCCGCTCCAGCGTGCGGTACGGTCGCTGCCGCTCGGCCGGGGCCGTGACGCGCTGCGCGGCGTCTGGCTCGGACACCCGCTCCACCCCGCTCTGGTGCAGCTGCCGATCGGCTCCTGGACGTCCGCCGCCGTGCTCGACCTGCTGCCCGGCGAGCGACGGGCAGCAGGCCTGCTGGTCGCCCTGGGCCTGGCCGGCGCGGTACCCGCGGCGCTGGCGGGGTGGGTCGACTGGGCCGAGCAGCACGAACAGCAGCTGCGGGTCGGCGTGGTGCACGCCGCTGCGAACGCCGCCGGTGTGCTCCTCTACTCCGGATCGCTTGCGGCGCGACTCAACGGTCGGCCGGGTCTGGGCCGCGCGCTGGGGTTCGCGGGGCTCGGCGCAGTGACCGCGGGCGGAATCCTGGGCGGCCACCTCGCCTTCCGGCAGGCGGCCGGGGCCAACCACGCCGAGAACGTCCCCCACCTCGTCGCCCCCGGCTGGCATGTGCTCGGCATGCTCGACGACTTTCCGCCGGACACGGCGGTGCGGCGGCTCGTGGGTGAGATCCCCGTGGTGGTCGTACGCGAGGGCGAGAAGGTCCATGTGCTGGCCGACCGCTGCAGCCACCTGTCCGGTCCGCTGTCCCAGGGCCGGACAGCCGAGGGCTGCATCGAGTGCCCCTGGCACGGCAGTGTCTTCCGGCTCTCCGACGGAGCCCCTATGCACGGCCCGGCCACCGCACCGCAACCCCGCTTCGAAAGCCGGATCACCGCTCCCGGCCGACTGGAGGTGCGCCTCCCCGCAGGCACCTCCGCCCCCGCCCACCGGCCCGGCTGGGCCTCGAGCACTGCGGGCTGAACCGAGGTACCCCGCGGACGGCGCGCTCGGGCGGAGACAGTGGGTGGTCCGTCGCACATCCGCGAGCAGCGATTCATCCCGGTCCCGCGAGAACGTCGCCGGCTCGCCTGCCGTTCTCGGCAACCCCGGTGCGGGACGTGGTCCCCTGCCGAAGAACAGTCCTGCCCTTTATCCTGCCCGGACTTCTCAGCGGCGGCGTCTCTCCGGAGGAACGGGCGCGTCGGCCGTCCACAGGGACACGCGGGACCTCGCCGACGGCCTCGCCGCGGATCCAGGGAATGCTCCCCGCCCATACGCCCCGGTGAGTCCGTCGCAGGCGTGAACCCGGCGGCGGGCAAGCCGCGACCAGCATGAAGCCCGGTCCAGCTGGCCTGCTCCACCAGCCACGGGCTGATATGACCCGAGCCGCGGCCCCGGTCGAAGGGGGAAGTCGCGGAGAGCCGCGACAGCCGACCGTCCCCAGGCGCGCTGACGGACCCGGATCACCTGGGTGCCGGGGCGTCCGCAGGCTCGCCCTGTGGGGCATCGCCCGCGCGGCCGCTCGACATGGTTGCCGCAAGCCCGCGCCGCGAGCCGACGGCAACGGCCAGGAGGAGCAGACCGGTGCAGGCGAACGCGACGCGGGCGCCGGCGGCGCCCGCAAGGGCCCCGATGGCCAGGGAGGTGATCGGACTTGCCCCCGGCAGTGCCATGGTCCATGCGCCCATGACCCGGCCGCGCAGTTCCGGTGCAGCCTGAAGCTGTACGAAGGTGTTGGCGCGCGCGACCATCCAGATGGAGGTGAACCCCACGGCAGCCATGCCGAGGTAGAGCAGAACGGGGTCCGGGGCGTAGGCCGTGGCGGCCGTGCACACGCCCGTGGCCCCTGCGAGCAGAGCCACCTGACGACCCGTCGGCTCGCCGCCGCGTGCTGCGATCAGAGCTCCTGGCAGCGCTCCGATGCCGAAGACGCACACCAGCGCAGCATAGCCGCCTCCGCCGAGGTGGAAGACGCGGTCCGCCAGCAGCGGGAACAGCAGGCCGGAGTTGAAGAGGATCCCGCAGGCCGCGGCGATCAGCAGGCAGGAGCGGATCGCCGGAACGGACCACGCGTAGTGCAGTCCGGCGCGCGCCGCGCCGCGCCGGTCGGCCGGTGCAGTGCGGCGTTCGTGGACGGCGGGCGCCGCCGCAGGACGCTGGAGGAGCAGCACGGCGAGCGGCACGAGGAAGGAGATCGCGTTGACCAGCACGCAGGCACCTGCTCCGAGCGTCACGAGTACCGCGCCGCCGAGCGCCGGCCCGAGCACCCGGGAGGTGTTGAGGATCACCTCGTAGAGGCTGACGGCGCCGGCCAGCTGTCGCCGTCCGACGAGGTCGAGCACATAGACCTGCCGTGCGGGTCCGTCGAGTGCGTTGACCAGTCCGCTGCCCGCGGAGAGCACCAGGATCGACCAGTAGGCCACGGCGTGCGCGGCGATCAGCACATACAGCACAAGACCCAGGACCGTCAGCACAGTCTGCGTCCCGATCAGCACCAGGCGCCGGTCCAGCCGGTCCACCACGGCACCGCACCAGGCGCCGAGGAGCAGGCTCGGCAGCATGGTCACCGCGGAGAGCACGCCGAGGGCCACGGCGCTGCCGGTCAGCTGCAGTACCAGCCAGGAGGTGGCCACTGCCTGGGTCATCCCGCCGGAGGCCGAGGTGATCTGGCTCAGGAACCACCACCGGAAGGACCGGACCGACAGCGCGGCGAACGGCGAGCCGGCGCGGGGCCGGACCGGCGAGCTGTCGGCGGTTGCAGTGCCCGGACCGGACATCTATTCTCCTGAAATCATGGAAATGTGAGCCGCGAGCCCGGCCTGGTGCGCAGCATATACAGGCAGAATCCGCTGCACAGCAGGGATTTGAGGCTCGGCCATTTATCGCGAAATAAGGGAAAGTCAGAGGGGCAGGTCATGGACGCGACGCAGCGGGTGCGCAGCGCGGTCGAGACGAGCGACGGAACCACCCGGGCCGACCTCGCCACCGAGCTCGGCCTTCCCCTGGGCACGGTGACCACAGCCGTCGCCGGTCTGCTGCGGTCCGGCGTCCTGACCGAGCAGCCCGCGCCCCCCACCGGACCCCGGAGCGGTCGGCCCGCGATGCTCCTGATCCCGGCCGGGCCGTCGCGCACCGTCGGTGCGGTCGTCTGGGCCCACGGCCGCCTCCGGACCGCGGTCGCGACGTACGGCGGCACGGTCCTCGCCCGCGGCGACATGGCGGTCACCGGCGACGGGTCGAGTCCTGACGTGCTCGAACCCGCCTGGCGTTTCCTGGACGAGGCAGGGCTCGGGCCGCTGGACCGGGTCGTCCTCGGCGTCCCCGCCCCGTTCCAGCGCGGCGTCGGCCTGCCGCCGGGTCGGCTGCCGGTGCCCGGGCCCTCCTCCCCCGGCTGCGAGGGCGCCTCCGCGCGCCGCTCCGGGTTCGCCCCCTGGCTGCACCCGGACCCCGCCGCCGCGCTGGCCCAACGGCTCGGCGTGCCGGTCGTCATCGAGAACGACGCGAACCTCGGCGCACTCGGCGAGGCCCACTCAGGTGTCGGGCTGGGGCGCAGCTGCCAGATATTCCTGAAACTCGGCGAACGGAGCGTCGGCGCCGGCCTGGTGCTCGACGGCGCGCTGCACCGGGGCGCCTCCGGCTTCGCCGGCGAGATCGCCCACATCCACGCGGACGACGACGGGCCGCTCTGCGCCTGCGGAGCCCGCGGCTGCCTGTCGTCCCGGGCCCGCCGCCCCCTGGTCGAACTCATGGAGGAGGCCTACGACAGGCCGCTGACATTCACGGAGGTGCTGCGCCTCGCGGACGCCGACGAACCGGCCCCCGCCCGAGTGCTGCGCGAGGTCGGACGCACCCTCGGCCGCCCGCTCGCCGATCTGTGCACCTTCCTCGACCCCGACCTGCTCATCCTCGACGGCGCACTGGGCGGCGCGGGCCGGCATGTGCTGTCCGGCCTGGCCGAACAGATCGAGCGCTGCTGCGCCCCGGCCGTCGCCGCCTCCCTCTCGGTGGTGCAGGGCACACTCGGCTCCGACGCGGAGATCCTCGGCGCCATCCGCCTCGCCCGCACCGAGGCCCTGGCGTCAGACTGAGGCCGGCGGTGACAACGGCACGGGCTCGCACTGCCCGGTCCGGCCGGCGGTGTCGCCGCCCGCCGGTGGCAGGCGGCGCCGGGAAAACCACTTGATCCACTGGCTTACTGTTCCCGCATGACGACTACCCTCCGACTGGCAAAGGTCACTGCCGCCAACTTCGATGCCGCGATCGGCCTGAGGGTGCGCCCCGACCAGGAGCACCTGGTTGCGCCGGTGGTGAAGTCCCTCGCCGAGGCGTATGTGTGGCCCGACACGGCTTGGCCCCGCATCATCCTCGACGGCGACCGGCCGGTCGGATTCCTGATGGCCTTCCTCGACATCGACTTCGCGGGCGACGGCAGGGGCATGGACATCCGCTCGGGCCTGTGGCGGCTCAACATCGCGGCCGGCGAACAGGGCCGCGGCTACGGCCGCTTCGCGGTCGAGTCCGTGGCCGCTGAGATCCGCCGCCGCGGCGGCACCCGTATGACCACCACCTGGCACCCGGGCGAGGGCGGCCCCGAGGGCTTTTACCTGGGGCTCGGGTTCCGGCCGACCGGGGAGATGAGCGGGGATCAGAAGGTCGGGGAGCTGGAGTTGGGCTGAGCGGATCCGCCTGACGGCGCGGTCCACCTGGCCGCGAGGTGTCCGGAGGCGGCAGCGGCGAGGGGGCGGGGTCCTGAGGTCCGGACCCCACCCCCTCGTCGCTGCCGGGAGCGCGGACGCCTCAAGGTCGGCGACGAGCCCGATAGCACTGCGTGATGTACGGCATCTCGATCCGGTCCCGGGCCGGCATTGCGGGATGGCGCGCGGCCAGCGCCCGGACCTCGGCGAGCAGGTCCGACCGCTGGGTGTCGGGCATCGTGATGACATAACTGCGTGAGGCCACAAGGTCGATGAGGTCTCCCACGCCGATCTCGTGGCGCCACTCCACGGCGTACGTCTCGAGCTCTCCGAAGAGTTCGGGCCGCTCGGTGACGGCGGCAGCGCCGACGCCCTCGGTGGGGGGCGCTCCGTCCGGATGCAGAAGCCGGCCGAGCTCCGCCGCCCAGGCGTCCCGCTCGTCCCGTACGCTCCACAGCAGTCCGAGCGTCCCGCCAGGCGCGAGGACACGTGCGACCTCGGGGACCGCCTGCCGGGTGTCCACCCAGTGCCATGCCTGGGCCACCAGGACGGCGTCCACGCTGTCCTCCGGCATGGGAATGGATTCTGCTGCTCCCGCAAGGACCCGGGCCTGCGGGACGGCCGCGGCCAGCTGCTCACGCATGCCGGGTGACGGCTCCACCGCGGTGACCTGCAGACCTCTCGCCGTCAGCAGACGCGTCAGCTTTCCGGTGCCTGCCCCGAGGTCCAGCACTCGCGGGCCCGCGTCGGCCAGCAGCCAGGTGACCGCTTCCCCGGGGTAGAGCGGACGCCCCCGCTCATATGCGTCAGCCGCGCCGCCGAAGGACCCTGCCTGCCTCGCCCGCTCGCGCAGGTGTGCATCCCCGCTCGTCATGGGCGCCACCATAGCCAGCCGTGCGGCCTCCTTGCGGACCGGCCGACGGGAGGGCGGGCGCCTCCCCATCGGCTCGCGGCCGTCGCGTGGTCCGGTGTGACGGTCACTCCAGCCAGCGGCCGTCACGCATGAGGTGCCGTCCCTTCACCTCGTTCGCCTCACGCCAGGCCTGGATGCGTCGCGGCCGGATGAGGAAATACTGGTAGAGCTCGTCGAGTTTGCGCGGGTCGAAGCCGGTCTTCGTCGCGAACGCGTCGCCCGCCCCGGCGCCGAGGTCGGCAATGTCCACCGGTTCGGCGGTGCCGTCGACCATGACGACGTCGCGGGTCGGCCCGAGGCTGAGCCGCACCCGGTCGTCCGCCAGCAGGTTGCGGCTGGTGACGGAGTCGCGCAAGGTCGAGATCAGGAACGCGGTCCCGTCCCAGAGGTAGGAGAGCGGGATGAGGTGGACGCCGCTCGTGACGCCCGACGTCGCGACCCAGAGATCGACGTCTCCCTCCAGTCTCGCGCGGGTGTCCCGCAGCCTCTCCTCACGTTCACGCGGTGGCGCGCCCGTCATGCTTCCTCCAGTCCCTTTGTGGAGAGCCCCAGCTCAAGGGCGCGGGCTCCCTCGGTCATCGGTCGGTTCGCCGGAGTTCGCCCTCGCGGACGCCATCGGCCTCCTGCGCCACCCTCTCCAGCCGGCGCCGGTAGTCCTCCCACCAGGTCTCGTCACCCGGCGGTATGTTCTCCTTGCCCCTCAACCACCCGGCAGAACCGTCGATGAGCTCGCGCAGGATATCGGCGTGGCCGGCATGCCGTTGGGTGTCGGCGATCACGCGCACGACGATGTGATGCAGCGTCACTTCACTCTGTGCCTCGGGCCACCAGGGGACATGGCCGACCGCGTCCAGCGACAGCGTCTCGATCGTTGCGTCGGAGTGTGCCCACGCCTGGCGGTACAGCTCCACGATCTGGTCGCGCGACTCCTCCGCGGTGGCCCACATGTCCGCGTTGGGTTCGGTGTCCTCCGAGTACCACCAGGGCGGAGGCTCCTTGTCGAAATACGGCCGTCCGAACGTGTCGCCGAAGTACCCCAGCTCCACCCCGGCGACGTGTTTGACCAGCCCCAGCAGATTGGTGCCGGTCTGCGTGAGAGGGCGGCGGATGTCGTACTCGGAGAGCCCCTCCAGCTTCCACAGCAGGGCTTCGCGGGCGTCCTGCAGATAGCGGTGGAGGTCCGACTTCCGGTTCGGTTCGGTCATGCCGGGCAGTCTCCCACCCGGCACTGACAACCGGTCTGCCTTTCGGCGCCGGAGCCGACCGGCGGTTCCCCGCTCCGCAGGAAGTGCCCCATCAGTGGGTGAGTGCCGGGGCCACGGCCTCCCAGGCGAACCCGTCCGGGTCGGTGAAGGCCCCGGCATCGCCGCCGATCGCCAGCCGGTGCGACCCGGTGCCGTCGGGAGAGACGCCGGCGTCCTTGGCAAGGGCACGACGCCGGTACAGCGCCAGTTTGACGGGGCCCGGCCCGGCGGCGAACTCGACGTACACACGGCCGAAGCTCTTCGCCACGGCGAGTCCCCGGTCGACGTAGAACCGCTTGCTCGCTGCCACATCCGCGACTCCCAGCAGGAGCACGATCTCGTCGAACCGCCGGGTGGCAGGGCCGGTGTCCTTCTTCGCCGAGGTCGCGACCTTCCAGATGGTCCCGTCCGGGGCCTGTACGACACCGCCGTAGCCCCAGAGAGACTTCGCGGCAGGCTTCAGCGGCGTGGCGCCGGCCTCGATGGCGGTGTCGATCAGGCTGTTGACGGTGGCCGGCTGGGACACCGTGAGCGACAGCGTGAACCCGCGGAAGCCGGTTGTGGGTGCCTCCGAGGCCCGCAGGCGGATCTGCGTGTCCAGACCGAAGGCGGCGGTGTAGAAGCGTTCGGCGGCCGTGGGGTCGGCCACGTCGAGGGTGACGGATGCGATGGATGCGGACGCGGTGGATGCGGTGGATGCCATGACCATCACGCTAGTTGCGGCTCGGGGGCCGGTGCTTCTTGATTCCTGACCGGTCTGGTCACCTGCTTCGCCACACACGGCGGCATCCCCTCCGCGGCGCCCGCCGCGCGGCGCCGGTAGGCGCTGGGCGGCATGCCGATCAGCTCGGTGAAGCGGGTGCTGAAGGTGCCCAGCGACGAGCAGCCGACCGCGAAGCAGACCTCGGTGACGCTGAGGTCGCCACACCGCAGCAGTGCCGCCGCGCGCTCGATGCGACGTGTCATCAGATATGCGTACGGCGACTCACCGTAGGCCAGCCGGAACTGGCGGCTGAGGTGCCCGGCGGACATGTTCGCGCCGCGGGCGAGCGCCTCGACGTTCAGCGGCTGCGCGTACTCCCGGTCGATCCGGTCGCGTACGCGGCGCAGTCGCGCGAGGTCGCTCAGGTGCTGCGCCTCGGCGCGGGCGCGCCCCCACGAGGGGTGACACATGGGACAACTCCTCTTCATCGATGTCCGCGAGCACCCGGGTCGCACGCCGCGGCACGCGGCAGGGTGCTCCATGGCGACGACCGCTTGCCGGAGTCGACAAGCCGGTCAACGGGCGAGCAGCTATCTGCCGGCGACGGGACGGCGGCCGGTGGCCGGCTGGGCGGGGACACCGCCCCCGTGGGCGGCGGGCGTACGTGGCTCGGCCTCGGCAGCCGGCATCGCGGTCATCGCCGCGGGGGTGCGGCCGCCGAGGGGTGGTCGAGGAGAGCGGCCCGGCGGCGCCGGCCGCCGTGTTCGCAGCCGGTCGCGACGCAGGCAGCCGTCAGGACCGGATCGATGAGCGGGGACGGTTCAGCGGAGCTCCTGGATACGGACCAGGTTGCCGGCGGGGTCGCGGAAGGCGCAGTCACGGATGCCGTACGGCTGCTCGGTCGGCTCCTGGACGACCTCGGCGTCGCCGGACTGCACCTTGGCGAAGACACCGTCGAGGTCGCGGGTGGCCAGCAGGATCCAGCCGTAGGTGCCCTTGGCCATCATCTCGAGGATGGTGCGGCGCTCGTCCTCGGTGATCCCGGGGTCGACGGCCGGGGGCGCCAGGAGGATGGACGTGCTGGGCTGACCGGCGGGGCCGACCGTGATCCAGCGCATCTTGCCCTGCCCGACGTCGCTGCGGACCTCGAAGCCGAGGACGTCGCGGTAGAAGGCCAGGGACGCGTCCGGGTCGTCGTGCGGGAGGAAGCTGGTGTGAATAGTGATGTCCATGACGATCATGCTAGGTGTGCCACGCGACCCGCGCTTCTCGATTCCTGATCGATCCGGCCGCCTGCTCCACCGCACCCGGTCGTATCCCCAGTTCTAACACGCTGCCCGGCGCCGCAGTGCCCGGGGTCGCCTCAACCGGTCACCCGGGTGAACGGACGCCCGGCGACCAGGCCAGGAAGCCCGCATCGCTCAGCCGGGCGCACCAGCGGAGCCGACCTGCCGTGCGCGATCAGATGCGGATCATCGATCCGTGCGGACACCCTTGCCGCGGCGTGGGGGATTCCGGAAGTGCCCTCATGGTCGTGCGTGCTGGAAGCGGGTCCCATTATCGCGGGTCGCAGGAGACATCCTCGTTCCCGGCGACATCACCGCCGCACATCAACGGGTGGATCCGGGTTTGAAGGGTGCCCGCGACGGAGACTGTGGCGGCACGACCCCCGCGACTCGCCCTGCCGGCCCGTCAGCGGAATCCGGATGGCCTCGAAGCGAGGGATTCGGGCCGTGTGGATCAACGCACCATTGCTTCCGGAGAACTGAGCATCCGAAACACCTCCTGTGAGAATTGATGTGCGCCCAGGACGACAGCCGATCCCTGCCGCCGTCTCGCGAGTTGCCGAGGCCGGGAGCGATCGCAGAATTCCAGGAGGGTGAAGAGAGAATAGGAGGCTGGTATGGTTTTCGTGCGCGTTCACGTAATGAAAGACAAGCTGAATTCAGAACAAAAGCGTGAACTCGGAGATAAATTGATCGCCGCCGTGGCGGAGGTCGAGAGACTCCGAAACACGGCACGCCATCAGCAGACTTCGTGGGTTCAGTACTTTGAATTCGATCCCGACAACTGGTACAACCCGCACAGTCTTGGCGATCCGTCTGCGCAGTGGCAGATCGATGTGATCGCTCCCCAGAAGCTTCTGCCGACGCCGGAGGAGACCAAGCTGGTTCTGGAGAAGGTGACGGCTGCAGTGCGCTCTGTCAGCGGAGAAGGTCTGCTGCCCGCCCGGGGACCATGGGTGCATGTATACGTGATCCCTGATCTCGGCTGGGGCATGGATGGCAGGATCCCGAATTGGGACGGCTGGCGAGCGTACTTCGAGGCGGACACGCAGGAAGAAGTCGACCGTGCACTTGCCACGGTCTTCGGGAAAGATGAGAAGCCGATCGCTGCCACAGCGTGCCCGGAAACCTGGATGGGCACCTCGTTCTCGAGTGCGGGGCACCACCGCAGGCGTCTCGCCGGTCCGGGCACGCGACCACGGCCGGGGGCCGCACATGGCCACCCCGTGCGGCGGCGGCCGACGTGAGCGGCCGGAATCCGTCAGTCCGCCGGGAACAGGCAGAACTCATTGCCTTCCGGATCGGCCAGGACGATGTGGTCCGGTGCCGTTTCTGAACCGTCGCACCAAGATCAGTCAGATGCTGGATCTCCGCCTCCACGTCGATCGCGACCAGGTCCGGGTGCACGCGGTTCTTCACTCTCCTGGCCTCCGGAACCAGCTGGAACCACAAACGCGGTCCCGCATCGGCCGACTCGACCAGGACTGTCGGATCGTCCTCGATTCTCATGATCTCGCGCGCGCAGGCGCGCGAGTTCCGCGTCGTCGTAGGGGGCGACCGCATAGCCCTCCAGGGCGGCAGCCCAGAAGCGGGCCGTGGCAGCCGGGTGGACGCAGTCGACGACGATGTCGCGCAGTCGGGCCATCCGCCCCTCCTGCAAGCCCGTGACAGGTCGCGTCACGCGAACGGCGGCGTCCGCCATGCAGGATCAGCCCTCCAGCAGCAGGTCCTGCAGGGCGCCGAGCATGTGCAGGGCGGTGTCCTGCTTCAACTCGGGCGCGGCGCGACTCTGCCCGGACGGCGCGCCGAGGCCACCTGAGTTTCCATCAGCGGCATACAGCCCCAGGACCATGCACATCACGGTCTACGGCTGGAGTACTCACTCAGCACCGGCGGACGGCCGCGCGACCAGCTCCCCCTCCAGTCGGTCGAGCTGGTCGCGGGTGCCTGTCTCGCGCCACTCGGCCCGGTCATGGCCGTCGAGATAGGCGCCGTGGTCGATGACGGTGAGCCGAGTGCCGGCCCCTTCGGCGGTGAACTGGATGCTGACCAGGTTGACCGAGATGAGCTCGCTGTCCCGCTGGATGCGGTTGGTGAGGACGATGCGCTCATGGGGCAGGATGTCGTGGAACCAGCCCTCGTAGGTATAGACGGGGCCGCCTTCCTGGGGCGTGCCGACCGTGCGCTCGGTCCCTCCCACCTGGAAGTCGAGTTCCATTGCCGGGCTCTGCGACGAGGCGTCCTTGACCCCGGCGAACCAGCGGGACTTGGCCACCGGATCCCCCCAGGCGGCGAAGACCCGCTCGACCGGGGCGTCATAGACCCGCTCGAGAGTGAAGGTGGCGTGAGTGGTGGAACGGTCGGTCATGGTTGCTCCCTAGTCATGGGATTCCCTGGATTCCTCGGATTCCTTGGCCGCGTCGCCGTCCGTGCCCTCGGCCAGATAGTCGCCGAGCCTGTCCAGCCGGCTCTCCCAGGCCGTCCGCCGCGCGGCGAGCCACGCCTCGGCCGCACGCAGCACATCCGGTTCGATCCGGCAGGTCCGTACCCTTCCGGTCTTCTCCGACCTGACCAACCCGGCCGCCTCCAGCACCTGGAGGTGCTGGACCACGGCAGGCAGGGACATCGGCAGGGGCCGGGCCAGTTCACTCACCGATGCGGGCTGCCTGGTCAGTCGTTCGACGATGTCTCGTCGGGTCGGGTCGGCCAGGGCCTGGAAGACCCGGTCGAAGTCGACCTCATGGTTAAGCACAAACTTAACTGTATGGACCCAACAGAAGATGGTCAAGCATTCGCTTAAGTTTCCGCGGCTTCGATGACGCCCGTACGGTCACCACTCCCGTTCCCGACAAGCCCTGAGGTGACCGGTTGGCCGGTCTACGCTCACGGCATGACGATCACTTACGAGTGGCGGGGCGACTTCGAGGACATGGCCGTCAACGCGCTGCACGCCGAGGGATTCGGCCACCGGAGCCTGGACATCGGCTGGCGAGCGCAGGTCCACCGCCACAGCCTCGGCTGGGTCTGCGCCTGGCGCGACAGTGAACTCGTCGGCTTCGTCAACGTCGCATGGGACGGCGGTGTCCACGCCTTCATCCTGGACACCGTGGTCAGCACCGGGCTTCGCCACTCCGGGATCGGAGCCGGGCTCATCGCGGAAGCCGCCAGGGGAGCCCGCGCGGCGCAGTGCGAATGGCTGCACGTGGACTTCGAGGACGACCTGCGGACGTTCTACGTCGACGCCTGCGGGTTCAAGCCCACACCCGCAGGTCTGATCGCGCTCCGAGCGTGATCGCGACCCATGTGCGGGACCCCGGCCCGGGAACAGGACCAAAAGCCCCTGACGGGGAAGGACGGCCATCCGGGGATCACCACATGCGGGAGGCGGCAACCGGTCTCCTGCTGCACGGTCCGGACCGGGACGACGTCACCGCCGAGCTCCACCAGCGGGCCGACACCTTGAAGGGGTCGGCGTGACCACGGTGCAAGCTGCATTCCCGTCGTCGCTCCGCAGCTGAGGAGCGGCCGTGCCTACGCCGACACGCCGTCGTCGGCGCAGGCACCGCAGTCGGTTCCGACCTGTCACGCCCCCCGCCGGGTGTCCCGTGATTCGGCCCGCTCGCCGGCGGTTGCGGGCCGGCCCGCCGTTGCTGCCGGAGCGCTCTCGTTCGGCGGCGCGACGACTGCGGCGATGAGCGCGGCGATGCCGAGGAGTACCGCCACCGCGGTGAGGGCCCGCAGCACCGTGACATGGTCGGCGAGGAAGCCGACCGAGGGCGGGCCGGCGAGGAAGGCGCAGTAGCCGATGGAAGCGATCACGCTGACCCGCCCTGCGGCGTACCGGGGCTCGTCGGCGCCGGCGCTCATGCCGACGGGGAATCCAAGGGACACGCCGACGCCCCACAGGACGGTGCCGGCGAACGCGAGCGGCGTCATGGGTGCGAAGACGAACAGCAGCGTGCCGGCGATCCCCAGCACGGCCAGGGCGCGGACGACGGGCACCCGGCCGTACCGGTCGAGCAGCGCGGGCCCGAACCACCGTCCGAGTGTCATCGCGGAGAGGAACACGGCGAAGTCGAGGGTGCCGACCGCGGCCGGTACGCCGTAGCCGTCGATGGTGGCGACGCCGACCCAGTCGTTGCCGGTGCCCTCGGCGAACGCGAAAGCGAGGACGAAGACGCCGATCAATAGCGTGCGGGGCTCTCGCCAGGCGGCGAGCGCGCTGCGCCGGCCGCCCTCCTCCGGGTGCTCCTCGACCCCGGCGCCGTCATGCACGAAGGTACGGGTCCCCCAGGGGACGACGAGGCCGATGGCGGCCGCGACGAGGAGCAGATGCACCGTGACCGGCACATGCAGCGCGACCATCACCGCGCCGATGAGGGCTCCGGCGACGGTGCCGAGGCTGTATCCGGCGTGGAACCGGGACATGATCGAGCGGCCGAGATGGCGCTCCACCAACGCTCCCTGGACGTTCATCGCCACATCCCAGGCACCGCAGGCGAAGCCCAGGAAGAACAGCCCGATCACGAGGGGGAGCAGACCGCCGAGATATCCGAAGGCTACGGTCGTCAGCCCGGCGGTGAGGAGTACCGCCATCCCCGCGACGGTGCGCCTGGAGCCGAGACGGTGGACGACCGGTCCGGCGAGAGGGAGGGCGACGAGCGAACCCGCGGCGATGGAGAGCAGTACCAGGCCGAGCTGTGCCGGGGACAGGTGCAGATGGTCGCGGACCTGCGGGATGCGCGAGGCCCAGCTGGCGAAGGCGAACCCGCAACCGATGAAAGCAATGTAGGTGCCCCGGACACCGCCTCGGACATCATCCGGTGATGGGGCTGCGAGCGGGGTTGCAGGCGCGGACGGCATGTGTGGAAGCTCCCTGAAGGGGGTTGTCGACGTCGCTGCGGGCCTTGGGCGAGGTGGGACAAGCCCGGCCGCGGAACGGCGTCAGCTGGTGATACGGTGCAGGGCGTGTCGTAACTGATCGCCCGTCATGGGGTGGGTGGACAGGGCCTGATGCAGTACGAGGCCCTCGATGAGGGCGTCGAGCTCGCGTGCGGTGACGGGGTCGAAGTGGACCTCGAGGGCACATCTGCTGCGCAGCATCCACGCCTGCGTCACCGCCCGCAGCGAGGGCCGGCGGGCGGCCGCCAGGTAGAGCTCGACGGCCAGGACCAGGGTGCGCCCGGAGGCGAGCAGGTCCTGGGTGAGATGGCCGGCGAGCGCTTCCAGCGCAGCCTCCGGGTCGTCGGCGGCGTGCATCCTCCGTTCCAGCGCGGCCGCGGTCGCCTCCGCATGGGCGGTGAACGCCGCGGCGAGCAGTTCGTCGAGTGTGGCGAAGTGGTAGGTGGTGGAGCCGAGCGGCACATCGGCCGTACGGGCGATGGCGCGGTGCGAGGCGCCCGCGACGCCCTGGTCGGCGATCACCTCGAGCGCGGCGGCGACGATCCGCCCCCTGCGGTCGGGGTCGTAGCGGCGCGGACGGCGGGCGGATCCCGCCGCGGCCTGGTCGGCCACATAGAGGTCCCCCACCAGCATGCGTGCGCGCATCGAGCGGGTGTCGCCGGCGTCGGGCTGCGGCAGCATATGGACGATCGTATGCAGCGCTGCGAACACCTGTCCACGGCACTCGGGCACCGGCGGCGCCGGACGAGGGGTGCGCCCTTCCCCCTCGCCCGGGGAGGCCGTCGGCGATCGGCCGCGCCGACTGTCGTACCAGGTGATCCCGGTGATCACGGCGTCTCTTCGCCGTGCGGCTGCCGCCCCTGGTGAGGGTCGGCTCGCGCTTCGCCGGTGGCAGCCGCACGCAGACCCCACACAGGGTCTGCCGGGCGACCCCCGATATCCGGCTGGGTGACCCCATGGGGCGGGGACGGCGGCGAGAGAGGCGGTCCACGACCGAGGGCCGGGGGGATCGCGCAGCTCAAGTCGAGATACCCACCTGGCTGTTCAGGGCAGGCCGGCTGAGATACTCCGGCCGTGAATGCCAGGGTGATGGGGAGTGGTGCGCGACCGGGCAGAGCAGAGCCTGCACAGACCGCGTCGGCGCACATCGAGGGGTGGAGGCTGCGTAGGGCGGTCGCCGAGGACGTCGAGGTGATCGTGGAGTTGCGGGCCACGGTCATGCGGGCGGATCTGGAACGCCTCGGGCGGTACGACGGGCACCGGGTGCGGCAGCGGCTGCGGGATTCCTTCTCGACGCAGTACACCTCGATCATCGAGATCGGCCGCGAACTCGCAGGATGCGTCACGGTCCGGCCCGCCGAAGGCCGGCAGTGGCTGGAGCACTTCTACCTGGCTCCGCACCATCAGGGCCGAGGGCTCGGGTCCGCCGTGCTGCGCACGGTGCTGGAGCGGTCGGACGCGCAGGGCCTGGCCGTGGGGTTGAACGTGCTGCAGGGCAGTGCGGCCCGCCGACTCTACGAGCGCCACGGTTTCGTCGTGGAGGACCAGGACCCGATCGACGTCTTCATGGTGCGACCGCCTGGAGCGAGCGTCTGCGCGCAGGCCTGACCTGCGACACCGCGACGCAAGCCGGTCCGCCCGCGTGGCGCGGGCGACGCCCGGCGGTACGACCTCGTCGGAGCAGTCGCAGGCGGGCTGCTGGGCGTCGCCTGGTTGCGGTGGTCTCCCCTCCGGGTGGTGCGGCAGGGGGCGCGCTCCATGAGCCGCGACGCTGTAAGCGCTGCTCGCGCACCGCGCGGTCCGTCGGATGGCCTGCAGAACTGCCGGAACGCATTGTAGCGAGGTGAACAGAGCGCTACGCTCCCCGCATGAAGCAGATCAACATCCGTGTCGACGACGACACCTTCGCCGGGATCGAAGCCCGCGCCGAAGCCGCCGGGATGACCGTCCCCGAGTACGCCCGCCAGGTCGTCGCCGACGAGTCCAACGACCTCCGCCATCGCTTCCTGGCTGCCGGCGCGCACTTCACCGATGCCTGGGCCCCCGCCTTCGCCGAGGCCTTCGGCCCCTACCCGGCCAAGGCCAGGCAGGACGAGGCCGCCGCGTGATCGTCCGGATCGACCGCGCCTGGCTGCTCGACCTCGCCCATCAGCACATCCCCGGCGACCCCGACGTCCGCGACTTCGGCTCGCTGCAAGCGGCTGTGGCACGGCACGCGGACGCAGTGATGGACGTCCTGGTCTACACCGACCCCCACCACCGGGCGGCCGCCCTCATGCACCAGCTCATCCGGGTCCCCGCGCTGGAGTACGCCAACGAGCTGTTCGGCGCCGTCGCAGCCGCCGCCTACCTGACGGTCTCCGGCGTCATCGTCACCGTGCACCCCAAGCAGGCCGCGGACCTCGCAGGCCGCATCGCCCGCGACGCTCTGGACGTCCGCCAGGTGGCCCAGGAGATCAGGCGCTGGACCTCCGGCTGAGGCTCCGGCCGGACGCCCGACGACCGGACGCGGGGCGACTCCGGCCCTGCCCGTCCAGCAGTCGGCGCTGCCGGGGGGCAGCCCTCTCGGCGCACACCGGCAACCACCACCGGCCGTTCCCGGATGCGGCCGACCCTGCGCTCATCCGATGGAGACGGGGCACAGCAGCACGGGCCTGTCAGCCGTAGTGGTCCGGACACCCTTCAGCCGATCACTGCGCAAGCCCACCCGCACCCCGGCCGGCGGAGTCGCATGGCCCGATGTCCTGGACAGTTCCGCCGGGGCGGCGCAGCACCGCCAGGCGCAGCCCGGCGAGAACGGGCCCTCCCCGCAGTCACCGAGCCCCGGCGCCCTCGCCGTGCAGGGACGCCTCGGCCGTCCCGCGCAACAGAGATGCGCTTGCGCCGGCTGGAGTCGTCACACATCCGGCCGGGGTCCGGTCGTAGCTTCGGAGACTCGATTCAACCCTCATCGCGGATGATCCCTGGTCCCGCCTCGATGCGACGGAAGACCACCGATCAGGCCAGTCATCGGCTGCGGCACCGCGCGGTAGCAGCCGCTCACGGCTCTCGGCCCGCGGACGCATCCAGGAAACGAGGTGGCCACCATGCCGGTCACAACAGGTTGGACGCAGCTCACACTCACCGCCCGCCAGGTCCAGAGATGGCCCGACGCCGACGCGGCGCCGCCGCCTCGCTGGTGGGAGGCGGCCGATCGGGTGGCCTTCCGACTGCCGTCACTGGAGAAGACGGTTCCGGTCTGCCGGGGTCTGGTCCGGGCATGGCTCGACGCCCGGCAGGTCTGCGACGGGGAGACGCAGCATTCTCTGATGCTCATCGTGTCCGAGTTTCTGGCCAACGCGATTCGCCATTCGGCCAGCATCTGGATCACCTGCCGACTGTGGACTTCCGGAGACCTGCTGTTCGTCGAAGTCCGCGACCAAGGAGGGTCACTGTCGGTTCCGCGGGTGCACCGGAACGGAGCGACACGCGAGCACGGGCGCGGCCTCGCGCTGGCCGCGAGCAGCGCTCGGGAGTGGGGCTGGCTCGCGGCTGACGGCGGCTGCGCCGTATGGGCGACGGTCGCGTTCGTGCCCTGCGGGGGACCGCAACACGCGGCCCCACCCATCCGCCTGCCCGAGCACCGATGACCCGAGCACCGATGACCCGGGCACCGGAACACCGTCGCCGGCCGGTCGCCCCGCAGCTGCCACCGCCTGCGCCACGGAGCCCGGGGACCGGGGTTGAGCAATTCACCCTACGACGCTCCGGATCCGGCGCCCGGGGCGGAGGGCTTGCGGAGGAGCAACGCGTCGCTCCTCCGCAAGCCCTTGGCGCATCTAGCCAAGCCAGTCGGTGTAATGGGTGGGGGCGATGTGCGCGTCGTCCCCGGCCGTCAGGACGTCACCCTGGACGACGGCGAACAGTCCGGCCTCCTCGTCGTTGACGACAGTGCGCCCATCGGGGCGTGCCTGCAGGGTGATCCTGCCGAGTTCGTCGAGAGGGTAGACATCCGGGCCGGCGACGTTGCGGATTCCCTGGAGAGGGGCACCGACGGCTACGTCCACGACGGCAGCGGCGACGTCCTTGGCCGCGATCGGCTGGATCGGTGTGCTGGGGAGGTGGACGGCGTCGCCCTCAGTGGTCCAGGACATGGTCGCTTCCATGAACTCCATGAACTGCGTGGCGCGGACGATGGAGTACGGGACCGGCCCGCTCTCCAGAATGTTCTCCTGGAGCGTTTTGGCGCGGTAGTAGTCGAGCTGGGGGACCTGGTCGACCCCGACGATGGAGAGGATGACGATGTGGCGCACTCCGGCCTTCTGGGCGGCGGCCAGCAGGTTGTCCATGGATGCGCGGAAGAACGCGAGCGACGCATCGTCGAAGGTGGGGGAATTCGTGAGGTTGATGACGACGTCCGCATCGGCCATCGCTTCCTCGACCCCGGTCCCCTCGACCAGGTCGGCCCCGGTGGACTTGGAGTGCGACACGGCCTCGTGACCGGCTGCGTTGAGTTGCTCGACGACCTGGGAGCCGATCAGGCCGGTGCCCCCGAAGACTGCGAACTTCATGGTATTTCCTTTCGGTGGTGAATGTCCTGCAGGTGTCCGGTACCGATGCCACTGAACTGACTCCGGTGTCCGGAACGCAATCCGGCGGTCGGACGGCCGCCGGACGATATGTGCCCGGGCCGATGGCGGGCCCGTGCAGGTGAGGATCCCCGGCTCGGGGCGCGTCCACCTGGGGGAAGGACCGACCTGACCTCCATGGTCGGGCCACGGTCCGGTAACCGCATGCGGGAGCGCAGCGGTCAGCTGCGGTTCCAGCTGCGGAGCTTGTCGGGATTGACCACCAGCCACACGTCGGTGATCCTCTCGTCCCGTACGTCGAAGCTGACAATGCCGAACACGATTCCGTCGTCACACAGGACCAGGCCGGCCTTGCCGTTCACGGATCTCAGCGCGGATTGACGTTCGGGGTACCGGGACAGCGTGTCGAGTATGAAACGGGCGGATCGGTCCGCACCGCGGACGGGATTCTGCGGGGCGCCGAATGTACCGCCGCCGTCGCTGAGCACGGCGACGTCCGGAGCGAGCAGCGGGACAAGAGCAGTGAGGTCGTCAGTGCCGCAGGCCGCCTGGAATGCAGCGGCAATACGGTTGTGAATGTCGTCGGATGCGGTCGTCCGCCGACGGTGGACGCGGATCCGACGACGGGCGGAGCAGGCGAGTTCCCGGCATATCTGCGGGGTACGGCCGGTAATCACTCCGATCTCCTCCAACGGCAGCGCAAAAATATCGTGCAGGACGAACGCGACCCGCTCAGCGGGCGTCAGGGTTTCCAGCATCACCACCGGCGGTCTGCTCGCGGACCCGTCGAACGTGATGCGCTCCGGCGGACCGACCGGAATCGCAGCAGCCCTGGCCTCCAGGTCCCGCACCGGCGCAGAGAGCCACTCCTCCGTACGCGGCTGCTGCCCGCGCCGGGCGGTGCCGAGGAGGTCGAGGCAGAGCTGTGCGGCCACCCGTGTGAGCCACACCTGCGGCGCCTCGACGGCTGTCCGCTCAGCCTCGGTGAGCCGATACCAGCGGATGTAGGTCTCCCGGACGACGTCCTCGGCGTCGTCGGTGGCGCCGAGCATCCAGAACGCGATGTCCAGCAGGCGTTGGCGCCGACCGAGGCCCTCGGCAAGGGACAGTCTCTCCTCGTCCTGCCTCTCCTCCATGAGGGTGAGTCCTTTCTGCCGGGTCGTCTGACGACCGGGGGCCGGGCTTGCGCCGAATGTCGAGGCGGCGTGGTCCGCACCCGGGCGGGCCGGGGCTGCTGCCCCGGACCTGCGGGTCGTCCCTGCCCTGCCTCAGTGCGCCGGGACGGAATGCTCAGGCCGCCATGGCAGCGAGCTTCGACGGATTCATGACCCACAGCACCCGGTCGATACCGCCTTCACTGACGCTGACCGTGACAACGGCGAACAGGCCCCCGTCACGGTAGAGACGCAGGCCGGGGCGGCCGTTGGTCTCGACCGGTTCCATCGTGACCCCGGACCAGAAGCGCGGGGCGAACGCGTGCATGTACTTCGCCACCCGCTCACGGCCCACGACGGGGAACTTCGACGCCCGAACGGCCCCTCCGCCGTCGGCGTACGAGACGACGTCCTCGGCGAACAGTTTCTCCAGGACGGCCACATCGCCTGTCTTCGCGGCAGCCATGAAGGCCGTCAGGAACCGCTGGTGCTCGGCGGAGGCGACACTGGCACGCTTCTGCGCGGCCAGGTGCTTCCGCGCCCGGCTCGCCAGTTGGCGTACGTTCGCATTCGTCTGCCCCATGACCTCTGCGATCTGGTCGTAGGAGTAGTCGAACGCCTCCCGGAGGACATAGGCCGCCCGTTCCGTCGGGGTGAGCTTCTCCAGCAGCATCAGCACCGCCATCTCCAGGGCCTCCCCGCGCTCGGCACCCAGTGCAGGGTCGTTGCTGGTGTCGACGGGCTCCGGCAGCCATGGTCCGACGTAGGCCTCACGGCGGACCCTCGCGGATTTCAGAACGTTGATCGCGATCCTTGTCGTGGTCGTCGCAAGGAACGCCTGTGCGTTCTGCACCGTGGACCGGTCGTACGTCTGCCAGCGGATCCAGACCTCCTGAAGGATGTCCTCCGCCTCGGCGACACTGCCCAGCATTCGGTACGCGATCCCGAACAGACGGCCGCGGACACTGTGGAAGACCGACTCTGCTTCCTCAAGGTCCTCGACGCCTTTCGCCGGATCGTTCATCGGCGGCATTGTTCGTCATCCTTGCTACTCGACGATTCGGTCTTCCGCCGCCGGCCCACCGCAAGGGCCTCGGGTCCCGCCTTCGGCGGGTCCGACGGCGGTGTGCCGACCGGATCCTTCCGCACCACCGACCACGACGGACGGCGCGATCCGATGCTGACTGCGGACGCGTGCATATACCTCCCCGACGGCTGCGAGAAACGTGCTCCTCCAGGTCGGTGTCCGAGCCGGCATTGCGGCCGCGGTGTGCATCGCAGTTGCCGTGCGAACGCGGCGCCTGTCCGCGATGCACACCGCTTGCCCCCGCTTGCCTCCGCTTGCCTCCGCCGATTCCGTGGGAGTCGGCGGACGCGCTGTGCGGCCGTCGGCGCCGTCAGACGTTGGAGAACCGGCCCGCCTGAGCGAGGATCTCCTCGGGGTCGTCGACCGGGGGGTAGATCCAGAGCGTATTGATGTCCTGCTTGAGGGCCTTGGCGTCGTCGCCGGTCATCAGCACCGTGCGCTCCCAGCCCTGTGTGACCACGGCCCCGACCGGACCCAGGTCCAGGCAGGTGCTGTAGGGATCCGGGGTGAAGGACCGGGGTTCGGTTCCCAGCAGGTCGGCAACCACGTTGTGTCCGGCGAACTTCCCCATCGGCAGGGCGTGCTGACAGCTCTGGGTCGTGTAGTACCCGTCCTCTGCGAGGGCGACAGCGGTGTCCCCGGCGGCATAGACGTCAGGTACTCCCGTCACCCGCAGACAGGCGTCCACACTCAGCCGTCCCAGCCGGTCGCGTTCGCCCGGGATCTGCGCCGTCAGCGGACTGGCGGACATGCCGGCCGTCCACACGACGGTGGCCGCGGGGATCACCTCACCGTCCGAGAGGGTGACATCCGCGGGGGTGGCCGACGTCACGGTGCGTCCCAGCCGCCGCTCGATCTTCAGTTCGTCGACTGCGCCCTCGATCTGCGGGCGGGGTCCGGGGCCGAGCTCCGGTCCGAGGACGTCGGCGCGGTCGACCAGGACGACCCGCACCTGCTCGCCTGTGTTGTGAGTGTCGGCGATCGCGCGCAGTCGCTCACCCAGGGCGGTGGCGATCTCCACGCCGGTGAAGCCCGCACCCACCACGACAGCCGTGTACCGGCCCGCGGACGGTGCCTGCTGGGGCAGCCGCCGCAGGTGGTGGTCGAAGGCGGCCGCGGTGGGCAGGGTGTCGATGTCGAAGACATGCCGTGCGCCGGGGAAGTCGGGGCGCACCAGCTGACTGCCGGTGGCCAGCACCAGCTTGTCGTACGACAGGGCCACTTCCTCGCTGGTCCGCTCGACGGCCCGCACGGTACGGGCACCGGTGTCGATGCCGGTCACCGTCGCCGCGACCCGGCGTACCCCGATGGGGCCGAGGACACGGTCCAGCGGCACGCGCATGCTCTCCGGGTCCTCTTCGTAGAGGCGCGGGCGGACGACCAGGTCGTCACCGCCGCTGACCAGAGTGACCCGTACCTCCTCACCCGCATCACGGCTGGCTCGCACGGCTCCCGCCGCGCTCCATACTCCGGCGAATCCTCCGCCGATCACCAGGATGTTCTTCATTACGCCTCCTTGCGTGCTGAACTCTGCGCAGCATGGACAAGGGGGCTCTGCGGGATGTGACACGAGGGAGGGTGTGACCTGCGTCTCTCCGTCCGTTCCGGCGGATCCAGGACCTGGACAGCACGGCAGGCTGCGCTCTGCGGACACGGCGCCGATGCGGTGCCCGGCGCCGATGCAGGCCGAAAGTCGTCGGCCTTCGCCGGTGTGCGGCCCGGCGAGTGCGCGGGTCCCGTCCCGTGGGACTCGCCGCCGGGCCGCATCGTGCCGCGTCCCGCTCAGGACGAGGCAGCACCCCCGTGCAGCGCGCCGCCGAACGTCACCCACCCGTGGGCGGTCACCACAGGGGTTCGGCGGAGCCGGCGGCACGGAGGCACGGGCAGGGGTCCGGGAACCTGCGGCGCCCCCTTCCTGAAGCGGGCGCGTACGGGCAGGCGTCCCCCGCGGCTACCGGACGATCTCGTAGGTGAGGAGGGCCAGGCCGTCACCGAGGGTCCGGCTGCCGAGGAGGCGCAGGCCCTTCTTGTCAGTGGTCCCGCCGAAGAGGCGCTCCCCGGCGCCAAGCACGACCGGGAAGACGACCAGGCGCAGCTCATCGGCCAGGTCGTGCTCGATCAGTGTCTGTCCGAGCTGGTAGCTGGCATAGACGAGGATCTCCCCGGCGACGTCCTGCTTCAGCTTCGCGACCTCGGTGACCACGTCGCCCTTCAGCACCGTCGCATTGCCCCAGCGGGGGTGGTCGAAGGTCGAGGACACGACGTACTTGGGCATGCTGTTCAACTTGTCCGCCCACTCCCCGATCCGGGCAGCCCATCGCGAGGCGAACCACTCCTCGCTCCGCCGGCCCAGGAGCAAGGCGTCCGCTGCCAGCGTCTCGTCGGTCTCGTGCCTGGCCCACGGCTCGAGGTCCTTGCCCCCGAACTGCTCGAACCAGCCGCCGAGCCTGAAGCCCTCCTTGCCGTCCGGGTCCTGGACGACTCCGTCGAGCGAGAGGTTCGTGGTGATCACGATCTTGCCCATTGCCGTTCTCCTTGCTCGGATGTGTCGGTCCCCTGTGCAGACACCGGTCCGACCCGGAAATAAGCGCTTCGGCCCTGGCCGGTCCAGGGAGTGAGGTGAGAGCTCAGCGGGGGCCGGCGGCGAACCGGTCCCGGGGAGCCGCAGCGGCGCGCCGAGGAGGGCCACGGCCGTCCGGCACGCGGCTGGACGGGAACGCATCGGCACCGGCTGCACAGAGGACGTGGCCGGCGAGCGTCCGCAACGGGAGCGGCCCGGCGGTGCGAGCCCGGAGTCCCGCGCGGCACGGACCGCGGCGGCCTCAGCCGCTTCGCAGTGACGGGCGGGCCGACGCAACCACTCGGCGCCATGAACCGAGCGGCCGGTCAGCGGACTGCCGGTGCCTACTCTCCGGGGAGTGACAGGGGCAGTCCCATCCAGGCGAACACACCGGTCTCGAAGCGGGTCATCGCGCAGATGCGGTCGCCCGCCAGCGTGAGGGCGAACAGCCCGGTCGCATGCCGGGTTCCATCGGGTCGGCGGACGTAGGCGCCGAACGCAGGCTGACCGTTGGCCCGCGTGGGGACGAGGCTGTACTGGCGGCCTGCGTCGAGCAGGAGCCCGAAGAACTGGACCACGACCTCCCGGCCCTCGTACTCGAGCGGCATCGGCGGCATCGACAGGAACATGTCGTCGGTGAACAACTCCACCAGAGCGTCGAGGTCGGCCCGCTCATAGGCCCGGACGAACCTGGCCACGACGGCGTCCTCCTGCGGCGACCCCGCGGCAGGCGAGGACTCCTGCCGCAGCTGGGCTCGCCGTCGGTCCAGACCCGACCGCGCCCGCGCAAGTGCGCTGTTGACCGACGGCAGCGTCGTGTCCAGCATGTCGGCCACCTCGTTCGCACTGAACCCGAGGACATCGCGGAGGATCAGGACCGCGAGCTGACGGGGCGGCAGCACCTGCAGCGCGGCGACGAACGCCAACGAGATGGACTCGGTCTGCTCATAGCGGGCCTCGGGGCCGACGGGCACGTCGAACGCGCCGTCCATGAGCGCATCCGGGAACGGCCCCAGCCATACGGCCTCGCCGGTGCGGGTCGGCTCGGGCGGCTCGACTCCGGGGATGTCCCACGCCTTCGCCGGACGCCGGCGGACCGTACGCAGTGCGTTGAGGCACTTGTTGGTCGCGATCCGGTACAGCCAGGTGCGCACCGATGCGCGTTCACCGAAGCCGCCGAGGCCCTGCCATGCGGCCACCAGGGTGTCCTGCAGGGCGTCCTCCGCGTCCTGGACCGAGCCCAGCATGCGGTAGCAGTGCACCTGCAGCTCGCGCCGGTGCGGCTCGGTCAGCGCCCGGAACGCCTCCCCGTCGCCGGCCCGCGCCCTGGAGATCAGATCAGCCGTCACCACATCCACCTTTCCCCTGCCGCAGCTGCGGCCCGTCCATCGTCGTACGGACACCGCAGGACCCGGGAACTGATCGCCCTGTCCATAGAAGGTCGTGAACCGCCGGGAGGAGCAGCCCGGGCGAGGAGTACCGACGGCGTCCGTGTCGCAGGCCGGGCCGCAGCCGGAACTCCTTGGGAACGGAGGCGCCGGGTGAGCGTCCCCTCGGCCGCTCCCGTCGGGCGTGTCGCGCGAGCGGTCGGACGCCGGTGGTCCGGGGAGGGTTCGATGCGCCGCCGATCGGGGACGCGCTCGTGGAAGGAGCCGGTCCCGCGGACGGGCCGGCCTGCGAGGAACGGAGGAGCCGATGGTCTCCCGCGAGTCCCGGGTGCTGGTGGTCACGGCCTGTGCCGCCTGCTGGCCGCCGCCGGCTGCACCTCGGAAGGCAGCGGCATGCCGTCCTCCGCTCCCGTGTCCGCCACCGGCTCCACGGGCCCGCGGACATCCGGGTCGGCCGACGGGCCGGGCCTCGCGCCGGCCGACGGCACCGTGCGGGTGACCGGCACCCTCGCCACGAGCGTCAATGTGCCGTGGGGGATGGCCCGGCTGCCCGGCGGCGACATCCTGGTGTCCTCCCGGGACACGCACCGGATCCAGCGGATCCACCCGGACGGCCGTCCCCCGACGGTCGTCGGCACGGTGCCGGGGGTGGTCTCCCAGGCCTCGCAGGGCGGTGAGAGCGGACTGCTCGGCCTGGCCAGCTCCCCCGGCTACGCCACCGACCACCGGGTGTACGCCTACTACTCCACCGCCTCGGACAACCGCATCGCCTACCTCGGATACAACGAGGGCGCCCCGGCCGGGAAGCAGCTCGGCACCCCGCACGTGGTGCTGGCGGGCATCCCGCGCGGACTGCACCACAACGGCGGCCGAATCGCCTTCGGCCCCGACGGGATGCTCTACGCGGGCACCGGTGAGGCAGGCAATCCGGCCCTGGCCCAGGACCGGGCGTCCCTGGGCGGCAAGATCCTGCGGATGACCCCGGACGGTGCCCCCGCCCCCGGCAACCCCTTCCCTGGGTCGGTCGTCTACACCTACGGCCACCGCAATGTGCAGGGCCTGGCCTGGGACCCCCAAGGTCGCCTGTGGGCCTCGGAGTTCGGCGACAAGAAGGCCGACGAACTCAACCTGATCCAGCCCGGCCGCAACTACGGCTGGCCCGCCGCCCAGGGGAAGAACGGCGGCGGGAAGTACACCGACCCGGTCGTTGAGTGGGGCACCGAGGAGGACTCCCCCAGCGGCATCGCCTACGCGGACGGCTCGATCTGGATGGCCGCGCTGAAGGGCCGGCGCCTGTGGCGCATCCCGCTCGACGGTGCCCGTGCCGCGGGCGCCCCTCAGGACTTCCTGGTCGGCACCTACGGCCGGCTGCGCAGCGTCCTGGCCGTCGGGGACGGCCATCTGCTGCTGACCACCAGCAACACCGACGGCCGTGCGACCCCCCGCGCCGGCGACGACCGCATCCTGGAGCTCACCGTGTCCTGACCCGCTCACGCGGGCCCTGTGCCCGGGATGCGGAGCATGGACGGGGCGGAGGGCCGCGCCGGCTCGTCGCCGGCGCGGCCCTCCGCCCCAGTGGTGAACGTCTTCTGCGGTGCTTCCGGCCGACGGTGGACGTCTCACCCTCGGCGGTGGCGGTGGCCGGGGCGGGGGCGCCCGGAGCCGACCGGGCAGCTCATGGGCGGACCCGCCCCGCCGACCGCTCGGCGGTCCCCGTCAGGATGTGGTGCCGGTGACCGACGTCCCGGACCTGGACACGTAGTAGGTCACCGTGGCCCCGCTCCAGTAGTGGAAGGTGAGCGTCACCCGGGCGCCATCGTTGACCTCGGCGAAGAAGTCGGAGGTGAGGGTGGTGACGTGGTTGGTGTAGTCGGGCGCGAAGGCGGCGGCGAACTGCTTGTAGGACGTCCAGTTCTGCGGCCCGGCGTAGGTGCCGTCGGCGTAGGTGGCTTCCATCGTGGCGAGCTGGTCGCCGCGGAAGTCGGTCGGGATGGCGAAGGAACCGGTCGTCCCCGTGGCGTTCTGCAGGACCGGGGTGTCATGGGTGTTCAGGTTGATCCGCCAGGGGACGCCCTGCGAGAACCGTGCGTACAGCACCGCGTCGGTGCCGTAGGCCCGGGTTCCGCTCAGCCGGGTGAGCAGCGAGGCGGTGAGGGTGAGCTGGTCGCCCTGGACGGTGTAGTCACGGCCGCACTTGAGGTCGGTGTTGCCCTGGCGCAGACCGAGGAACCGGGTGCCGTTGAGGTTCAGGGTGAGCGTCTTGTCGGTGATGGCCGCCGCCCGGGCACTGAACACCTGGTCGGAGGAGGCCGTTCCCGACCGTGTCGTCCAGCTGGACTTCAGCTGGGCGGACAGCTCCGGATCGCTCCACTGGAAGCTGGTCCGTCCGAAGTGCTGGCCGTTGTCCCACAGCATGGTGGTGATCTTCTTGGTGCGGGCGTAGTACCCGAGGAACTCGAAGAACTTCAGCTTCTCGCCCTGTTCGATGGCTCCGGTGCTCTGGTCGAAACCCAGCAGGCCGTACTCGCCGAGGATCACCGGGATGCCCTGGGCCACAAAGGCGTTGTAGACGCGGTCGAACGAGTCGGTCAGGTCCTTCTGGGTGGTGGCGTCGAAGGTCGTCCCGCCTGCGATGTTCACGCTGAACGGCCAGTAGCCGTAGTAGTGCACCGTCGCCACGAGGTTGGGATCGCCGAGGGCGGTGAAGGTGCTGACCAGTTCGTCCACCCGAGGCTGGTCGGCCGAGGTGTGCAGGGTCGGCAGGACGAGCAGGCGGGTGGCGTTGTTGCCGCCGGACTGCCGCACGATGGTGTGGAAGGAGGTGTTCAGCTCGTTCAGCAGCGCCGCGTTCTCGGCGTCGCCGGAGCTGCCGGTGAACTGCGGCTCGTTGAGGCTCTCGAAGAGCAGCTTGGGCGAGAAGTCACGGAATGCGCCGGCCAACTGCGTCCAGGTGGCGTTGTAGTGGGCGAGTACGGCGTCGTGGTCGGTCGGCATGTTCGCGACCCACTGCCAGGAGTCATGGTGGATGTTCACCACGACATAGAGGCCGTCCGCGAGGGCCCAGCCGACCACTTCCTGGACGCGGCTCAGGAATACCGGGTCAATGGTGTAGTCGGGCGCCGCCCCTTCGTGCTGGCCCCAGGAGACGGGGATGCGGATGCTCCGGAAACCCTGCGCCTTGAGGTTGTCGAAGAGTTTCTTGGTAATGAGCGGGTTGCCCCACGCGGTCTCGTCGCTGCCGATGGCGTCGAGCGAGTTGCCGAGGTTCCACCCGGGCTGCATCGCGGCGACCCTCGCCATCGCACTGCCGGAGGGCGCGCCTGCGGATGTGGTGACGGGCCGTGAGGTCGAGGCCGCCGCCTGGGCGTTGCCTGCCGTCAGCACACTCAGCGCGACAAGCAGCATGGCTATGCCACTCGTCAGCAGGCCGACCCCCCAACGCATCCTTCGTGTGGTGCCGCGTGATCCGGCCATGGCGCTCCTCGTCATTATCAGCTGCTGAGGGAAGAGGGCCGAACGCTCTGCGGTCGGCCGTGGAAGCGTGATCCACAACTTCTCCGGCGTGATGCTGGCAGGAGCGAACCGACAATGCAAGCGATTCGACAGCGCCCCATAAACCCGGGCGCTCACAATAGGGACTTTCAGGGCGCCCACCGAGATGTTCGACTGCATTCGACGGAATTCGACGGCAATCCGCCTGCCCCTTCGGCGGTTCTTCGAGTCGAATTCGATGTCGAATATCGGGTCTGCGCAGTCGGCGAGGCGGCGTCACCCCGGCGTGGCCGAGCCGGGGAGGACTGGTGCTTGCGACTCGCCGCTCACCCCGCGAGGCCGTTGGCCGCGCGGGCGTCAACTGCCCTCCCCAGGAGGCCCAACCGGAACCGCCGGATGAGTAGGAGGACTCATGACTCAGCCGCGATTCACAGGGAAGATCGGGGCATGACAATGATCAGGATGACGCGGGTCCGGTTCGGGATGCTGCCGTTCGCGGTGCTGGCCATGGTGGCGACGGGGTGCGGGACGCAGCGGGCAGGGGATGTCGCCGATGCGTATCACCGTTCGCATCCGACGCCGACCGGGATATCGAAGCAGAGTGCGCCAACGGACTTCCCCTGCCCCGGCGAAAGCCCCTCAGCAGCGCCGAAGCCGACCCCTGACACTCCCGTTCCGACCACACCGCCCACCGACCACTACGTCGAGAACCACGGCTTCATGGTCCCCTTCCCACTGCACGGCCAGCTCCGCTGCGACGGGCTGGTAGCCGTCAAGCGCATCCAGCAGGCGCTCGAACCGCTGCGCAGGCGAGGCGACTTCGCCCCGGAGAGCACGCACAGCGCGCTCACCGCCCTTGGCTACACCGCCGGTGCGGTGAAGGTGTACCAGAGCGGTCCCACTGGGGTCGGCTTCCTGATCGACGCCTCCCGGATGTGTGTGGAGGGAACGATGGACCGCGCCTCCACCCATGCGAACACCTTCGACGGCTATCCCGACCACCCCGGCTGCGACCGTCCCTCCGGCGGCCACTGACCACGACCACCCCGGCTGCCGGCACCGCATGGTCGCACCGGCTGCACCTGGATCCGCTTCGCAGCAACGGCACTTCGGCACACGCAGACCTGGCCGACGCCCGTGCAGGTCCAGGCGCGGGCGGCACCAGCGCCGTCCCAGGAGGCCCGCAGCACCCCCACCTTAGAGTTGAACATGTTCAAAACTTCGGCCATGATGACGCCCATGACTCAAGGGGAGCGGCTGCGCCGCGCGCGGGCATGGATCGTGCTGTTCATGGTGGGCCTGGTCCTCGCAGGCCTCACAGCCTTTCCGCTGGTGACCGAGTCGGGCTGGCTGGTGTGGTGGGCCACTGACCCCGGATCACCGCTGGCCGGGCCGGCCAGGCATATGCCGTCGGCCGTCGCATGGGTGCAGCACGTGCACGAGGGCATCCAGGCCACGTCCCGCAGCTACCCGTTCCTGGCCTACGGAACCGACTGGCTCGCCTTCGCGCACCTGACCATCGCCATCGCATTCATCGGTCCGCTGCGCGACCCCGTCCGCAACATCTGGGTGCTGGACTTCGGTCTGATCGCCTGCGCCGGCATCGTGCCACTCGCTCTGATCTGCGGACCCCTTCGCCACCTGCCGCTCTGGTGGCTGCCGATCGACATCTCCTTCGGTCTCTTCGGTGCGATCCCCCTCCTGCTGGCCCGACGCCACATCAGATCCCTCGCGCACGCCATGGGCGTCCAGGCTCTCCGGTATGACCCGACGACGATTCCCCAGGCAGGCTGAGTACCCAGGTCTCACGGCCCGAACGTGAGGATCACGCGGACGCGACCGCTGACCGGGCCCGCGCGGGTCGACAGGACGGCCCTCAGGCCGGCTCCGGACCGTGCTCTGCCTCCGGGCCGGTCGCCACCCGGTGCCCGCAAGGCTCACCCCTCCATCCCCGGCCCGGGTGCGGGGTGGCTGCCGCCGCCGTCCTCGCCCCCCGGGTCTCCGGGCTCCCGGCAGCCGAACGCAGCAGACGGCGCCCGAGCTCCTCGGCTGCGACCTGCAGTTCACGCGGAGCGACGATGCGGAACGGCGCCTCGATCGCCGTGAGTTGCCGGGCGTACCAGTCCGGTGTGTCGGTGGTGGCGAGCAGTCGGGTGCGACCGGGGGCGATCGCCTCGCAGCGCCCGAGGCTGCGCGGGATCCACCCGACGACCGCCTCCGCGGGGGCCTCGACGACGACCTCGACCTGGTAGCGCCATCCGTGGGACAGGTGCTCGTCGACCGCCGTGACCGGGTCGAGCCCTTCCGGGGGCGTGAAGGACGTGTCGAGGACGTCGACGGCAGCGACCCGGTCCACCCGCAGGAGCCGCCGTGCGTCCTTGGCATGGGACCAACACAGCAGGTACCAGTGGGAGTCGCGCACCACGACGGCCCAGGGATCGACTTCCCACACCCACCCCTGCCCCGGACGCCGCCGGTACTCCAACCGGATCCGCCGCCGCACGGCACACGACTGGACCAGGACCGCCGCCGTCTGCGGGTCCGGCCGAGGGGTCTCCCCCGCCGGGTGGGGAACGCTGACGCCACGGACCGTCTCCGCGGGCCCGGCTACCGACTCGGGAAGGACCCGCATGATCTTCCCCAGCGCGCTGCCGTCCGGGTCGGCGGGGTCCGCGGCGTTGTACCGGCCCTCCAGGACGGCCATCACCAGCCCCAGTGCCTCGGCGGTGGTGAACATCAGCGGCGGGATCCGGTAGCCCCGCCCGAGTCGGTAGCCGCCGTAGGGGCCCCGGGTGGAGCCGATCGGCACCCCGGCCTCCCGAAGGATCCCGACGTAGCGGCGGGCCGCCCGCTCGGAGACGCCGAGCCGCTCGGCCAGCTGCTCCGCGGTGATCCCCGGGCTGCCCTGAACCATCTCGAGGAGCAGCAGTGCCCGTGCGGCCGGGCTCCCGTCCTGCCTCATCGGTGAAATCCTCGCTGTTTCTTCGAAGTTCCGGACGTAGACCGTCCGGAATATTCCGTAGTCTGCCGGTCATGACGGAGACGGACGAGCCGGTTCTTCAGGAACCCCCGGTCGCGGGCGACGAGGTCGAGACCCTGCTGGGCGCGCTGGAGCGCCAGCGCCGGACGCTGGCCTGGAAATGCTCCGGGCTGGACGCGGCTGGGCTGCGGACGACGGTCGGCGCCTCGCAGGTCACACTGGGCGGGCTGCTCAAGCATCTGGCGCTGGTCGAGGACGACATGGTGTCCCAGAAGCTCCTGGGACGCCCGGCGGCGGAACCGTGGTCCGGTGTGGACTGGGACTCCGACCCCGACTGGGAGTGGCGCACGGCCGCCGACGACACCCCCGAGGAACTTCTGGAGCTGTGGCAGAACGCCGTGGCCCGCTCCCGGGCCGGCATTCGGCAGGCGCTGTCCCGGGCAGGGCTGGGACAGCCGGCGGCGTACACCAACTCCCGGGGCGAGACCCCGAGCCTGCGGCGTCTGCTGATCGACCTGGTCGAGGAGTACGCCCGACACGTCGGGCACGCCGATATGATCCGCGAGTCGGTGGACGGGCTCGTCGGGGAGGACCCGCCACGATGACTCCGCACCACCCGGGCGCGGTCGGCAGCATCCCGATCGAAGAGGCTCAGCTGACCATCCTCCCTGCTGATCAGGCGTCATGGGAGGACCTGGAGGCCGTCTTCGGCGAGACCCGGCAGACCGCGGACTGCCTGTGCCAGCGTTTCAAGGTCCGCGAGTCCGACTGGATGTCCATCCCCAGCGGGGACCGCGCGGAGCGAATGCGTGAGCAGACCGGATGCGACAGCGCCGGGGCGAAGGAGACCAGCGGCCTGGTGGCCTACGTGAACGGCGAGCCGGCCGGCTGGTGCGCGGTCGAGCCACGCACCGCCTACCCCCGCCTGCTGCGCGCCCGGGTCCCGTGGACGGGTCGGCAGGAAGACCGGGCGGACGACAGTGTCTGGGCGGTGACCTGCTTCCTGATCCGCAAGAAGTTCCGTGGCCGGGGCCTCACCTACGCACTGGCGCGCGCCACAGTCCCGTTCGCCCGTGACCGGGGCGCCCATGCTCTGGAGGCCTATGCGATGATCACGCGTCCAGGGGTGGAGATCACCTGGGGCGAACTCCACGTCGGCAGCGTCGGCGTCTTCGCCGACGCGGGTTTCACCGAGGTGCACCAGCCGACCCCGCGACGAGTGGTCATGCGTATCGACTTCTGACGGTGGGGCGGAGGCGTCACCTCCGCCGCCACAGCCTGACGCGGCGCTGGCTGGTGGCCCGTGGCTGATCAGCGGTTTCTCAGCGGTGATCATTTCCAGATTCCGTTGAGGACGAGGGCGGCGCGGGCGATGTCCCCGACCCGGCTGGGGCTGAGCGTGATGTGCTGCAGGGTGCGCCACCGCTGCTTGAGCTCGGCGGCGGGCCGCTCGCCGAGGGCCCGCCCTTGCCGCAGCAGGGCGTTGAACATGCTGGGGGGCGGCGGAAGGCGGGTTGTGGGAACCTCCTAGTATATCGACTAGGTGTTGGGCCTCTTCCACGGGTAAGGCGGCGATGAATATCGTTGATCTCCTCGGTATTGCGTTGTTGGCACTGGTGGGGACCGTTTTCCTCCGGTTCGCCCGGCGGAGCTGGCGGGAAGGCTTCTCCTTTGCCCACCGATTGCGCCTGATGCCCGTCACGGACGGCTACAAGGCCGGGGTGGAAAGAGCCTTCGGTGTCCAGGCAGCCTTCTGCTACCTCCTGGGCACGTTGGGGGTCGCCGAACTGGCGATCCCGTCGGGCAAGCACTCCGCACCGGTGTGGGAGGGTGTCGTGCTGGCCGCCCTCATCGTGAGCGTTCTGTTGAGCATCGCCCTGATGCTCACCATCATCTGGTTCAACCGTCCACGCTTTCTGGTCCCCCCGCACATGCGCGACCAGCACGGCACCGTATCGTTTCGCCGCCGCTAGACGAGTCTTTCCGAGCACGGTCAGTGGTCGTAGGCGGTCAGTGACCGGCTGACCGCCCACCCGGGGTTCTTCCTGTCCGTAGGCCGAGTCGGCGGTGACCCAGGTGATGGGCAGAGGGGAGGCGAGCGCGCGCAGCACCAGGTTCTTGGCGAGTGGGCCTTTGGTGCGAAAGTCCCGCTCGTCGGGGATCTTCGCCGTGCGGCAGCGGTCCCGGTCTTCGATCCAGGACTTGGGAAGGTGGAGCTCGCGATCCACCAGAGCACGGCCGCGGGCGGAGGCGCAGGCCGCGAAGACCTCGATCCGGCAGTTCTCGGTGCGGCCGGCGGTGTCGGAGTACCGGCGTTGCACGCCTGCGGAGGTGGTGCCCTTCTTGACGACATCGGGCGCCCGCAGACGCCCGGACAGCTTCAGCAGCTCCTGGACGATATGCAGATCCCGGACGGTCCGCTGGCGCGCTTTGCCTTCGCCGAGTCCCATGTGAGTGCGCACGATGACGGCGCGGACGTGCGCACTGACGTTTTCTCAGCGAAATGATCTACGCGTAGCGGCGTGAACTACCGCATGTGTGAACAGGCCGGGCGAGCTGGGCCCGGCTGCGGACAGACGTAAAGCCCCTGGTAGGACAGGTCTCACCACAAGATCATGTCCGCAACCACCAGAGGCTTCACGTTGGTCACCTATGTTGCCACGCTCGACGTCCCGCGCCACGTCGTGGACTACCTCTCGCGCCTGTTGGCCGCGCACCGGCGGCAGATCGGTACCCCGCGCGGCAGCCGCGCGCTCGGCACGTTCCGCCAAGCTGTGCTGATCCTGCGCTGGTTCCGCGAGCGCGGCTGCGTGCACTGCCTGGCCCGCGACGCCGGCGTCTCCCAGGCCACCGGCTACCGCTACCTGCACGAAGGCATCGACGTCCTCGCCGACCAGGCCCCCGACCTGCACGAGGTCCTGGACCGCAGCCGACGCCAGGGCATGACCCACGTGATCCTCGACGGCACGCTCATCGAATCGGACCGCCTCGCCGGCGTCCGCGACAACGGCAACGACCTGTGGTTCAGCCAGAAGCACAAGGCATTCGGCGGCAACGTGCAGTTCCTGGCCGCCCCCGACGGCACCCCGCTGTGGGTCTCCGACGTCGAGCCCGGCTCCACCCCCGACATCACCGCCGCACGCATCCACGCCCTCCCGGCGCTGTACAAAGCGGCCGCCGATGGCCTGCCCACCCTGGCCGACAAGGGCTACATTGGCGCCGGCATCGGCATCCTCATCCCGGTCCGGCGCCCGAAGGGCCAGTCCGAGCAAGCTCTGCACACCGACACGCGAACCACGAACAGCCTGATCAGAGCCATCCGAGCCCTCGGCGAACGCGCCGCAGCCGAGCTCAAGCAGCGCTGGCGCACCCTGCAGCACGTCACCATCAGCCCCAGCCGGATCGGCGACATCGCCCGCGCCGCCCTCGTCCTCAACGGAATCTGGAAGTGATCACCGCTGAGAAAACGTCACTGGCTGCGTGCGTGGCCCGACGGCCGCTATGCCGAGATCCCTGACGAGGTGCGGCGCTCTGTGGATGCGCTCCCCCATGCGCGGGCGGAGTTCACCGAGCAGCCGTTTCCCTCCATGGTGTGCTCGCCGGAGCTCAGCGCCGCGGCAGCCGCATATCTGCGGCACCTCGCGCGTGAACGCGGTCACGGTGGTGCACCCGGCGTATCCGTTCAACGGCGATGACTTCGGGCTCTTCCTCGATCAAGTACCCGGGGCGATGGTCCACCTGGGTGTGGCCGAGCCTGCAGCGGGCGTCCACGGGGTCCCGCACTCCCCGGACTTCGCAGCGGACGAGCGTGCGATCGGGATCGGGGTCCGCGCGACGGCTGGGTTCCTGTCGAACCGGCTCGATGCCCTTGCCTGAGATACGGCGCCCCATCACGGGTGGGCCGTTGCCGCGCTGCCCGGGCGTGGGGTCGGAGAGGGCCGCGAGCCGGTCCACGCCGAGGCCCCCCGGCCACCCGCCGCCGGGAGCCGTCGATGCCGCGGATGCGCCGCTGCCCCGGACCGTACGGTGCACGGTCCGGGGCAGCGGCACTGCTCAGGTCAGCGGCGCTGTCCCCAGCCCCACGTCACCTGGTACACGACGTGTCCGTGACGGTTGCGAAGCGTCGCCACGTCACCGTTGTTGTTCCACTCGTACCAACGCCGGTCCTGGTAGACGTCACGGCGGGTGTCGGTGCCGCGTCCGGTGTGGACCCGCAGTGACTGGTGTGCGTCCAGCCAGACGCGACCGAACCGGTAGAGGTGGTGGTTCGCGTCCGTGAGGGTCCAGCCCGCCAGGTTCACCGCGTGTCGGGAGTCGTTGACGATGTCGACCCACTCCCCGTTCAGCGAGCGGTTGCTGCCGGTGTCGCGGCCGGGGCTGTTGTACTGCACGGCACCGATGCGGGCACCGGCCCAGTGGTGCGCGACGGCTCGGTGGTGGTGGACGGTGGTTGCGGCCTGGGCCGGACCGGCGGCGAGGCCGGCCGCGAAGGCGGCTGCTGCAGCGACGGAGATGATGCGGCGTGCGTTCATGAGTGTCCCCTCATGTGGTGGTGCGCCAGCCGAGGTAGCGCTGACGTGATCAACCATGGGGTCGGACATCCGGCATTGCAGGCCTTTGGTCGGGTTGTCGCCTAAATAGGTAGATTTCACCTGCATCACGTTTCCCATTGCGCCCCATACGAACCAGCCGCCTCAGCCCAGGGCTTCCGCCCGTTCACCCGCCGCTCCGGGACGATCTACGACGGGCAGATCGACATCTTCGTCGTTGACGCCGCCGGCCGGAGCCGGGCCCCGGCCCGCGGCTGCCGCGGTGCTCGGCGCCGGGGCCGCCGGGCGCCCTGGTCCACGACCGGTCCAGGGCGCCGCAGGCTTCCCTGACCGTCAGTCGAATCCGGCGTCGGCGGCCAGACTCCGGGTGAGCTCCTCGACGTGTCGTGCGTCCAGGCCCCGGGAGACGAACCAGGCTCCGACGTTGCGGACGTCGCGCTCCAGGAAGGAGCGGCCCCGCGGGTTGGCGATGACGTCAACGATCTGCGGGACGTCGATGATGACCAGGCGACCCTCGTGGACCAGGATGTTGTAGGCGGACAGGTCGCCGTGCGCATAACCGGCACGGGCGAGCAGCGACAGGCTGCGCCCCAGCTGCTCCCACAGGTCGTCCACGTCCGCTTCCTCGCTGCGCAGTTGGGCGAGGCGCGGCGCGGCGGCCCCCGAGGTGTCGCCGACGAACTCCATGAGGATCTCGGTACCGAGGATCTGCACGGGGTAGGGCACGGCCACGCCTGCGGACCACAGCCGCGCCAGGGCCGCGAACTCCGCGGCGGCCCACTGGCCGGCGATGGCCTCCTTGCCGAAGGCGGTGCGCTTGGCCATGGCGCGGCTGACCCGGGACTCCTTGTGGGCGCGGCCCTCCAGGTACCCGGAGTCGCGGTGGAACATCCGGTGCTGGGCGTCGCGATAGCGCTTGGCGGCCATCAGGGTGCGGCGGTCGGTTCCGGGGACGCCGCGCTCCAGCAGATGGACGTCGGCCTCCTTGCCCGTCTTGAGGATGCCCAGTTCGCTGTCGACGGCGGCCAGTTCGGTCACCACCCAGCGGGGACGGGGCTCAGGTCCCTTCTCCGTGGGGGTCGACCGGTCCCAGGTGGACCAGCGGTCCCCTTCCAGGGGCTCTTCGGCAAGGTGCGCGGAGGCGTCGCGGGAGTCCTCGCCCCAGTCGGATTCGTCGGCGGCCTGCTGGGGGTCCGCGCCCTGTTCGGCCACTGGCGGCCGGAAGTGGGCGGCATGCTCGGCGAAGGCCTCCTCGAAGGCGGCCTCGTCGTCGTGGCGGGTCCGCCGGCTGCGGCCCTTGGGCCGGATACGGGCGAACGACTCACTGTCGGCAAAGCGGTCACGCACTGCGGTGATCTCCTGTGGTGGGCCCACCGGAGTGCAGCGTCCGCGAACGCTTCGTCAGCCGGCAGGCAGGTAACGAGTCATGGCGTCTGGCGCGCATGCGGAAGCGCGCCGCATCGTGGCGGCAGCCATCAGGACGCACCTCCTCACCCTCGTCACACACAGGCCGAACAGGCCCGCACAGCAGGAACCGGATCAGAGTACCGGCAGTCCCACGGACCGCAATCCGATTTTCCGGGTGCCCTGTGCGACGGCCTCCCGGATGCAGCCTGCGCCGGTCCGGACCCCCCGCCCTGCCCGGACGCTCCCCCTTTCGGGCAGCCCGGCTCCCGGGCGCCCCGGCAGAGGGCCGGCCGTGACCCTGCCCCGGTGACGGCTGCGCGGGCCGCTGTCCACGGCCGGGCCCCGAGCGGCCCGCCCTTCCACTGCCGTCTCATTTCCGCAGGTGGACGAGTCGAGGGTCGCCTTGACATCCGTTTTGGGACCGCCTTAGCGTCCCCTCATGAGCGAGCCGCAGACGCAACCTGGCGAGGGCTTCCACCCGCACCTCGCCGACCACTCGGACGCCCCTGCCACCCCACTGCGCACCCGGCTGCACCATGTGCGTGCCGATGCCCTGGACGAGGACACCGCGCAGTCCGGCGGCATGCGGCGGCTCGCCGCCGTCAGCGGGCGGACCGTCGGCGCCGAGCGGCTGTGGATGGGCCAGACCCATGTCGCCCCGTCGACGTCGTCCTCCGACCACCACCACGGCGAGTCCGAGACCGCCATCTATGTGGTGAGCGGCCACCCCGAGTTCGTCTTCCTGGACGACTCCGGCGGTGAGGCCGTGGAGGTCCGGCTGCGCACCTCGCCGGGCGACTACGTCTTCGTGCCCCCGTTCGTGCCGCACCGCGAGGAGAACCCGGACCCGGACGACGAAGCCGTGGTGGTGATCGCCCGCAGCACCCAGGAAGCCATCGTGGTCAACCTGCCGCGCCTGTATGCGCTCCCGTCCGCCGAAGCCTGAGTGGGAGCGGCCGATGTCGGCCGGCTGATGGGCGCATCGGCTGCCGGCCGGCGCCCGGCGACAGCCGGCGAAGGGGGGAGGCTCAGCGGATGGTCAGGCCGAAGTGCCGCTCGAGGGCCTGCGCCTGCTCGGGTGTGGTCAGGACCATGATGCTGTCGTAGACGCCGTGCCGCTCGCGTTCGAAGTCGACGAGGCGGAAGGAGCGGGGGTCGTCGTCGGGTGCGAGCATGGCGATGGCCTCGCAGGCTGCCAGGTGGTCGTAGTACTCGTCCGAGAAGTGCTCGGCCAGGATGGACACGGGACGGCCGTTGCGCTGGAACTCCAAGGTGTCGTCACGGGAGCCGCCCGAGAACTCGCCCTCGTGCAGCCGGACGCCGGTGACCGTGACCGCTCCCCCGGCGACCGCGGACGCCTGCTCCAGGAGCCATGCGTAGCCCGGCTCCAGATAGTCGATGTCGTCGGCGTGGACGAGAACCGCCAGGCCGAAGCTGCCAAGTGCGCAGGCGACGTCATAGGGCTTCAGCTCGTCGTGCGCCCAGTCGGCGAATTCCTCGAGGACGGCCTGCGCCTTCTCCGGCGACACCATTCCGATCTCCTGGAGGTGCGCTGCCACGAGCTCGTACGTCATCGGTGGAGTGTTGGACATGCGGGCATCCTGCCAGCCGATGGAACGGCCCTGCACAGCCGGGTGCCTGATTGTTCGTCAGCACCTTTATCGGGTGTCTGCGGCCCCGCGCACGTCTGCATCGGCCCGCGGGGACGGGATGCCCCGCCGGGCCTGCCGCGTCGTTCCTGCAAGCCCCCGCCCGGTCCGCGTCGCCGGGCCCCGCCGAGCCGCCCCGAGGCGGCGCGTCCGGAAAGAGTAAGTATGGGGTCCGACCGGACGCAGTCATGTCGTCAAGTAGCAGCAAACATGGGGTGGTACACGTCCCTGTTGCCCCGGCGCTCGGCCGGACCTCACAGGAGCGCTCTTGACCTGTGGGTTTTCCATGAACCGTCCCGCCGGCGGCCAGGTCAGGGCTTGGCGTATTCACGTCATGACATGCATGTGCCATGGATATTCCTTGCTGTCGCAGTAGTTGATCTGTGAAAAAGGTAGACGGCGAACCGATGCGTTCGCTGTCGACCAGAGAGCCGCGCAAGGGGTCGACTCCAGCGCTACATGCAGAGGAGTCACACATTGCGAACGTTGAGGCTGTTCAGACCGGGCGTGGGGCGAACCCCCGCACGCCTGGCCGTCGTTGCCTCCGCCGTCATCGCGGTCGTGGGCGGGGGGCTGCCCCTCGCCGCGACCGCTGACGCGCAGTCGTCCAGCGCAGCACCACAGACCGTCAAACCCTCCGTCGAGCAGCTGTGCAGCGCCCCCAAGCCCGGTGACGTGGCGTGCTTCGCGCTGCGCCGCACCGATGTCAGCGGTGCCGACGGCGTCCAGCCGGCCGCGGCGACGCCCAGCGGGTGGGGCGCCTCCGACCTGCAGGCGCCTACAACCTGCCCGGAGGTGGTGGCGCGGGGCGGACCGTCGCCATCGTCGACGCCTTTGACGACCCGACCGCGGAGGCCGACCTGGCCGTCTACCGCACCCAGTACGGTCTCCCGGAGTGCACCACCGCCAACGGCTGCTTCCGCAAGGTCGACCAGCGCGGCGGCACCGACTACCCCGATGCCGACCCCGACTGGTCCGGAGAGATCTCCCTCGA
The DNA here is from genome assembly GCF_042466665.1 of Peterkaempfera podocarpi. Taxonomy (GTDB): domain Bacteria; phylum Actinomycetota; class Actinomycetes; order Streptomycetales; family Streptomycetaceae; genus Peterkaempfera; species Peterkaempfera podocarpi. The sequence goes on from NZ_CP162102.1 coordinate 288,715, forward strand.
CCTCGACATGGTCTCCGCCGCCGCACCCGCCGCTCACATCCTGCTGGTCGAGGCCGACAGCGCGAGCTTCGACGACATGGGCGCAGCCGTCGACCAGGCCGTCGCGCTGGGTGCCCAGTACGTCTCCAACTCCTACGGCAGCGGGTACAGCAGCACACCCGGCAGCGGTGAGGACCCCTCCGAGGTCACCGACCTCGACGCGCACTACAACCACCCGGGCGTCGCGATGGTCGCCTCCTCCGGCGACGACGACTACGGCGTCTCCTACCCGGCCGCGTCGCAGTATGTGACCGCCGTCGGCGGCACCGCGCTGGCCAAGGACTCCACCAGCGCCCGCGGCTGGTCGGAGTCGGTGTGGCACAACAGCTACGGCGGCCCCGGGTCCGGCTGCTCGGTCTATGAGCCCAAGCCGGCCTTCCAGACCGACACCGGCTGTGACATGCGCTCGGTCGCGGACGTCTCCGCGGTGGCCGACCCCATGACGGGCGTCTCGGTCTACCAGACCTACGGCGGCAGCGGCTGGTCGGTCTACGGCGGCACCAGCGCCTCCTCCCCGATCATCGCCGGTGTCTACGCGGCCGCGGGCTCCCCCGCGGCGGGCAGCTACCCCAACGCCTACCCGTATCTCACCCCCTCCGCCCTCAACGATGTGACCAGCGGCTCCAACGGCTCGTGCTCGCCCGGGTATCTGTGCACCGCCGGGGCCGGCTACGACGGCCCGACCGGTCTGGGCACCCCCAACGGCCTGGCGGCCTTCCGCAGCGGCCCGCACGGTGAGATCAGCGGCACCGTCACCGACACCGCCGGCGCCCCGCTCTCCGGAGCCTCCGTCACCGCGGGCGATGCCCAGGCCACCACGGACGCCGACGGCCACTATGCCCTCACCCTGCCGCCAGGCACGTATGACATCACCGCCTCCGCCTACGGCTACCGGAGCACGACGACGGCCGGTGTCGCCGTCGCCGACGGCGCAACGGTCACCGAGAGCTTCACGCTGGACGCGGTGGCCCGCCAGACCGTCACCGGCAAGGTCACCGACGGCTCCGGCCACGGCTGGCCGCTCTACGCGGCGATCACGGTCGACGGCGTGCCCGGCGGACCGGTCTTCACCGACCCCTACACCGGCACCTACGAGCTCCAGCTCCCCGTGGACCAGAGCTACACGCTGAAGGTTGCCGCGCGGTACCCCGGCTACCAGGCGGCAAGCAAGGACATCACCGTCGGCAGCTCGGCCCAGACCGTGAACATCGCCGTCCCGGTCGACGCCGACGCGGCCACCGCCGCGGGCTACAAGGTGCAGCGCACCGGCCCCACCGAGCCGTTCGACTCCGCGACCGCCCCGCCGGACGGCTGGAGCGTGGCCAACGCCGACGGCACCGTCGGCGGCTGGGAGTTCTCCGACGCCGGCAAGCGCGGCAACCGCACCGGCGGCAGCGGGACCTTCGCCATGGTCGACAGTGACCACATCGGTTCGGGCAAGCACCAGGACACCTCGCTGCTCAGCCCGGTCTACGACCTCAGCGGCTACGCCTCACCGCAGATCGGCTTCGACACCGACTACCGCAGCTACAGCAACCAGAGCGCCGGCGTGGACATCACCACCGACGGCGGCGCCACCTGGACCAGCCTGTGGACCCGCACCACCACCCTCACCGGCCCGTCCCACGTCGAGATCCCGCTCACCGCGTACGCCGGCGACCCGGCCGTCCAGCTGCGGTTCCACTTCACGGCGTCCTTCGGCTACTGGTGGGAACTGGACGACGTCTTCGTCGGCAACCGGGCGTACGTCCCGGTGACCGGCGGCCTGGTCGCGGGCACCGTGACCGACGCCAACACCGGCGACGGCATCGTCGGAGCCACCGTCACCAACACCGACACCCCCGCGCAGTCGGCAGTGACCGCCGCCACCCCGGACGACCCGGAGCTCGGCGACGGCTTCTACTGGATGTTCTCCGACACCGTCGGAAAGCACCCCTTCACAGCGGAGAAGAGCAAGTACACCTCCGGCGCCAAGACCGTGCGGGTGGCGGCGGACAGCACCACCCAGGCCGACTACACCCTCAAGGCCGGTCAGCTCACCTTCACGCCGGCGGCCGTGGACAAGACGCTGGCCTGGGGCGCCAACACCACCCAGAAGCTGACGGTGAAGAACACCGGCGGGGCACCCGCCACCTTCACCCTCGGCGAGCAGTCCGGCGGCTTCCAGATGCAGGCCGCCCAGGGCGCACCGCTCCAGCTGGTCAAGGGCCACTACTCGCCGCTGTCCGCAGCGGAGCAGGCCGCGACCGCCAAGCCCAACACCACCGTCAAGGCCGCGACGGCAGCCGCCGGCGATGCCTGGCAGCCGGTGGCGGACCTGCCGGTGACCCTCCAGGACAGCGCGGTCGCCGCGGACGGGGGCAAGCTCTACTCCGCCTTCGGCTACACCGGCAGCGACGACACCTCCAACCTGTACGCCTACGACCCCGACTCGGGCTCCTGGTCCCAGCTGGCCCCCGCGGCCGACACCCGCGAGGCACCGGCCAAGGGATTCATCAACGGCAAGCTCTACGCCGTCGGCGGCTGGGGTGCGAGCGGCGACCCCGACGCCAAACTGGAGATCTACGACCCGTCGTCCAACAGCTGGACCACCGGCGCCTCCTCCCCCAAGCCCTATGCGGGTTCGGGCAGTGCGGTCCTGAACGGCAAGCTGTACGTCGTGGGCGGCTGCACCTCCTCCGCCTGCGGCTCCCGGGACGCCTACGTCTATGACGCCTCGTCCGACAGCTGGTCACCGATCGCCTCGTACCCGGAGGCCATCGCCTGGAGCGCCTGCGGCGGCATCAACGGCGTGCTCTACTGCGCCGGCGGCACCACCGATGCCGGCTCCGTGAAGCACGGCTACGCCTACGACCCCTCCTCCGACAGCTGGTCACCGATCGCCGACCTGCCGACCGACGTCTGGGCAGCGGCCTCCACCGCCGCCAACGGCCTGCTGCTCACCAGCGGCGGAGTCGTCGACGACAGCAGCGCCATCACCAACCAGGGCTTCGCCTTCGACCCGGTGGCCGGTACCTGGGCCTCGCTGCCCAACGCCAACACCGCGGTCTACCGCGGCGGCGGCGCCCCCGGCTTCTACAGCGTCGGCGGCAACCCCGGCGGCACCCTGACCCCGCCGGTCGCCACCGTCGAGGTGCTGCCCGGCTACGACCAGTCCGGCAGCGGCTCGGATGTGACCTGGCTGTCCCTGGGGACGCAGCAGGCCACCCTCGCACCCGGGGCCAGCACCACCGTGGTGGTCAGCCTGGACGCCTCGGTCGCCGAGGTCACCCAGCCCGGCGCGTACACCGCGAAGGTGGCCGTGGGCAGCGACACGCCCTACCCGGTCCCCGCGGTTCCGGTCACCATGCACGTCAACCCGCCGAAGACCTGGGGCAAGTACGCGGGTACGGTCCTCGGCTCCGACGGCAAGGGCGGCACCGCACCGCTCGCCGGCGCCACCGTCCAGATCGACAGCTGGGCGTCCAGCTACACCCTCAAGACCGGCAAGGACGGCAGCTACGCCCTCTGGCTCGACGTCCGCAACAACCCGCTCACCATCATCGTCGCCAAGGACGGCTACCAGCCCACCACCACCACGGTGAAGATCGTGAAGGGGGCGACGACCACCGGCAACTTCACCCTCAAGAAGGCAAGCTGAGCACACCGCACCACACCACCACCACCCGTGCGGGCCGGTCCACGGACCGGCCCGCACGGCCCGGCTCCGAGGTCAGGGGCCAGGGGTCAGGGGTCAGGGACCAGGGGCCAGACCGTGGCCTCTCTCCGTGCACCGCCTCGCCGCAGGGGTCCCTCCACGCCCCGGACCGGCGGGGTTGCGACCGTGCCGGCGGCAGCCTCCCTTCGGGGCCGCGGCCGGCATGGTCTCTTCACTGCGGACCGTGGTACGTCACAGCCTGCACTCCCTGGAGTGGGAGACGGCTCAGGTGTCTCCGGCTGTGCCGTCCACATAGGCTGAGATCGAGGAGAGGGCCTGGGCGCATTTCTGCCGGGCTGCTTCCACCTCGTCGTATTTGGCCGGCTTCGATCCTGAGCCGCGGAGGTTGTAGTCGACCACGGCCTTGAACTGCTCGTTGGAGACACCGTGCAGGTGCGGCTCGTAGCAGTCGGCGATCTGCTCGCACTGCTTGTGGGTCAGCTCGCCGTCGCTGTACATGTCGGTACAGGCTGTGACCAGCTGGGCGGTGCTGATGGTCGGGGCCGTCAACCACAGCACCCAGGCGGCCGCGCCCGCTGCGATGACGGCGGCTCCGCTTGCCACCACCACGACGCGGCGAGGCTTGCGCTTCCCCGCTGCGGGTCCGGGGCCCGGTTGCGGAGCGGGTGTCGGCGCTGCTGTCGGTTCCGCATGCGGGGTGGCATCGGCGGGTGGCTCCGTCGGCGGGTCCTGCCGGGCCTGCGGGTCCTGCCGGGCCGACAGGTCCTGCCGGGTCGGCGGCAGTTGCAGCTCCGGCAGCTGGGCCTGGTCGAGGACCGTCTGCGTGACCCGCGCCGGGAACCAGTCGGCCTGCCGGAGGCGGACGGTGCTGTCCTGGACTCCGCTGGTGAGTTCCTGGAGGAGATCGGGCAGGCTGGGGCGGTTCGCGGGGTTCTTGTCCAGGCAGCGTGCCAGGGTCGTACGGAGCTGCTGGGGCACGGCGTCCAGGTTGGGGTGCTCATGCACCACCCGGTAGCTCAGGGCATGGCCGGAGCCGCTTCCGAAGGGCGCATGGCCGGTGGCCGTGTAGGCCAGGACCGCGCCGAGTGAGAAGACGTCGGTGGCGGGTCCGACCGGGTCCCCGGTGATCTGCTCCGGCGACATGTACCCCGGTGTGCCGATGGTGACGCCGGTACTGGTGAGCGCGGTGTGCTCGGTCGCCACGGAGATCCCGAAGTCGATCACGCGGGGGCCGTCGCTGGAGAGCAGGACGTTCGCCGGCTTGAGGTCCCGGTGGATCACACCGACGTCGTGGATCGCTTCGAGGGCTTCCGCGAGGCCGGCGCCGAGGCGGGCCACCGCCTCCTCCGGCCAGGGGCCATGGCTGGTGAGCGCGGTGCCCAAGTCGGTCCCGGGGATGTACGCGGTGGCGAGCCAGGGTGGTGACGCATCGGTGTCGGCATCGATGACCGCCGCGGTGAACAGACCGGTCACGCTTCGTGCCGCGGCCACCTCGCGTGCGAAGCGACGCCGGAACTCCGGGTCTTCGGCCAGTTCCGGACGGATGACTTTGACAGCCAGCAGACGACCACCCGGTGAACGGGCAAGAAAGACCCGTCCCATTCCACCGGCCCCCAGACGCGCCACAAGCTGGTAGCGCCCGATTCTTGCTGGATCACCGGCAGAAAGTGCTGTGAACGTACCCACCCGACCCCCTCAGTCCGGTGCCTCACTGTAGTGCTCGCCCGGAATCGGAGACAGCCGGTCGCCCCATTCGTGGTCGGGGCGGCGAACGCTTCGGCGGAGGCGACCGGGTGATTGCCCGTCGCACCGAAAGCGGCATTCAGGGTCGGCAGGAATGCGCGTGGCCCGCCGATGTCCGGCGGGCCACGGGCAGGTGTCTGCTCGGTGCAGCGTCGGGAAGGCTGCTGATTGCGACGACGAACTTCCGAGGACATGGCGGAGCCGCCTCACCCGTCCCGGTCAGGACGGGAGAGCAGTTTCCTCCTGGGGGACGCGTCCTGATTCCCACGACCCGCAATCCACGGCCGGCGGTTGGCGGTTGATAGCGGTGTGGCGCGACGGCCGGGGCCGCCGCGCCACAGGTGCGGTGTTGCTGGTTGTGCGGGATGCTCAGCTGGGACTGCAGCTGACCGTCGGCCAGGTCCAGGCGCCGTTGGTCTGGATGGTGGCACCCCAGTTGTTGCCGCTGCCGTTGGGCTTGGCCACCAGGGTCTGCGCGTCGGGGTAGCTGGCGTTGATGTTCCAGGTCGCCATCACCTTCTCCGGCGACGGAACCTTCATCGTCACCGTCCAGGTGCTGGAACCGGTCACCGAGACATTCAGGTTGTAGCGGTCACTCCACTGCTGACCCGCGGACAGGGTCGCGGTGCAACTCCCGCCGCCGCCCGTCGTGCCGCCCGTGGTGCCCCCGGTCGTCCCACCCGTGGTGCCGCCGGTGGTGCCGCCGCCGCTGGAGGAGCCGACGGTGATGTTGGAGCTGCCGCTGCTCTGGTAGCCCTCGGTGGCCAGGATCTCGTAGTTCATCGAGCCCAGGTTCATGCCGTGGCTGGCCCAGGCGTCGAAGTGGTTGCCGACGGTGATGGTGCCGCCGGTCCGCTTGGACTGCCGCACACTCCAGTACTGGTTGAACGTCGCCGTGCCCTGGATCGAGGGCTGGTTGACCCGCTGGGTCTCGTAGATGTCGTACGTGCCGCCGTCGGAGGTCACCGTGCCCTTGTAGGTGCCGGTGGGCTTGTAGGAGCCGTAGTTGTCGACGATGTAGTACTCCACCAGCGGGTTGGTGGTCCACCCGTACAGCGACAGGTAGGCGTTGCCGGAGGTGCTCCAGGTGCCCGAGTAGGTCACCGGGTTGCGGTTGCCGGTGCTCCAGCCCTTGCCCGCAACGAAGTTGGCGACATTGTTGAACGTGGTGCTGTACTGGCCGCCGGCACCCATGGTCATCGAGGCCTGACCACTGTTCTGGCTCCAGAACGAGTAGAAATAGCCGTTGTTGGTGCCGGTCTGGTTCGAGGTGACCGTGGTGTCCGCGTGGGCGGTGGCGGGGATCAGCAGCACGGCCGCGACCAGCGCGAGAATCCACCTGAGGCGCCCGCGCATGCGGAACCTTGAACGAGTGAGGACAGTGTTCATGTACGCGCTTCCTCCTGGTGCAGATTGGAGCGGACGCCGGGTGGCCGATCCGACCCGGCGGGGCTTCAGGCGACCTGGACGCGGGGTGGCCGAGGCGACGGCAACCACACGCCGGTGGCACGCAATGCGGTGCAGGCGGGCCTATGGGAACCAGCCCGCACTGGTCACCCGAGTCGACACCGATTCAGGCCGTGTGCAGGGACGACATTTGGATCAACGGTGACTTCCGCCGATACCGGCGCCGACCGGATCGAAGGTGATTGAGGTCTGTCGAAGGCGGGAGTGCTGGTCCGCCTCCGTCGAGTCATGGACGGCCTCCGGAAGATCACGCCCGAGGCCACGGTCCAGCGCCCCGCACGTGCGCGCCGCCTCAGCCCCGCCTGCATCCGCGTGGCCGGAAGGTCGATGCGCGGCCACGTCCAGGCTGCGCGCCGGATTGGCGACATCCGACAACTCGGTGGCGCCGACCAGGGACGGTGCGCCGACCGTGTCGGGGATGACCGAGGTGCGGGTACGCGAAGGTTTCACGATCACTGCAACCTCTGCCTTCCGGTCTCCGGGCATGCACGCCTGGACAGTCCCGGGGTGGGATGGATGTGACCGTACGGAGTCGCCTCCGTTACGGGGAGGTTTCGATCACTGGAGAGTATGCGCCCACCTTGGATTGACGGTCAATGAGTTCGGTTTCCGAAAGTTCCCCGAAACTCATATGTGATCAACTGGAGTTGACATCGAATCATTTCGGGATCCGCAATTGATCGTGCCCATAGAGCGTCTCCGCGTCCGGAAGGATGTCTCGACGCGCCCTCGGGTGGATGCGAGGCTCACGAGGTCGCTCGCAAGCTCTGCGAAAGTTTCGACACCCATCAACCGCATGTCGCACGCCGCCCCAGCAGGGGCACACAGCGATGGGTGACGGGCACCGCTCCCGCTGCGGCAGCGCCGGGAACCGGCCTGCCCGGCTGCGGAGCACCGGACCACGACAGCACCGCCGCGGACGAGGAGGCCGCCCGGATCCTACGATTCCACACTGATCACGCGGCCAGGTCCAGAAGCTCCGCGGTGGAGGAGTTCAACAAGAACCTCCGCCGGCAGGATCGCACTGCCCGCCTCCCCCGCCACCGTACAGTCCACCGCCCCAAGGGCCGTCACTGCGTCAACCGATCCGCCCTGTAGCCGGGCTCGATCCCCCCGCATCGGCTCGCTCGCCACGCAGAGTCTCACCGGCAGCCGGGCATGCCGGATCTGCGGGGCGTCGTCGGCATCATGCGTGCTCGAGCAGCTTCATCGTCCACTCCCGTTGCTCGGCGGTATCCGGGACTGCGAGTCCGCGTGCCTGCTCGATCCGGCCCCAGGCTGTCTCGGGATCGCTGCCGTTGAGGATGAGCAGTGCGGCAGCCAGGAGAGATGCGCGTCCGGTGCCGGCACGGCAGTGGATGACCACATGGGCTCCCTCGCGCAGCCGCTGAGCAAGTAGGCGCAGGGTCGGCAGGATCGCGGCGAGTTCGGGAACGGCACGGTCGACGATGGGTGTGGCGACGAACTGCAACCCGGCTGCCGCGGCTCGTTCCGGTTCCTCCGCGAGGCCGAGCTCATCGAGTTCGGGTCCGGTGAGCGCGCAGACCAGGACGGCGACGCCTGCGCCGTTCAGCGCGGTCATCTCGTCCTCGAGCCAGTCGCCGCCACGGGGTCTGGCCATGGTGCTCAGTCGTCCTGGGGACGGAAGGTCGACGGTGAACAGGGCAGGTCGCATGTGAGCGGCGCCTTTCGGTCGGTGGAGTCAGGCGGGGAGCCGCCCGGGTTCAGGTGGGAAACACACTCAGGGGCCCACTGGACCGGCCACGTCGGCGAGACGCCGAGCACTCCGGCCGAGGGCGATTCCGGCTGTCGCCAGTACCGGCAGCGCTGTTCCTACTCGGGCTGCGTCGGATGCTCGTGGGCATGCGGGGCAGGCGGCGTTTGGCGAATGGCATCCAGTCGATGCCGCGATCACGCAGTCAGGCGCAACCGACCGCCTCGGGGTGGAGGGAACCTGGCAGTCTCTCGCGAGCGGCGGTGATCGTGAGCCAGTCCGTATTCGCCGTGGTTCTGACGTCCGTCATGCCCGACACCGGCCGGTTGCAGGGCTCAGGGCGACATCCAGCTCCGCATCGAGGTCACGTGCGGCGCGGGCAGCCCTGCCGACGTCCTCGCGCGTCGAATCCGTCCAGACACGCCGTCGCGCGATCAGCGGCGCCCACCTGGCCCCCTCCATCGGTCACCGTCGCGGCCCACAGACGAACCGCGCTGACGGCTCCTGCCTGAGGCGGCCGACGGGCCGTCACTATCTGGAGCAGGCGGGGTTACTCCCCGACGCCTCCGCCGGCGAGAAGGTCCGCGATGCGCGCGTCAACCTGCCCACGGTCGTAGCCCCGCAGTCTGATCCGGAACGCCGGACGGGGCGCCTGTGGGTCGGCCTGGGAGAGGGCTTCGAGGTAGCGGTCCACTTCGCTGCGGTCATAGCCCCGCCGCACCAAGTCGAAGCCACGGAACTCGGGCGATGTCGACACTCTGCGGGACACCCCAACCTCTCGGTATCTGCGTTCGGACTCACCGTCGTGGAACGGCCGGCAGCAGGCCGCGTGTACGGCTACGGCTGATCATCGGTGGACAAGGCCGAAGACCAGACCGGAACCGCAGGGCACAGCGTAGCCCCGTCCACGAGGCCGGCGACGTGGAATGGCCGGTGGAGGCGCTACCTTCTCGGGCGAGCCGTGCCCGTGAAGTCACCCCCGGGAATGGGCAGTTCCGCAGCGGCAGGCCCCCGAAAGCCTGATCCCGCTCATCCTCGACGAGATCGGGGACCATGCGTCCCGGACCTCGCCCCGTGCGTCCACGACACCGCGCACCGGCTCCGCCGGTTCCTGCGGCAACCGTGTCTTCCTGCCGGATCCCAGGCCGAGACCGCTACCACCCCTGGGCCGCGCCCCAGCATGCTGACGATGGTCTGCCGACGACGATCGACGATCAGGGCCGCTGCAGACGGCCCTCCGGATCCTCCGCCTCCTGCGCTGCGCCGACCATTTCGTACGAGGCCTCCATCGCAGCGGGGCTCACCGGGTAGTACTCCCCCAGGACACCTCGGGCCACCCAGTGACCGACCGGGCAGTCCACCCAGCAGCCTTCCTCCCTGGCCCATACCTGTGCCACCTGCCGCCGGACCGCAAAGGCGGGCTCGCCCCCGCTCTTGGTCGAAACGAATGCGCGAACCTGATCCGCGTTGTCGCCGGTCCAGCGGATGGCTTCGATCTCCATCGGCCGTCTGCGGAAGTAAGGCATCGGACTCCTTGTGGCAGATACGAGAGGCGGCAAGTGCCTGCCCGGCCCCTGGCTCGTCAGGGGCGCAGGCAACGGGGGCGGCGCCAGTGCGGACGGGGGCGGACGAGGGCGCCCGGGGGCAGGTGGGGACAGGTCGCCGAGGTCACCCCTGCCGGGACGCAGGCGTCGACTCGCCGCACGGATACGCCCGACGGCCACCGAGGGCTCATATCCCTCCCGACCGCACTCGATCGACTCGGCGGCGCCCGGCAGGCGAGCGGGCCGGCGGGTGGTCGCGGCTGTCAGTGGGTGGGCGGGTTTAGGCCGTAGCGGTGGACGATGTCGTCGAGCCAGTCGGGGTGGCCGTAGGTCAGTCCGTACCTCTCCGCCAGTTCGTTGAAGGCGCCCCGGTCGGTCACGCTGGACGCCATCAGATCGCCGAGTTCACGGAAGTAGTGCTCGAAGCCGCCGGGGATGATGATCTCGATCATCCGGGCGCGAACGTCGCCCGCGTTCCACATGGCGTGCATCTGTCCACGCGGCTTGATGATGTATCCGCCCGGGCCGAGGACCGTCTCGGCGTCGTCGGAGCGGAAGCCGATCTCGCCCTCGAGGACGATGGAGTACTCGTCCTCCCTGGTGTGCCGATGCGGCGCGGTGATCACACCGACGTCGAAGGGGTGCTCCACCATGGACACCGCACCGCCGGTGGTGTCGCTCCAGAGCTTGAAGTCGGCTCCGAAGCCGGGGATGTGCACGCTCTGGCCCTCCCCGGGCCGGACGATCGTGATCGGTGGCACACCGCTGAGATCCATGATCCTGCTTCCTCCTCGTGGGCCGCGTCGCGCCGGCCCTGTGGAACCGCTGACGGCCCGGAACTGTCCCGTGGATGGACAAATACCTCCCCGCTCCCGGGGGCCAAACCACGGTCGGTGCGGGCGGAACGAGGTCTCACCCGTCACCGCACCTGCGGGGCGGTCCCGCCCCAGGCAGCCGCCGGAGCCACGTCCGGCGGCATCCCACCCGGATCGTGCGCTCCCCGCCCGCTTGCGCCCCGGCGTGCGCCGCACCAGTTCAGGGCCGGTCCTGCCACCGGTGGTCCTCCGGGCACGCGGGAGACCCCGGACCGGGCAGGAAGGGTCGCCGAATCCGTGCGGCTCTTGCTGTGTCACGGACCGATCAGCGCCCCCGCTCCTCGAACGAGCAGGACGCCTGCCATGATCGCTGCCATGGGCTCACAGATCACATCGGCCGGGACAGCGGACCTCCACCAGGTTCTTGCTGATCACCATCGGTACTGGGGAGAACGCGACCTCAGGTCGCTGCACCGTCCGGAGTTGGTGCACGAGTTCGGTGAAACCTGCCTGGTCGCCCGAGCCGAGGACGGAATCCACGGGTACGTCCTCGGGTTCGTCACCCCGACCGGCACCGGATATGTGCACCTGATCGCCACTCGGGACGATGCCCGCGGCACCGGTCTCGGACGCCGTCTGTATGCGGCGTTCGCTGAGGCAGCGCATCGCCACGGCGCGCTACGGCTGAAGGCGATCACGTCACTCGGAAACACCGGCTCGATCGCATTCCACCGCCGCCTCGGCTTCGACGCGGAGATCGTCGATGACTACAACGGCCCCGGCCAGGCCGTGGTCGTCTTTCACCGCGTTCTGCCGTTCGACGCAGTACAGCCCTGAGCAACCAGCCGTCCCGTCGCCGGCAATCGCTCCCAGGGTCCTGATCGCCTGAACCCATCACGCCTCCGCCACCGGACCAGCCGCGCGGCAGCGCGGCAGCGGGGTTGCGCCCCCCGTGTGCGGGCCCGGCGGGCACCGTCCAGCCGCCGGAAAGAGGGCTGTCCGGGCCGCTGCCGCAGGGTCAGGCGCTCCCGCGGGCAGCGGCGCGGCGCTGCCGTTTGCCCAGGGGCGCCTGGGAGAGGTCTTCGGCGTGGGACCTGAGGTTCTTGTATCCGTAGCCACGCCCGGTCAGCCATGCCTTGGCTGCCTCTTCGGCACGTTCGGTCGCCTCGAGGATGTCCTCCTCGGCCTCTCCCGAGTCCTGGAAGCGGAAGGTGAACGCAGACCGCGCGGCGAGGTCGTAGCTGAGGTGGCCCTCCGCGGTGAACGCCGCGCGCAGGACGTCGTGCTCCGCGGCACGGGCCAGGAGCTGCGCCCGCTGGTCGCTGGTGAGCGCGTCGAAGACGCCGCGGATGGTGATGCGGAAGGTACGGGTGCTCATGCCGCGACCCTATTTGTCAGGGTCGGCGGAACTCCACCGGGTTTCCGGCATACCCCACCCCGGGTCGGCTCGCGGGTGACCAGCCGGCCGCCGTACTCGCCCGCGCCTGCTCCGGCCTTCCGGATCGAGCCACCGGCCTGACCACCGACCGGCGGCCCCCGTCCCATCCGCGCCCGGCTGCTGCGACGGGGGCCGCCGATCGGACGAACCTGCACGGACGGCCGCTTCCGCTCCTCCCCGGACCCGCCGATGAGCAGCAGCGCGGGCACCGGAGGCGGCACGGGCGCAACGAGCGCCCGGTTCGACTCCGGCGTAGAAAGAGACGGGAACGCCGGTTCGACTCAGGGAGTGGCTCGCCATGCAGATCCTTGTGGATCTCACCCGCTGCCAGGGCTACGCCCAGTGCGTCTTCCTGGCGCCCGAGGTGTTCGAGCTGCACGGTGAGGAGGGGTTGCTGTACGCCCCGGCCGTCCCGGACGAACAGCTGGAATACGTGCGCCAGGCAGCAGCCGCCTGCCCGGTCCAGGCCATCCTCGTCGGCAAGGAGGTGAGTGCCGGTGCCCGGTGATCTGCGCGAGGGCCGCATCGTGATCGTCGGTGCGTCGCTGGCCGGGCTGAGGGCCGCGGAGACGCTGCGCGAGGAGGGCTTCGCCGGCTCACTGACCGTGGTGGGGGATGAGCCCTGTCCGCCCTACGACCGGCCGCCGCTGTCCAAGCAGGTGCTGCTCGGCAAGGTGCCTGCGGACACCACGGCGCTGCCGATGCGCCGGGATCCGGATGCCGACTGGCGGCTGGGAGTACGCGCCACCGGGCTGGACCCGCTCGGGAAACGGGTGATGCTGGCCGACGGCGAGTCGCTGCCGTTCGACCGGCTGCTGATCGCCACCGGGACCAGGGCTCGGCCCTGGCCCAACCCGGACGAGGCGTCCCTGGACGGGGTCTTCACCCTGCGCACCCGTGACGAGGCCGGGGAGCTGGCCGAGCGGCTGGCGGCCGGGCCGGAGCGGGTGCTGGTGATCGGCGGCGGCTTCACCGGCTCGGAGATCGCCTCGGCCTGCCGGGAACGAGGGCTGGCCGTCACCGTCGCCGAACGCGGTCCCGCGCCTCTGGTGGGCGCGCTCGGCGGGACGCTGTCGAAGCTTGCGGCCGCCATGCACCGCAACCACGGCGTGGATCTGCGGTGCGGGGTGACGGTCACCACCCTGCGCGGGGACGGGAACGGCCGGTTCACCGGTGCGGACCTGTCGGACGGCAGCCGTGTCGACGCGGATGTGTGCGTCGTGGCGCTGGGGGCGGTCCGCAACGTCGAGTGGCTGGCCGAGTCCGGGCTGGCAGCAGGCTCGCGCGGGATCGCCTGCGACGCCGGGTGCCGGGCCTTCAACATGTACGGGATCGTCACCGACGACGTCTTTGTGGCCGGCGACGTCTCCCGGTTCCCGCACCCCCTCTTCGGGTACCAGATGCTCTCCCTGGAGCACTGGGGCAACGCCGTCGCGCAGGCCGAGGTGGCGGCCCACAACATGGTCAGCCCGGGTCCGCTGCGGCGCCCGCACCTCGCCATCCCGACGTTCTGGTCGAGCCAGTTCGGGCTCAACATCAAGTCGGTGGGCGTGCCCACCTTCTCCGACCATGTGGTCATCGCCCAGGGCTCACTGGAGGCACGCCGACTGGCGATGGTCTACGGCTACCAGGGGCGGGTCACGGCCGCAGTCACCGTCGACATGGCCAAGTCGCTCGACTACTACCAGCATCTGATCGAGACCGCGGCGCCGTTCCCGCCCGCGCCCGGCGCGTCGGACCGTCCGCTCGCGGCCGAGGTCCCGATCCCCTCCGACGTGCCGGATCCGAGGGGGCTGTCCCACGGCCCCACCGTGGCGCTGACCGGGTATCTGCCCGACCGCCGACTGACCGTGGTGCAGCCTGCCTGACCCACGTCCCGCCCGACCACGAGGAGCCACCATGGACTCCGACACCCTGCTGGCACGGATCACCGACTATGCGAACCGCCCCGACCCGTACCCGCTGTACGAGGAACTGCGCGAGGCCGGTCCTGTCGTCCGGCAGGCGGACGGCAGCTGCCTGATCGGCACCTACCACGAGATCGCCGCTCTGCTCCATGACCCGCGGATGAGCGCCGATCCGCGCAGCCGCACCTCCCCGACTCCGTCCGGGCAGATGGGGAATCTGCCGTTTCTGCGCCTCGACGACCCCGAGCACCACAGGCTGCGCACCCTGGCCATGCGGCCGTTCGGGCCGCCTCACAGCCCGAGCCGGATCGATGCCATGCGCGGCGAGATCGTCCGGCTCACCAAGGAACTGACGGAAGCCTTCCAGCCGGGCCGGGAGATCGACATCGTCGACGACTTCGCCTACCCGCTGCCCGTCACCGTGATCTGCCGGCTGCTCGGCGTGCCGCGCGAGGCGAGCCGCTCTTCCGGTCCTGGTCCGACACTCTGGTCACATCCGCCGACGTGCGGCCGAACGAGGACTCCACCGAGCGGGCCCAGGCCGGCAACCAGGCGCGGATCGAGCTGGGCCAGTACCTGGTCGGCCTCGCCGAACAACGCCGTGGCCGGCCGGACGACGACCTGCTCTCCGCCTTCGTCAACGAACCGGACCAGGCACTGCGGCTCACCACCGAGGAGCTCGCGGAGACTGCCGTACTGCTGCTCATCGCGGGGCATGAGACCACCGTCAACCTGATCACCAACGGGGTGCTCACCCTGCTGCGCCGGCCGGAGGACCTGGACCGGCTGCGCCGCGATCCCGGACTGCTGCCGCAAGCGGTCGAGGAACTGCTGCGCTATGAACCACCGGTCCATATGCGCGAGCGCATCCCCCGCGTCGACCTCGATGTCGCCGGTACCAGGATCCCCAAGGGCACGTCCGTCGTACTGGCGCTGGCCTCGGGCAACCGCGACCCCAAACGGTTCCACGAGCCCGACCGGTTCGACCCCACCCGTCCGGACAATGCGCACCTGGGCTTCGGCAGCGGTATCCACCTCTGCTACGGCGCGCCGCTCGCCCGCCTCGAAGCCCAGGCTGCGCTCGGCGCACTGATCCCCCTCCTGAGCACGGCACATCTGGTCCAGGATCCGCCCCCCTACCGGCAGAACGCCATGCTTCGCGGACCCCGCCACCTGCCCGTCCAGCTGTGAACCGGCGGCGTGACGCACACGGCGGCAGGCAGGGGTGACGGTCTGCCCCGTACGCCCGCCCGTGAGGCCGCGGGCTGCCTCCCGACCCGCCCGGATCCGTCCGGTCGGCCTGGGGCTGATCAACGCTCAGACGGCGGATGCCGCGATGGTGCCGCTCACGGCGGGGCGGCGCTCAGGCCGCTGGACCGGGTGCCGGCGTCCGTCCGGGGGACCCGATGCGCCGACAGCGGGCAGACAGGTCAAGCTGCCGCGGAACGCCTGACAGCGCGGCTCGCCGCCGACCGGGCGTCCCGGGCGCCGAAGGGGGCCATCTGTGCGGCCGGACAACCCGGACGGCCGAAGCCGCGCTCGGCCGAAGTCGTTGTCCTCCGCGGTGCACACGAGATCGCGCACGGCCCGGTCCGGGCATATGCAATGCTGCGGAACGTGGCGACGACCAGCAGCACCGACACCAGGCAGCTCATCGCGGCACACCCGCACCGCACCCCTGTGGAGCGTGCCGCCTCCTTGCGGACCTTCGCGCGGGAAGCCGAGCCGGGAGATCCGGAGCTTCTGACGACCTTCCTCCTCGCCGTCGCCGACAACCCGGACGAGGAGCCGCAGGTCCGGGTCGAGGCCTTGCGTCTGCTCCAGGCCATCCCTCCCGAGGATCCGGCCTGGTACGCCGAGCAGAAGGCCGGAGATGAGGCGGCCCAGACCGTCCCCGAGCCCGCCGACACGGCCCGGGAGCAGCTGATCCGGCTGCTGTCCGATGCTGCGGACCCCGACGTCCGCAGGGCCGCCGGCTGCGCGCTGCCGGCCATGCCCGGAGCCGCACAGACGCTGCTTCGAGTCCGCCGCCTCCTGGACGCCGAACCGGACGGGACCGTGCGCAGGGATGTCGCAGCGGCGATGAGCGGCCACCTGGAGCATCTCGTCACCACCCGGGCCGCGGACATCGCCGCGACGCCCGACGCACCCGCCACTCTGCGCAAGGCGGCGCGTGCGGTCAGAACGATCCGGGTGAGCTCGCCACGCGACCTCCGGGCGGTCACCACGCTCGCCTACGCCTGCGAGGCCGCATCCCGCCGCGACGACGCGTGGCTGGTCGCCAGCACCGCCCTCGGTGTCCTGTTCGAGGAGGACTATGCGATCTGGTCCCCGGTGGAAGGCGCTCTGGCACTGCTGTGGCTCCATGCGGGGCCGGAGGACCGCCCGGAGGTACGTGCCGTCCTCGACGTCGGGACCGCCCTGCCGGAGGTCGCCCGGGGTCCGCTCGCCCGTCGGCTCGACGGGGAGCTGCTCCAACCGGAGCGGATCAGCGAAGCCCTGGACGCGGGTGAGCACCGGAGAGCCGCCGAGCGGGCCGCCCTGGAGGTGCAGGAGCTCACGCTACTGCTCGCCTACGGCGGCTCGGCCGCCTGGCCAGTGGACCGTCTCGGCGAGCGCCGGAAGGCCGATCTCTCCCTGGTCCGCGCGATCCTCTACTGATCCGCGCGGCCGGGGCTGCCACCTCAGCCGATGCAGAGGACGAGGAGGCAGATGGGCTTCGTCTGCGCATCCCCCTGCTGCGTCTCGGAGGCCTGGGGGCTGGCGGAGGACGAGGACGGGGCCGGGGTGCCGCCCGCGGTCGCGGACGGGGACGCCTGCGGGGTGGAGGAGGCGGTGGAGCCGGCGGTGGCGTTCCCTGCGCCGCCCGTCGGCGAGACCTGCTGGCCCGCCGTCCCCGAGATGGCACCCGCCGCACTCGTGGGCGTGGGACGCGAAGCGGTCTGTGCGGGGCTTGCTGCTGTCCTTGCACCGCCCCGGGCGGCCGTCCCGCCGGTGGGGCGCGCGGTGACGGCCGTGTCGGACCGGGGAGCCGCGGGAGCGGTGGCGGCGCGGTCCGGCGACTGCCCGGGGGCGGATGCGGTCGGGCGTGCCGTGGCCCCGGCGGCCGGTTCTGCGGGCTGACTCGGTACAGCGCCCTGACTGTCCACGTCCTGGTGCGCCAGGTCCGGGGACGATGCCGCCTCCGCACGACCGGGACGTATGTCGCTCGGGAGTGCGGCGACGGCCAGACCGCCGCCGACCACGGCGACGGCAGTCGCTATCAGCGCCCGGCGGCGGTGCTTCTTCAGGCGCGCCAGCTGACGGCGTCGGGCAGCACGCCCATGGGGCAGCGAGGCGGTGCCCGCTTCACTCCCGGACGGTCCCACCGGTCCCAACCGGTCCGCCGGCCCGTAGCCCGGCTCACCGGTGGCGGGCCCCGCCGGGACGGCCGGGGCCGTCGCGGCTTCGGGGAGGATCTCCTCGTACGGCATCGACGCGGGGAAGCCCGCACTGTGCCGTCCGGTGCGCCCCTCCCCGGCGGCCGCAGGCAGAATCCGGCCGCCCTGGAGCAGCGGGGCGACGTCGGGGGCCCACGCGCCGCAGCCGGGGCAGGAAAGGGCCCCGTTGAGGTGGCGTCGGCAGGAGGAGCAGTAGTCCATCTGCGTTCTTTCTGTGCCGGCGGTGCCGCCGTGGGCCGGCGGCCGGTTGCGGATCCGGTCCGGTTGCGGCCGCGCGTTCCCTGCGGGATCGCGTGCCCCTAAGCACGCTAGCCCTTGATTCCGCAGGCCCTGGAGGGGTCCTGTGAGACTCGTGAAAAGGTTCCGGCGCCCGTCCACCCGGCGGGCCGCCGCCCACGGCGAGATCCACCGGCGCCGACTCGGGCGAAGACGGCCCCGCGGGGGCAGCGGGTTCGGGGCGGCGCCCGGCGCGGTGGACACCTCACCTGCGGGTGATGACTCCCCGGCTCACCGGGCGGCCGGGGCCCGGTGTGCACGCTCGTAGTGACGGCGGGCCTTCATACGGTTCCCGCACACCGCCATGGAGCACCAGCGGGCCTTGTTGGACTTGCTGCGGTCCACGAGGAAGAGCCGGCAGTCCGGGTTCGCGCACGGCCGCAGCCGCCCCGGTTTCGCCTGCCGCAGGGCGGCCCATGTCAGGACCGCATCGACTGCGGCCCTGCGCTCGGCGGGAGCGTCCAGCTCCCAGGCGATCCCGTCGCCGCCCACGGTCGGCCGGGAGCTGACGCCTTCGAGCAGTGCCGTCAGCGAAGCGGGTTCCCGCCGTCCGCGGATCACCTCCTGGAGGGCATCGCGAGCCGCGATCAGGTGCCGGCGCTCCTCCTCGGATCCGCTTCCCCCGTGGGCCTGCTGCCAGGGGCGGGCGGTCTGCGGGTCGGCGAGCTCGTCCTGCACGGCATCCCGCACCATGGGCGCCGTGTTGAGGAGCTCCAGGAGCGTGTCCTCCTGTGCCTGATCGATCACCGTCAGATCTCCTGATCACTTCGCCGGGCCGGCGGGTTACACCCGGACTCCACCCAGCCTAACCCCCCATGCAAGCCTCAATGGTTATGCACTCCATGCCCCCCGCGAGTCGCCGAGGCTCCGGTTGCGGTGAGGCGGCGCCATGGACGGGAAGGAGAGACATGGCAGGCAACCGCACAGCCGAGCGGTCGGGCCGCTCGTCCCCGGATGGCGCCCGACCCCCCGGCCCGAGCCCAGCGAGGCCGCCGGGGCGAGGCGCGCCCGGAGCCGCGCCAAGACGGCCGGGCCACACAGGAAGCCCGCACCACCCGTGCGTCGCCGGGACAGGAGCAGTAGCCCGCCGGGGAGCCGCAGGGCCCCCGACGCCGACAGGACTCTTCCGAAACTAACTCTCAAAGATGCGTTGACAGGTTAGATGCCGCGTGGTCGACTGAAGTCATAACCCTCTAAATCAGCTACGGAGGTTAGGCGCAATGAGTGGCACCGTCCACTACAGGACACGCACCGTCGACGGCCTCGATGTCTTCCACCGGGAGGCCGGCGACCCGCAGGCGCCCGTCGTGGTCCTGCTGCACGGCTTCCCGACCAGCTCCCACATGTTCCGCAACCTCATCCCGGCCCTGGCCGACCGCTACCGGGTGATCGCACCCGATCACATCGGCTTCGGCCAGTCGGCGATGCCGGGTCTGGATGCCTTCGCGTACACCTTCGACGCTCTCACCGAGGTCACCGCAGGGCTGCTCGACCAGCTGGGTGTCGACCGGTTCGCCGTGTACGTCCATGACTACGGCGCGCCCATCGGATGGCGGCTGGCACTGAAGTCCCCGCAGCGGATCTCGGCGATCATCACGCAGAACGGCAACGCGTACACCGAAAGCTTCGTCAAGCCCTTCTGGGACGGCCTGTTCGCCTACGCCAAGGCCCCGGGCCCGGACACGGAACCCCCGGTCCGCGGCGCGCTGACCCCGGAGATCACCCGCTGGCAGTACCTGAACGGCGTGGCCGACCCCACGGTGGTCAGCCCCGACAACTGGATCCACGACCAGGCCCTGCTCGGCCGGCCCGGCAACGACGAGATCCAGCTCAAGCTGTTCCGCGACTACCCGACCAATGTCGACCTCTACCCCGCGGTGCAGCAGTACTTCCGCGAGTCCCAGGTGCCGCTGCTGGCCGTGTGGGGCGCCAACGACGAGATCTTCGGCCCTGACGGAGCGCGCGCCTTCCAGCGTGACCTTCCCGACGCGGAGATACATCTGGTGGAATCCGGGCACTTCGCTCTGGAGAGCCACCTGGAGGCCCTCACCGGCCATGTCCGCGACTTCCTCGGACGCACCCTCGCCTGAGGGGCATCGGCGGACGGCACCGCGCGTCTCACGCCTGATACCGCGGCATCCAGCCGCTGGCCGTCATCAGGGCCCGCGGACGAGGATCCCGCACCCTCGCGGAGCACTTCGCCCGCCGTAGGTCCGGGATTCACGGCAGGCGCTCCGGGGGAAGGCCGCGGACCACCCTCCACGGCCGTCCGGGTCCGCAACTCCCGGTGCCGTAGGCCCCGGACACCGGCAACCGGGCTGCGGCACGACCGGACTCGCGGCCGAACCCGTCCCACAGGACACCTCGGGGACCCGCAGAGAACGAGAGGAATGACCATGGGACTGTCATGGCAGCAGGGCCCGCTCTCCCCCACCGCCAGTGGACGCTTCCTGACTCCTGAGCCGATGCCCGAGCGGCTGCTGTTCGCCGAACGGCTGCGGCGCCGGATGCGGGTGCGCTTCAACGGCGAGTGGATCGCCGACAGTGAGGACGTCCTGGTGCTGCACGAGCCCGCCCGATACCCGGTGGCGTACTTCCCCCGCGCCGACGTACGGGCCGACGTCCTGGTGCCGAGCGACCGGACCACCCGGCATCAGGATCTGGGCGACACCACCTGGTACTCGGTGCAGGCCCACGGCCACACCGCCGAGCGGGCGGCATGGGAGTTCGTCGGCCTGCCGCAGCACGCAAACGAACTCAAGGGGCGGATCGCCTTCGCCTGGCGGGCCATGGACGCCTTCTACGAGGAGGACGAGCGGATCCTGGGCCACGCCGCGGACGCATACCACCGGATCGACATCCGCAGGACCGTCCGCACCCTCGAGGTCCTCTCCGACGGCACCACCGTCGCACGGACCGAGAACCCCGTCGTGCTCTACGAGTCGGGCTTCGCCCCGCGCTGGTACGTGCCCCGCGCCGACATCGACCAGAGCCGGCTGGTGTCCGCCGAGGGCCAGACGTTCTGCCCCTACAAGGGACTTGCCGACTACTACGACATCGACGGCGCCAAGCGTGCGGCCTGGACGTACCGTCGCGCCTACCCCGAGGTCGGGCACATCGAGGACATGGTCTCCTTCGAGGCCGACAAGGTCGAGGTCCGCATCGACGGCAGGCGTCTGGAGGTGGAGCCCGGACAGCAGGTCGTCCCGCACGGCATCGACCGGGGGCTGGAGGCCGCGGAGGCCCGCGGCCACTGACGCGCCCACGGCCCGGGCACGCGCGCCCGGGCCGTCCGGCCTGATCGGCGCGGCAGGCCGCACCGCAGGCCGTACGCCGGGCCGGGGCCGGCCCGGGCTCACCCGGCGGAGTCGGCGTCACGGCCGGGTCGGCTGCCGGTACTCGTCCGACTCCGCAGCGCGTACGAGGGCGTGCATCTCCTCACTGCTCAGAGCGGCCCGCACGGCGACGCCGTAGGCCAGCAGACTCCACCCGGCCACAGCGGCCAGGTCCCACCAGTCGGGC